>NZ_LMFK01000012.1:432557-895536 GCF_001426785.1 Ensifer sp. Root142
CGGCGCTGCCAAGACCGACGTTGCTTACACCGGCATGAAAGCCGCGATCTCGGTCGTCGACGAAATCAAGGCAAAGCTGGTTGCTGCCAGCGAGCCGGGCGTTGACAAGTCCAAGGTCCAGAAGGAAATCACGCAGCTTCAGGAACAGCTTAAGAGCGTCGTCAAGTCCGCTTCGTTCTCCGGCGAAAACTGGCTCTACACCGCTTCCGGCGCAACTGCTCCGGGCACGAAGTCGATCGTCGGTTCGTTCAACCGTGACTCCAACGGCAATGTCAGCCTGACGACGCTCGACGTCGACACGACCAAGACCATGCTGATCGACGAAGCAGCAACAGCAAACGGCCTGCTCACAGACGCACTCAAGGACTCCACTGGCACGGCCATCGCCGGCGTCAGCGTTCTGACCCTCGACATCAGCACTGGNAGCAGCAACAGCAAACGGCCTGCTCACAGACGCACTCAAGGACTCCACTGGCACGGCCATCGCCGGCGTCAGCGTTCTGACCCTCGACATCAGCACTGGCGTAACGGCAACGACACTGGCCAATTACCTCAGCGGCGTTGACACCGTCCTGAAGAGCATGACTGACTCTGCTGCAGACCTCGGTGCGGTCAACAAGCGCGTCGACCTCCAGAAGGACTTCGTCGACAACCTGATGGACTCGATCGAATCGGGCGTCGGCAAGCTGGTTGACGCCGACATGAACGAAGAGTCGACCCGCCTGAAGNGAAGAGCATGACTGACTCTGCTGCAGACCTCGGTGCGGTCAACAAGCGCGTCGATCTCCAGAAGGACTTCGTCGACAACCTGATGGACTCGATCGAATCGGGCGTCGGCAAGCTGGTTGACGCCGACATGAACGAAGAGTCGACCCGCCTGAAGGCTCTGCAGACGCAGCAGCAGCTCGGCATCCAGGCCCTGACGATTGCCAACACCAACTCGCAGAACATCCTGTCGCTGTTCCGTTAATCAGCGCATAGGTATGACGGACGCATCTGCGCCCGTCATGATCATGACCTCCAGGAAGCCGCGCCGCCCGAAAGGACGGCGCGGTTTTTGCGTTACCGGGGCGTTGTCTTTTGCCGTTAACGCCTGCTTCATATTCCCTTATTTTTGTTCACCTTCGTTACTGACTTATGAATGGCGTTAACCGTTTGTTAACCAAACAATCGTTACACATTCGTTAAGAGCGAAGGGTCGCCCCCAGGGCAAAACAGGGGCGGTTCGCATGACGCTGGTCCCGTCGCTGCCGGTCAATCACTCCGGAATGTTCTCAGAAAATCTTTCGGGGCAAGTGACCAATGACCAGCATCATGACCAACACGGCCGCCATGGCCGCACTTCAGACGTTGCGTTCGATCAACACCAATATGGCCGAAGTGCAGGAGCGAATCTCGTCCGGCTACCGCGTGCAGACAGCAGCCGACAACGCCGCCTATTGGTCGATCGCGACCACCATGCGCTCGGACAACGCCGCACTCTCCACCGTTCAGGATGCGCTTGGTCTCGGTGCGGCGAAGGTCGACACTGCCTATGCGGCGATGAAGGCGTCGATCGACGTCGTCACCGAAATCAAGACCAAGCTCGTCGCCGCGCGCGAGCCCGGCGTCGACAAGCTCAAGATCAACAAGGAAATCACCGAGCTGAAGAACCAGCTCATGTCCGCCGCACAATCGGCGTCGTTCTCGAGCGAGAACTGGCTCTACAATACCAATACAGCCGCCGTCGGCACGAAGTCGGTCGTCGCTTCCTTCAACCGCGACGGAAACGGCAATGTTTCCATCACGACGCTCGATTTCGACACGGCGCAATCGATGCTGATCGACACGGGCAGCGCGGCGCGCGGCCTGCTGACCAGGGCCTATGATGCCGACCAGCTGCAGCAGACGCCGACCGGCACCGCCGCACCGTACTATCTGATCGTCGCCCCGCCGGCTGCGCCGCCGACCGGCACCGAAATCAAGCTGACTGCGACGACCGCGCCCACGGAAATGGACGCGATGATCCGCGTCGTCGACAAGATCCTCGGGCAGCTGACGGACGCCGGTTCGACACTCGGCGCGATCACCAAGCGTATCGACATGCAGGAAAGCTTTGTCGCCAACCTGATGGATACGATCGACAAGGGCGTCGGTCGTCTGGTCGATGCCGACATGAATGAGGAATCGACGCGCTTGAAGGCGCTGCAGACGCAGCAGCAGCTCGGCATTCAGGCGCTGTCGATCGCCAATACCAACTCCGAAAACATCCTGCGCCTCTTCCAGCAGTAAGGTTTTCCAGCCGGTGGCGCCTTGGTTCCGCCGGTTTGGGACCGCCCGTCCGTGCCCGCCGAGAAGGCGGATATCGAATCGAGTTGAGTTCTGCCACGTCGTCGGTCACGGCACCCGGTGGAAACGGTTGGACCGCGCTAATTGCCCTGGCGCGGTCCAACACATTCATTTTCGCACAAGTTTGACCGAATAGCGTTCCCTCGCAGTCCTGTCGGATGACTGCCGGCCAATATGAGATTTGCGCCGCCGCCTGCATCGGTCTGCCGCCGGAATGAAAATTCCCGTGCCCGGCCGCTGTAAGTCAAAGAATGCAGGGTTCGCCGCTATCGGTGACCGGACCCGAGGGAGACATTTCAGCAGTGTCAGGATCATGGGAATTCTGCGCCGTAGGGCGGCGCCTGTCGGGCAGACGGGGATCGCCTTCTATCGTGCTGCGCGCATCGAGGTTCCAGCCATGAGCGCGATGCTGTCCCGCTATCTCAAGGATTTCAGTGCGCCGAAAGTCGAATTGTCGATGATGCCGCAGAAATACTTCCCCGATCTGGATACAGACTACTCCGATGGCGACCGGCACACGTCGCGAGCGGCTGCGCCGCAGATCGATGTCGAAGCCGAACGGCGCGAGGCTTTCGAGCAGGGCCGCGCCGAAGCGTCGGCGGAGCTTGCCTTCGAACACGGCAATCAGATCGCCGATCTCCAGGCGGCCCACGCGGCCGAAATCGAGGCCCTGACCAGGCGCCTCGAGGACGAGGCCGCAAGTCGCATGGCCGGACGGTTTCAGGAGATGACCGAGCATCTGGCGGTTTCGCTGGGTGACCAGACCGCCCGGGTGCTTGCACCTGTCATGGAGGAGGCGCTCGCGCAGCGCGCCGTTGCCGATATGGCGCAGATGATCCGGCAGGGAATTATCGCTGGCGAAGGCTGTGCGATCACCATCAAGGGTCCGCTTCCCCTGTTCGAAGCATTGAAGAGCAGCCTCGGCGACGACATGCCGGTGTTCCGCCACGTTGAAACCAACGACATCGACCTCGCCATCGAAATGGATGAGACGATCCTCGTTACAAGAATGGCGGCTTGGGCCGACACTGTCCGGAAGGTCCTCGCATGAGCGACGAAAGCCATCACAACGGCAAGAACGAAATCATCATCGTCAAACGAGTGAGTGGCGGTCATGGCGAGCATCACGGCGGCGGCTGGAAGATTGCCTACGCCGACTTCATGACGGCGATGATGGCCTTCTTCCTCGTCATGTGGCTGATCAATGCCGCCAACGAGGAGACGAAGGCGGCCATCGCCTCCTATTTCAACCCGGTGCAGCTGACCGACCAGAAGCCCGCTGAGCGTGGCTTGAAGGATCCTGCCAAGGATGCGCAGGGCGAAGAGACACAGCAGCGATCGAAGGTCGACGGCGAGCAGGAAAAATCGGGCGGCTCGGCCAAGACCGGCGACCAGCTGACCGCAACCTCGGGCGAGGAAACGAAATACTCCGACGCCGATTTCTTCGAGAATCCCTATTCGGTGCTTTCGGAAATCGCGCAGGAAGTCGGCCAGCAGGCAAACATCAGCGTCAAGGGTGACGGCGGTGCGGCGCAGTCCGGGCCGTCGACCGGGGCGGAAGGCGGCGAGGCCTTTCGCGATCCATTCGACCCGGACTTCTGGACCAAACAGGTCGAAGTCAAGGATGCCGGCAACACCACCGAGACGGACGTCGCCTTGGCGTCCAAGGCGGCGATGGCGAGCGGCGCAGCGCCATTGCAGAAGACCGCCGAAGAACAAAAGGCCGAAGGGAAGCCGGCCGACGCCGGTAAGACTGATGCCGAAGAGGCAGAACTTGCCAAACCGGATGCCGCAGCGCAGGCCGAGGAATTGAAGGCCGAGATCAAGAGGGAGCTCGGAGGCGATGCCGGCAAACTGGCAGAGGGCCTCGTCGTGACGCCGGCTGAAGGCGGTCTGCTGTTGACGATCAGCGAACAGACGGATTCCCAGATGTTTGCCGTCGGCTCGGCCGTGCCGCAGAAGGAACTTGTCATGGCCATGGAGAAGATCGGCCGGCTGCTGTCTGAGCGCCAGGGCGTTGTCGCCATCCGTGGCCACACCGATGGTCGTCCGTTCAAGGACGGCACCTATGACAACTGGCGCCTGTCGGCTGCGCGCGCCCAGAGCGCCTACTACATGCTCGTTCGCGGTGGTCTCAAGGAAGATCGCGTCAGCCAGATCAGCGGCTTTGCCGACCGGCGGCTACAGATCCCTGGCGATCCCTATGCGCCCGGCAACCGCCGTATCGAAATCCTGCTGCAGTCGGCTAAGGGTTAGAACCGATGCTGCGACGCTTGCGATCCGCCTTGATGATGTCGGCACTGGCCATCCCGCTTTCGGCGGGAATGGCGGATGCCAACGACCTCGAGGAGCTTGCACCCTTCAAGATGATCCGGTCGCTGCAATACGTGCAGGACTCGGTGGTGCTCGGCGATCATTCTGCCATCGAGATGCAGCGCTTCATGCTGGGTGCGATCGACAAGCGGCTCAGGGCTGCGGATGCGTCCGTGTTCCGCGATCCGCGCAATGTCGATGCGGCACTTGTCTACGCCATGAGCGGCGGTAATCCGGAAACACTCAACTATCTCGCCGACCATGATGTCGATGGCAATTTCGATTCGCGCGTTACTGACGCGCTTAGGCAATATCTCGGCGGCAAGGGTGGCCTGATCGTCGAGAGCCTGTCGAAGGCGGCGCCCGAGTACCGCAATTCCCGTGTTGGTCCCTACCTGTTCCTGATCCTCGGCAATGCCACATCTCAGCAGGACCCGGTCGGGGCGATGAAGTTCTACGACTGGGCGCGATTGACTGCTCCGGGAACGATTATCGAGGAGGCGGCGCTTCGTCGCTCGGTCTTCCTTGCTGTGCAGGCGAACATGCCTGACAAGGGATTTCGTTATGCCCTGAACTACGCCCGCCGATACCTGACGTCGCCCTATGCCAGCCAATTCGCCGACGTCTTCGTCGAGCTGGCCGTCGGGCATTTCGACGAGGCGGCGCACGAACGGATTTCCGAAATCCTGACTTTCATGGATGCGCCGCGCCAGCGCGAGGTCTATCTTCGCGTCGCACGACGTGCGGCTATCAGCGGAAAGCAATCCTTGGCAAAGCTTGCCTCGGAACGGGCCGAGCAGCTCGCAGCCGACGGTGCGTCCGAGCCGCGTGTGCTCGCCAATTTTTACGCCGGGCTGGCGTCGGTACCGTCGTCTGACGTCTTTGCCGCAACACAGAGCATCGCCGCGATCCCGGACGCTGAGCTTTCTCCGCGTGACCGAGCCCTGCGTGACGCGGCAAAGGCAGTTGCAGAGGCCGTTGTCAGACCACCGGACGATGAAAGCCTCACGCAAGCGTTCTCCGCTAGACCGGTTAGACCAGCCACGCCAGTCGAGCAGATCGAAGGTGCGGAAACGGGAAGCGGCATGAGCCCGTTCGGTAGCCCGGCGGCTGATGCCAGCGCCCCAGAAGCTGGCGAGACGACACAGGCCAGCGCTGAGACTGCCGACGCCTCCGATCCTGCTCACGACGGTTTCGTGGCCAAGGGGCGGTCCAAGTTGGAGGAGATCGATGCGCTGCTAAGGGGGGAAGGCAAATGAGAGCTCTCGACGAAAGCCTGCGCGCACCACCTCAGTCCCAGACGGGCAAGCCGGGCGCACGTGCGGGCGGCAAGGAGCAAGCCCCCGGCGCCTTCGAGGACGCCGTCGCAACCGCTGGGCGCCAGAAGGCGAACGGTCAGGGCGGACAAGGTTCGTCCGCCGGCAACGGCGAGGCGGCCGAAGGCGAAAACTCTGGAGCTGCGACCTTGATTGGCAATGGCGGCATTAAAGGCGGCGACGCCAAGATCTCGATCTCCAAGCAGGCGCACAATCGTGCACCTGGGGATCCGGAAGATCCGTTGCTCGACAATCACAATGCTCAGAACGAGCGGTTCTCGCTCGCGGAGCGTGGACGAGACGCCAAGCGTGTTGCTGCCAAGGCGGCGCGGGCGCGCGAACAGGCGAATGAGACGGTTGCCGCCGACGCCGACGAATTGGCCGCCGGCATAGCGGGTTTGTCGCGCGGCTTGGGTAGGGGCCAGGCAAACGGCGCGCAGGGTGCAGACGGCGAGCCAACTGATGCGGCCGCGGCTTCAGATGCCAAGACTTCCCCAAGCGCCAGCGTAGACGACCTGCTGACGCTGCTCGGCGGCAACGCCATGCCGTCGACGCGTGCTGATGCCCAAGGTGGCTCGGCCGGCGCCGCTGGCGTCCATGCCCTCGGTGAACGCGGCGCCAAGGGCGCTGGGCATGGCGAGATGATCGATGCCCATGGTGCGAGTGCCGAAGGTGCCGATGGCGAACAGGGCACCGACCGGTTGTTCCGCTTCGCCCGCGCCGATGGCAAGGGGCAGGCGATTTCGATGAGCATATCGAAGGACGGCGAACGGGCGACGGTTGACGCCGCGCGGTCAAATGCCAAGGCTGAGAACGTCACCGTGCTCGAAGCTCGCCGTTATCTCGGCATTTCGATGAACAGCAATTCCACCAATGTCGCCAACGCGATCGCCGGCGACGCGGGCTTTGCCCAGTCGTTGCAGCCGAGTGCTGCCCTCGGCCAGCCGGGTGCCTGGACGCAGGCCGGCAAGACCTTGAACACGCTCAAGATCCAGATGCATCCGATCGAGCTTGGCCTCGTCACCGCAACGTTGCGGTTGAAGGACGACGAGCTGCAGGTCGAGCTGAAGGTGGAGAACGGCGAAGCCTTCCGCCAGCTGCGCGACGACCAGAGCGAAATGGTCAAGGCGCTGCGAGCCCAGGGCTTCGCGGTCGATCAGATCAACGTCGTGTTCAATTCGGGCAGCGATACATCGACGGGCGGCGGCAGCTCGCAGCCGCAGGCCCAGGCGGGCCAGCAGGGCCGCGATCGCGCCGAGGACGGTAGCGGGCAGGGGCGGCAGCGACAGGATGGCGACAGCCAGGGTTCAGTGGCGGAAAGGCGGGTTGGCAATGGCGGTACGGATGATGCGGTTGCCGGCACTGAGCGTTCTCGCACTGGTCACGTCTACATGTAGCGCATTCGCCGGTGCCGACACTGGAATCTGCGAACGTGAAATCATCTCGGCAGCATCCAAATACGGCATTCCGGCCGGCATACTCTACTCCGTCGGATTGACGGAAACCGGCCGCAAGGGGTCGCTGCAACCCTACGCAATGAATATCGAAGGTAAGGCCTATTTCGGCACCAGCACGCAGGATGTTCTCGTTCGATTTGCCAACGCTCAGGCGCAGGGTGCCAAGCTCATCGATCTCGGTTGCATGCAGATAAATTACCACTTCCATGGCGATCAGTTCGCATCGCCGACGGAGATGCTTGACCCTCGCAAGAATGTCGAATATGCCGCGCGCTTCCTGTCCAACCTTCGAGCGAAGCATGAGAGCTGGACAATGGCCGTCGCACGGTATCATGCCGGCCCGAACAACGACCCGGCGCAGAAGAAATATGTCTGCCGGGTGATCGCGAATCTGGTCGCGACGGGCTACGGCAAGTGGACGCCGAATGCCACGCAGTTCTGTCAATAAGCAACCAATGATTGTTTGATTACGGGTCATTCTGCATTGTGGCGACAATGCGTGGAGAATGTGACGGCAAGTGGTTTTGTCGCAAGCCGTTAACTTTTCCACATTATTTTAGTGTGACCGTTAACGCTTAGCCACTAGATGTAGATCAAATCGGCGCGATATGGTTAATCAATTATTAATTCCACCCATTAACTTCCTCTAGTTGTTCATGAATCCCTCGATTCGTACCTCTCAATCAGTGCGGTGCCATACTGATTCGGAGGCGGACGAATGATCGTAGTGGTTGACGATAGAGAACTCGTGAAAGACGGCTACACGTCGCTTTTCGGGCGTGAAGGAATTCCCTCGACGGGCTTTGATCCCAAGGAGTTCGGCGAGTGGGTGAATGCGGCGGCAGATTCGGATATCGACGCGGTCGAAGCGTTTCTGATCGGCCAGGGTGACAGCACCTTTGCCTTGCCGCGCGCGATCCGCGACCGGTCGATGGCGCCCGTCATTGCGGTCAGCGATACGCCTTCGCTCGAAAACACCCTGGCGTTGTTCGACTGCGGAGTCGACGACGTCGTTCGCAAGCCGGTTCACCCCCGCGAGATCCTGGCACGCGTTGCGGCGATCCGTCGCCGCCTGAAAGCCATCAACAACTACACCGACATCGGCCCGATCCGCGTCTTTGCAGATGGCCGCGATCCGGAGATCAACGGCGACGTGTTCGCATTGCCACGCCGCGAGCGCCGCATTCTCGAATATCTGGTCTCCAACCGCGGGCGCCGAGTCTCCAAGTCTCAGATTTTCAACGCGATTTACGGCATCTTCGATGAAGACGTCGAGGAGAACGTCGTCGAAAGCCACATCAGCAAGCTGCGCAAGAAACTGCGCAAGAAGTTGGGCTTCGACCCGATCGATTCCAAGCGGTTCCTTGGCTACTGCATCGACTGGAACTAAGGCGCGGCTAGGCGGGTCAGGGCGTACCTAAGACAGGTTCACGCAAGGCCCGCTTCCTAGTGTCGCTGCAACGTGGAAATGAGGATCCGATATGAGTCTCTATGGCAGCATGAGAACGGGCGTCTCCGGTATGAACGCTCAGTCGAACCGTCTCGGCACTGTCGCCGAAAACATCGCGAATGCGAACACGACGGGCTACAAGCGCGCCTCGACAGAGTTCTCATCGATGATCCTGCCTTCGGGCGGCGGCAACTACAATTCCGGCGGCGTCGAGACCCAGGTGCGCTACAGCATTTCGCAGCAGGGCGGCACAAGCTACACGACGTCCTCGAGCGACCTCGCGATCAACGGCGGCGGCTTCTTCATCGTGCAGGGCAACGGCGGCGAGAATTTCCTGACCCGTGCCGGCTCCTTCGTTCCCGATAAGGACGGCAACCTCGTCAACACCGCCGGCTTCAAGCTGATGGGCTACGAATACA
Organism: Ensifer sp. Root142; assembly: GCF_001426785.1. Taxonomy (NCBI): domain Bacteria; kingdom Pseudomonadati; phylum Pseudomonadota; class Alphaproteobacteria; order Hyphomicrobiales; family Rhizobiaceae; genus Ensifer; species Ensifer sp. Root142. Next base: position 441,841 of record NZ_LMFK01000012.1, read on the forward strand.
AGGCTGGCGCCGACCCGACGGTCGTGGTCAACGGCTTCGACGGCCTGACGGAAGTCAAGCTCAAGGACGAAGGCCTGGTGGCGTCGGGCTCGACCAAGGGCACGATGGAAGCGAACCTGCCGTCAGGTGCTGCCGTCGGCGACGAAAAGCCGACGTCGCTTGTCGTCTACGACAGCCAGGGTAACACCCGCATCCTCGACTTCGTCTACAAGAAAACCGGCGTGAACCAGTGGTCGCTTGAGATACGGGACCGTTCGACATACACGGCAGGCCCGCCGGCAACGGGCGTGATCGGCTCGCAGAGCATGACGTTTGACGCGGCCGGCAAGCGCATTTCGGCCACGCCCGCCACGCTGACGACGACGCCTATCAACAACCTGCCGGGCACAGGCGCCAATCTCGGCGCCCTGACGATCGACACGACAAAGACGTCGCAGCTCGGTGGCGATTTCACCAGCACCGGCGGCGGCATCGACGGCAGCAAGCCGAGCAAGATGTCGGGCTTCGAGATCGACAAGGAAGGCGTGGTCTACGTCAAGTACGGCGACGGTAACCTCATTCCGAAGTTCCGCATCGCGCTTGCCACCGTCCAGAGCCCGGACAGGCTCTTGCCGCAGTCTGGCAACGTCTACTCGCAGGGCACCGATTCCGGCGTCATCGTCACCGGTTTTGCCGGCTCCGGTGCGTTCGGCAACATCCAGTCCAAGGCGCTCGAGAACTCCAACGTCGATATCGCCAACGAGCTGACCTCGATGATCGAGGCGCAACGCAACTACACGGCAAACTCCAAGGTGTTCCAGACCGCATCGGACCTGCTTGAAGTTCTGGTCAACCTGAAACGGTAATTGAAAGAGATACGGTCCGCGTTATGTCGCTGTCCTCCGCAATATCCATCGCACAACAGGCTTTCAGCAACACGGCGCAGCAAACCGCGATCGTGTCGAAGAACATCGCGAACGCGGGCAACGCGGACTACTCGCGTCGGCTTGCTTTGCTCGGAAGCACGGCGAATGGCGCGCAGGTCGTATCCATCTACCGTGCCCAGAACGAGGCGCTGCTCAAACAGAGCATCGCCGGCATGGGCGAGGCCTCGGGCCAGGCAAGGCTGCGGGAAGGGCTGGAACTGATGAAGTCGGCGCTCGGTGGCAACAGCTACGAGACGGCGCCTTCCAAGCTGCTGGCCGATTTCCGCAACAGCATTCAGACCTTTGCCGCGACCCCTGGCAACAAGACGATCGCCGCAACGGCGGTTTCTGATGCCGGGGACCTGGCGGATTCGCTCAACAAGGCCTCCAAGTCCGTCCAGGACATGCGCGAGAATGCCGACAAGGAAATCGCGCTGGAGGTCGACAAGCTGAATGGCCTGTTGGCGGAATTCGAAAAGGCCAACAACGCCGTCAAGGCGGCAACGGCGCAAGGGTCGGACCCGAACGACGCGCTCGATCAGCGCGACAAGATTTTGAAGCAGGTCTCCGAGATCGTCGGCATTTCGACGACGACGCGCGCCAACAACGACACTGTGATCTTCACCACCGACGGGACCGTGCTGTTCGAGACGATTCCGCGCTCGGTCACCTTCGCCTCGCAAAACGTTTACGACGCGACGACAGTCGGCAACAAGATCTATGTCGACGGCGTGCCGATTGCCGCGGGAACCGGCGCCGATACGACGGCGAAGGGCAAGCTAGCAGCACTCGTACAGCTGCGCGACGACGTCGGGCCGAAATTCCAGTCGCAGCTCGACGAAATCGCCCGCGGCCTGGTGACGATGTTCCAGGAAGGCGGCCAGCCCGGCCTGTTTACCTGGGGAACGGCGGGTATTCCGCCAGTCGGCATCGTGCCTGGCATGGCATCGAAGATCACGGTCAACGCGCTTGCCAAGGCAGACCCGCTGATGCTGCGCGACGGTGGTTTCGACGGTACGTCGAACAACCCCACCGGCAATGCAGGCTATACCGCCCTGCTGGACGGCTTCATCAACGCAATGGGTGAGAACATGGCGTTCGACCCAGCGTCCGGCCTCGACAGCAACAGCAACATTCTGAATTTCGCCACCAGCTCCGTCGGCTGGTTGGAGCAGTTCCGCAAGACGGCATCGACAGCCGACGACAACAAGTCGGCTCTGCTGTCGCGCACGGCGGAAGCGCTGAGCAAGCAGACTGGCGTCAGCATCGACGAAGAACTGTCGCTGCTGCTCGATCTCGAACAATCCTACAAAGCATCGGCCAAGCTGGTCAGCACCGTGGACGCCATGATGGCGGCCCTTATGGAAGCTGTGAGGTAATCATGAAGACATCCTTCGTTTCGAACCTGGCGATTCAGACCGCCATGCGCCTGACGATCCAGCAGACTCAGGCCGAGTTGCTGCGACGCACCCAGGAAAGCACGAGCGGCATTCACTACGACATCGGCCTAACGCTTGGGGCGTCGACGTCGCGATCGCTCAATCTGCAGCGCGAGCTGGACAGGATGGGCTCCCTGAAGGGCACCAACGCCGTGGTCACGCAGAGGCTTTCCGCCTCCCAGGGCGCGCTTGAGACGATGCAGAAGGCCGCCGAGAAGGTGCGCGACACGCTTGTGACCTACAAGGGCAACGACAGCGTCGACGCGATGAAGATCCTGAAGTCCGAAGTGAATGGCGCGCTTCAGATCTTCACATCGGCGGCGAACACCTCTTTCAACGGTGAGTTCCTGTTTTCGGGCATCAACTCAGACGTCAAGCCGCTCGCGGACTACAACTCCGTGCCTCCGTCTGCGGCCAAGGCCGCATTCGATACGGCGCTCAGCAGCTACATGTCGACAAACAGCCTGACCGACATGAGCCAGTTCACGCCGGCACAGATGCAGGACTTCATCACGACCAAGCTCGAACCGATGTTCATGGGCACGGATTGGGATGCCAACTGGTCTGATGCCTCGAGCCAGAACATGACGAGCCGGATCAGCGCCAGCGAGGTCATCGAGAGCTCGACCAACGCCAATACCAAGAGCTTCCGGATGTTCGCGCTTGCCAGCGTGATCTCGTCGGAACTGATGGACAAGAACGTCGATTCGCAGGTCCGCAACACGCTCAACAACGCCGCATTCGGCTACATGGAGCAGGCTATTGCCGGCCTGAACGGGGAACGCAGCTCGCTCGGTATCTCGGAGTCGCGCGTCAAGAAGGCGACGACTTCGATCGAGGCGCAGGAGAAGCTCATCAAGACCCACATCATCGACGTCAACGGCGTCGATCAGGAAGAAAACGCAACGCGCGTGAATATGTTGAAGACCCAGCTCGATACATCCTACGCGCTGACGTCGAGACTGCAGCAGATGAGCTTGCTCAACTACCTCTGAGAAGAGGCGACCGGACAAACATGAAGGATGTCTGAATGTACCAATTTTCCTATGCCGAGATCATGGAGGATGGCGTTGCCGACTCCAAGAATCGAGAGCGGCAGGTACTCGATCGCTCGATTGCGCTCCTTGAAGCCGCAAGACAGCAGAACGGGTATTCGAGAGAAGCCATCGAGGCGATCTATTTCACCCGGCGCGTCTGGATCCGCTTCATCGAGGATCTTCGCGCTCCGGAAAACCAGCTCAACGAAGAGCTGCGCGCCAATCTGATTTCGATCGCCATCTGGATACTCAACGAGACGGAAAAGATCCGCAAACGCGAATCCTCCAACTTCCAGGGCATAATTGACATTACCACCATCATCAGGGATGGACTGAAATGAAGAGCACACTGCGTATCTCGCTGAAGTCGGGCGAAAGAATTTTTGTAAACGGCGCGGTGCTTCGCGTTGACCGCAAGGTCGCCGTCGAATTCCTGAATGACGTGACCTTCCTTCTGGAAAACCACGTGCTTCAGCCGGAAGACGCGACGACGCCGTTGAAGCAGCTCTACTTCATCGCCCAGATGATCCTGATCAACCCGGAAGGCGCCGAGCAATCGACCGCAATGTTCCGCAAGTCGGTCGTCATGCTGCTTAACTGCTTCAAGAACGAAGAGATCCTGGCCGAACTGAAGCGGGTCGACGGCCTGGTCACCAACGGCCGCGCCTTCGAAGCGCTGAAGGCGATCCGTGGGCTCTACGCCATCGAAGACCGCATCCTCAACACGCAGGAAATCACGCCGGCCACGGTCGAGCAGATTCGCAAGGAGATCGCACCATGGCGGTAAGCGGCGTCAGCAACAATGACTACACCCCGATCGTCTCGGGTGCCGACTCTGGCAACGACGCCAGCAAGGCGTCGCTGAACTACGAGAGCTTCCTCAAGCTGCTCGTGGCCCAGATGAAGAATCAGGACCCGACGCAGCCGATGGACGCCACGCAGCAGATCGCGCAGCTCGCGACCTTCTCGCAGGTCGAACAGACGATCAAGACCAACAAGAATCTCGAAAGCCTGCTGCAGCGCACGTCGCTCAGCGAGGCGGACGCGGTGATCGGCAAGACTGTCACCAATGCCGACGGCACAGTCACTGGCGTTGTCAAGGAAGTCAAACTATACTCTGACGGAATCATTGCAGTGCTGGATAACGGCAAGGAGCTCGTTATCGGCCCAGGCGTCAAGGTAAAGTGATACCCCTATGAATGAGGCGGATGCCCTCGATATCGTGCAGGCTGCGATCTGGACCGTGATCGTTGCCTCGGGGCCCGCCGTTCTCGCCGCGATGATCGTCGGCGTCGTCATCGCCTTCATTCAGGCGCTGACCCAGGTTCAGGAAATGACCCTGACCTTCGTACCGAAGATCCTTGCCGTGATGATCACGGTCGCTGTTTCCGCGCCTTTCATCGGCGCCCAGATCTCGATCTTCACCGACATCGTCTTCTCCCGAATCCAGTCCGGATTCTGAGCGCGCCTTACGGCATAATTTCATTCTTAAATCGGATCCGATTTAAGAATGAAATTATGCAGCAAGTTTAAAGCGATACAGCGTCCTTTGCGCGTCATATTTGACGCGCGGCGCTGTCGCGCTACCACCTTCGCGCAAGCTTGGGCCTCTATCTCCGGTCTTAAGATTGGGGCAGCGCGTGTGAATGCTGCCCGACCTCTCATGAAGAGACGGAAGAGACATGGCACAGCAAGCGGCGTTGATCATCCCGAAAGTAGCACCAAAGGGCCGGGACATCGGCTTTGCGCTCGGGATCGTCATGATCCTGGCAATTCTCTTCCTGCCGATCCCGCCGTTCCTGATCGACATGGGGCTGGCTTTCTCGATCGCCTTCTCGGTCCTGATCCTGATGGTGGCGCTGTGGATCCAGCGGCCGCTCGAATTCTCGTCCTTTCCGACGATCCTTTTGATTTCGACCATGGTTCGCCTGGCGTTGAATATCGCAACGACGCGCGTCATCCTTTCCCACGGTCACGAAGGCCACGGCGCCGCCGGCGGCGTCATTTCCGGTTTCGCCAGCCTCGTCATGTCCGGCGATTTCGTCATCGGTCTGATCGTCTTCCTGATCCTGATCACGGTGAACTTCATCGTCATCACCAAGGGTGCGACGCGTATCGCCGAAGTCGGCGCGCGCTTCACCCTCGATGCCATTCCCGGCAAGCAGATGGCGATCGACGCCGACCTTTCGGCCGGTCTGATCGACGAAAAGGAAGCGCAGCATCGTCGTCGCGAACTGGAGCAGGAAAGCTCGTTCTTCGGCGCAATGGACGGCGCGTCGAAGTTCGTGCGCGGCGATGCGATCGCCGGCCTGATCATCACCGCGATCAATATTTTTGGCGGCATCATCATCGGCTATCTGCGCCATGACATGCCGATCGGCGAAGCGGCCGACGTCTTCGTCAAGCTTTCCGTCGGTGACGGTCTGGTCTCACAGATCCCCGCGCTGATCGTCTCGCTCGCCGCCGGCCTCCTCGTGTCGCGTGGCGGAACCGCCGGCTCGACCGACCAGGCCGTTGTCGGGCAGCTCGGTGGTTATCCCCGCGCTTTGATGGTTGCCTCCGGTCTGATCATCCTGCTTGCGCTGGTTCCGGGACTGCCGTTTCTGCCGTTTGCGTTCCTTGGCGGCGGCATGGCGTTCCTGAGCTGGGTCATTCCGCGGCAGATCGAGGCGGAAAATGCGGCGCGCCGGATGGAGGAAGCCGCGACGGCCCAGCAGGCTAAGGACGGTGAGGCGGACTCGGTCAAATCGGTGCTGAAGACGGCGGAGATCGAATTGCTGCTCGGCAAGCAGGTGTCGACCCGACTGCTCGGCGCGCACCAGGAACTGGCCTTCCGCGTCGGCAAGATGCGCCGCAAGTTCGCCGGTCAATACGGTCTCGTCATTCCGGAGATCAAGGTTTCCGACGACATCAGCATCCCGGACAAGGCCTATCACGTGCGCATCCACGGCACGACGATCGCCTCCAACACGGTGCGTGTCGGTGAAGTTCTGGTGGTCACAGGCGGCGGCCGCCGTCCGAGCGTGCCGGGAGACGAGATCCGTGAGCCCGCCTTCGGCATGCCGGCGGTCTCGATCCTCGAGACATTCACCGAAGACCTGAAGCGCGAAGGCTTCCACCCGATCGACAACGTCTCGGTGGTGCTGACGCATCTGTCCGAAGTGATCCGCAACAACCTGCCGCATCTCTTGTCCTACAAGGATGTGAAGGTACTGATCGATCGGCTGGACCCGGAATACCGCAAGCTGGCCGACGAAATCTGCACTTCGCACATGTCCTATTCCGGCCTGCAGGCAGTCTTGAAGCTGCTCTTGGCGGAGCGGGTATCGATCCGCAACCTGCACCTGATCCTCGAAGCGGTGGCCGAACTCGCGCCGCATGTCCGCAAGACGGAGCAGATCGTCGAGCACGTGCGTGTGCGCATGTCGCAGCAGCTGTGCGGCGACCTTGCCGACAACGGCGTCCTGCGCGTCCTGCGCCTCGGCAACAAATGGGATATGGTGTTCCACCAGGCGCTGAAGCGCGACGCAAAGGGTGAAGTCGTCGAGTTCGACATCGATCCGCGCCATCTCGAAGAGTTCAGCGAGCAGGCGACGAAAGTTATCCGTGAACATCTCGATCGCGGCATGCCCTTCGTACTGGTAAGTTCGCCCGAATCCCGTTCTTATGTCCGCATGATCATCGAGCGTCTTTTTGCCACTTTGCCCGTGCTCTCGCATGTCGAGCTTGCCAAGGGCCTCGAGATCAAGATCATCGGCTCTATTTCATGATAACCGACCCCGAGGGCACGGTGCTCGCACTGTTTGCGGCATTCTGCCGGATCGGGGCGTGTATCATGATCATGCCGGGGTTCTCGACCGCGCGCATTCCCATGCAGATCCGGCTGTTCATCGCGGTCGCCATCTCCATGGCGATCCTACCCGTCATGTGGACCGATATCTATCCGCAGGTGACCGGCAAGGGACACACCTATATCTACCTGATCGCTGCCGAAACCGCCGTCGGCGCGGTCATCGGCCTGGTTGCCCGCTACTATGTGCTCGGCCTTCAGTTCGCTGGCACGACGATAACGATGCTGATGGGCTTCAGCCCGCCGCCGTCGTCGGACGTGATCGAAGACACGGCGGAAAACCAGCTCACCAGCATGATCAGTTTTGCCGGCTTGATGATCCTGTTCATGCTCGATTTCCACCACGTGATGTTCGAGGCGATCGCCCAGTCCTATCGGGTCATGCCGGTCGGCAGCGTCTTCGATCCGCAGGGCGTGCTCATCACCCTGACGGATTCGCTCGAGCAGACCTTCATGATCATGCTGAGGCTCGCGAGCCCCTTCCTGATCTATGGCCTTTTGTTCAACGTCGCCATCGGCATGGTCAACAAGCTGGCGCCGCAGATCCCGATCTACTTCATCTCGCAGCCCTATCTGATCATGGGCGGCATGTTCCTGCTCTATCTCGGTATCGCCGCCATGCTGCGCCTGTTCGGCGACGGCTTTGCGCCGGTCATGCAAGGGGTATAGCCACATGAAGACGCGGTCGCAGAAGCTCAAGCGCCTGGTCGCAGTCCAACGGCATCTCGAGCAGATGGCCGAGGCTGACTTTGTCGAGATGGTGCGGCAGCGCGAGGCCCTGGCCGAGACGATTGATGTCGTCGTCGATGCCATGGGCTCGGCCCATCCGATGCATCGCATGTTTTCCGGCCACTATTCCTCGCAGGTCGGGCGCCTCGTGCAGAAGGACCAGATGCTGTTCGGCATCCAGCAGACGCACGAAGCGCGCATGCTGAAGGAGCGGGCCAAGGCCGACCGGCTCGAGGAAAACATGAAGGATGCCCGGCAATCGGAAGACCGGGAAGAGGCCGACAATTCGATCTATGACCTGATCGATCAACACGTTGCCCGCCAAGCGCCAGCTTCCGGTAAGGTTGACGGGCGATAGTGCGACATCCGGAACGCTCCACCCCCGTGTGGTGGGACGTTCGGTCGAGATGTTGAACGCGCGATTGCGTCGGCCCGGTCGGGGTCGCTGCGATGCCGTTGTCGAGAGGATTTGTCATGGCTATCTCTCCGCCCAGCGATCTGGTGATGGACGTCGTGCGCGCGGCCGATCCGGCCGAGGTGCAGGAAGCGCAGGCCCGGCTGAAGGCCAATCGCGCCGCCTTCCAGGCGACGAGCCTCGCCGAAAACGGCAACGGTTTCGCCGCCGCCGTCAACGTCCTCAACTCTTCGGAGGGATCGAGCGGCCTCGGCGATATCAACAACCGGGTCGAGCAGAAGAAGGTTCCCGAGACCTATCGCAAGTTCGAAGCGATGATCCTGCAGAATTTCGTGAAATCCATGCTTCCGAACGACAGCGAGAATGTTTTCGGAAAGGGCACGTCCGGCGACATCTGGAAAAGCATGATGGCCGAGCAGATCGGCGATGTCATTTCCAAGAGCGGCGGCATCGGCATTGCCGACCAGTTGGCTGCCGGCGATGCGCGCGAACGTGTCAATGCCTCGCTCGATGGCAACAGCCGAAACCTGGCCGCAAGCCTCGTGCAGGAATACGAGCGCAAGACGCTCACTGGCTACACGACTGAAGACGATAAAAACAAACAAGCTTAATTGGGAGTTCATTTATGGAAGCTGTGGCATCCAACGACGTCCGGATCCAGAACGTGCTCGGCCGGCTGGAAATGATCATCGACAATGAGAACAGCCGTATCGGCGTCGATCCGGAGTTCGATATCAAGACGTCGAACGCGCACAAGAGCCGTTGCCTCTACGAACTGACGATGCTGCACCGCGATACGCTGCCGGGCGAGTTTTCGCCGGCCTTCGCGTCGCAGACCCGTCACCTGCGCGACAAGCTCGAGATCAACTCGCAAAAGGTCGAAGCCCACCTCGACGCAGTGCGATCCGTCGTCGATCTGCTGAAGACCGCCGCCCAGGATGCAGATGCCGACGGCATCTATTCCGAAGCGCAGTTCCGCTATAGCGATTTCTGAATGCTCAAGCTCGTTCTCACCGGGGTTTGGGTCTGCGCCGTCACGCTCGGATCCGTCTATTATTCGATGCAGAGCGCCTCGGCGCCCGTCGTCTCGGATGCGGAAGCAACGCGGCGTGCATCGGAGCAATATGTTCCGGGAGAAATGATCACGGTTCCCGTCATCAAGGACGGCGCCGTACAGGGCTATTTCCTGACCAAGCTTTCCTTCTCGGCGACGAAGGAAGGCATCAACAATCTGCGCGCGCCGCTTCGCCAGATGGTCACCGACGAACTCTACGACATGCTGGTCGGTTCGAGGTTCATCGATGTCGGCGACACAGGCACGTTCGACCTGCCGACCTTCAAGTCGACGGTCAAGGATGGGCTCAACAAGAAGCTTGGCGGCGAGGTGATCACCGAGGTCCTCGTCGAACAGCTCGAATATCTGACCAAGGACGACGTCAAGCGCGTGGCCAACGGCCAGAACGTCCCGCGTCAGAAGCCGGTCGCCATCGTCGACAAGAACGGCAACGTCGCCAACGACAAGTTGCCGGAAGGCAGCATCAACGCCAGCACCCACTGATCGCCACTCAGCGGCGCTCAGTTCTTTTCGGGGTTGCGGTATTGTTCGTTGACCAGGCCGAACTCCGCCATCAGCCGCCCGACAGCCACATAGAAGTGGTAGAGACCGGCGGCGGCAAGACCGGTTTTTCTCCATAGTTTGATGCCGCGCGGGATAGCGGCGCCAAGCAGCGCAAGCGATTTGCCGAAGGTCTTCACCCGTCCGCCAAAGCTCGGATCCCGGCGGTGCTCGAGCATCGTCGAAATTGCCCCGTTTCTGAGGCTTCGCGCACGGATCCATGATGCGTTGGTGCGCCGTGCCGGCACCGTTTCCGCCACCCAGGCCTCCTTGGTCCAGGCGAACGAAAACCCCTTCTCCTTGCTGCGGCTGTAGAAGTCGGCGTCGCCGCCACCGATGAAGTTGAAAGCCGGGTCCAGAAACGGGCGCGGCATGGCGTCGAGAACCCGGCGCGTCACCAGCACGTTACCCGAAGAAAACAGGATAGGCACAGGTCCTGTCGTCTCATAATGGGGCGTAAACACCGGGTGCCGCTTCCACTTCTGCCCGCTCATATCCTCGAAAACCGGCAGCTGTGGACCGCCGACCATGTCCGCCTGGGTCGCTTGCTGTGCCGTGACGAGGCAATCGAGCCATTCGGGTGAGGCGATCTCGTCGTCGTCGATGATGGCAATGGCGCGCAGGTTGGGATAGGTTTCGAGCGCCATCGCCCAGCCGGCGTTGTAGGCGTAGCAGTTTCCACGCTGGTGGGCGATGATGACGATGGAGTCGGACGGGTGCCCGAGGAAGAAGTCCTTCGCCGCCGCAGCACCTGCCAGACCTTCATCGTCGTTCTCGATGACGACCGTGGCAAAGGCAACGTCAGGCCGTTGGGAAACAATGGTTTTCAGCGTCTTGATGACATGTTCCGGGCGCCGAAAGGTCGGTAGCACCACGACGAGTTCGATGTCACCGGCGTCTTCCAACTCGGTCCGGAAATAGACGGAAATATCCTGGCCGATAGACGTCATCGTGAAACCTGTGCAAGCGGATTGCTGGCAAGCACTAAAGCAAATCTTCCTAAACAGATGCTGAACCGGCAAAACGACTTTTGAATGAATGCTTTAAGCGGTCCTTCACCCCGCGCTGCTAAAGAAAGGCGCAATGCTCCATCCATGACGTGTGGCAAAATGCATCTGGTCCTGGTTTCCTCACTCGTTCCCGTAGACAATCCCGCCTCCGGTTTCGATATCGCCAATCGTGCGGTGCTTGACGGTCTGCTCGCGCTTGGCCATCGGGTCAGTGTCATCGGATTTCTGCAGCCCGGGCGGCGCCCGGCGCCCGACTGCGAGATGCACCTGCTTGGCGAACTGGAAGTGACCAATGCCAAGGCTGGCCGCCTGCAAAAGCTGAGCTGGCTTGCGACCGCTTTTCTCAATCGCACCTCGGTGTCGTCAGCCAAGATGCTTGGCGTATCGGCGGGCCGGATCCAGTCGATCCTCGACGGGCTTGCACCCTTCGACGGTCAGGTCCTCAATTCCGTGCAACTGCCCGCGGCGTTCGCTCAAGTTTTCAGGTCCTATCCGTCGATCTATGTCGCTCACAATGTCGAGGCCGATTCCGCCCTGGAAAATGCCGAGCGTGCCAAGGGCCTTTTGGAGCGCTTCCTCTTTCGGCGCGAGGCGTTGTATCTCGAACGCTACGAACAGCAACTGGCGCAGAATGCCGTCGGATTGTGGACCTTCGCCGAGGCGGATCGTCTCGGTTTCGGTCGTGCTGTTTACGACCGGGCATTCGTGCTGCCGCTGGTTACCGGCTGGGACGCGCCGATTGTGCCTGATGTGCAGCGCCAGCACGACCTCGGCTTGATCGGCACCTGGAGCTGGCGGCCGAACCGGCTCGGCCTGGACTGGTTCCTGGATCAGGTCGTGCCCCATCTTCCCCAGGACATGTCGATCGCGATCGCCGGGCAACTGGATGGAGCGCCTGTCGTTTCGCATCCGGGCATTCGTTTCGTTGGTCGCGTGCCGGACGCCCGCGCCTTCGTTGCGGCCAGTGCCGTCGTGCCGCTGATCAGCCGTGGCGGCACGGGGGTACAGCTGAAAAGTATCGAGACGTTCGAGCTCGGCATGCCGTCGGTTGCCACGCAGGCTTCGTTGCGTGGCATCGAGACGATCCCGGAAAATTGCACGCCGACCGACGATCCCCGGGAGTTTGCCCGCCTGCTGGTGGAAAAGGTCGCCCACGCGCGCGCCGGCCTTTCGCAGCGCCTGGACGGCGCAGCGTTCCACCGGACTCAAAAGGCCAGGATGATGCAGGTCATGCTGGATGTGTTGCCCGGCCTTGCCGCAAATGACGCAAGCGCCCAGGTTCGACCACGATTGAAGGTCCACGACGGAGGCCGGTCGTGACCATATCTGTCGCCGCCTCGAACGTTGCGGTATCGCAGCGCATGATCCTGGGCATGCCGGTCGCCGATCTCGGCTGGGCGAGCGCTTTCGCCTTTGCCAACGACGCGGTTTCTCGCAGCAGTGGACAGGTGAGTCTTGCCTTTCTCAATGCGAACAACGCCAACCTGATGTTGAAGGACACCGAATATCGGGATGTGCTGCGCCGCCAGATCGTATTTCCCGATGGCCACGGCGTCGATATCGCTTCCTATTTGTTCCATGGAGGCATGTTCCCGGCCAATCTCAACGGCACCGATTTCGTTCCGGCCTTGCTGACCTACCTCGATCGGCCGATGCGGATCGCGATGATCGGCGCGCGGCCGGACGTATTGGCGCGCGCGGCCGAGAACTTTCGCAAACACGCGCCTTGGCACGAATTCCTGCCTGTTTCGGACGGTTTCTTCGATCGCAGCCGGTCGCGCGAACTGCTCGCCGACGTGCGGGCTCTGAGAGCCGATATTCTTCTCGTGGCAATGGGCAGCCCGATGCAGGAGAAATGGGTCGATACCTATGTCGGCCCGCAGGATGCACGGCTGGTGATCACCGTCGGCGCATTGTTCGATTTCGTCGCTCAGGAGTTCCCGCGTGCGCCGAAGCTTCTGCGCAAGCTGCGGCTCGAATGGTTCTACCGGCTGGCTCTTGAGCCGAAGCGCATGTGGCGCCGCTATGTCCTCGGCAACCCGCTGTTCCTGCTGCGTGTATTCCTGCACAAGCTGACGGGCCGCGCTCGAAAAAGCGTCGGCAACTCCAGCCTCGGAGCGCGAAAATGCTGACCGAGCCCTCCAGGCGAACCGCTGTTGTCACTGCGTCCTACGCCAATGATTTCGAGCGCTGCCGCCTGATGTGCGAAAGCATGGATCGGCGGCTGCAGGGCGATTGGGTGCACTATCTGCTCGTCGCCGATTTCGACGTCACGCTTTTCCACCAACTCGAAGGATCGCGGCGGCAGGTCATCGACGAGCGCGATCTTCTGCCCTGGTGGCTGCGTCCCGTCACCGACCCGCTCTCGGGCGGGCGCCGCAAGATCTGGCTGAGCCCCTTTGGCCTACCACTGCGCGGCTGGCACGTTCAGCAGCTTCGACGTCTGGCGCTTGCCCGCCATATCGATGAGGCGGCGATGTTCGCGGTCGATTCCGATGTCGTCTTCCTTCGCGACTTCGACCCCGCCACACTCTGGCGGGACGGCCGACTGACGCTTTACCGCAAGGATGCGGCGATTGACGCAAATATGCGCTCCAATCATCTGGCATGGCTTGCGCATTCCGATCGGCTTCTCGGTATCGGCCCCTATGCGCTGCCGGCCAACGATTACATCAATACGTTGATCGCCTGGCGCAACGACACATGCCGCAAGCTCGTCGACCATGTCGAAGCGCTGCATGGCCGCAACTGGGTTCGAGCGGTGACAAAAACACGCGCCTTTTCCGAATGCACGATCTATGGCCGCTTCGTCGACGAGGTTATGGGCGGGCAGGGGCACAAGCCCTCATCCGATGCACTTTGCCACGTGCTCTGGTTCGACGACAGTTATCGGCAGGGCATTGCCGGCCTCAGGGATTTCCTAAGGGATATGGCCCCGCACCAGATCGGCATCGGCGTCCAGTCGTTCGTCGGCCACGATCTCGACGATATCCGCAAGGCTGTGGTCGAACTCGCGTCAGATGACCCGGTTGGCCGGCTTGCTCAGCGCGGTATAGGTCAGGCCGAAGGATAGCAAATACAAAACCAGGAAGATCAGGTTGAGCGATGGCGCCCACTCGGCAACATCCGTGGTCGTCGTCAGCAGCATCGCAAGCAACCCCACTTTCACCACGCCCGCGACCAGCAGGTTGGCCATGCGCCGCACGGTGCGGCCGGTCGCATAGAGCAGTTCCGAATGATACTCGATCAGATTGCGGAACGATGGTACCAGCAGGATCATCGCCACGATCGGTGCTGCAGCCGAAACGTTATGGCCCAGACCGTTCGGGAAAACGTAAAGATAAACGGCCATTGCAGCGATGGCGACAAACGAGGCGGCAGCCACGGCAAACTCGATCGATAGGCGAACGGGCCAGCGGGCGATCGCATCGGGTGTGCGCATGATCCGCTGGACGAGCAGCGTGTTGAACGAGCGCACCGGCAGGGCGGTCAGATCGGCAAGCCGCATCAGGATCGCATAGATGCCGGATACGGCCGGGCCGCCGATCGCCAGCACGGCGATCTTGTCAAACTCCGACTGAATGTAGAAGAGGATTTCGGCGCCTGCGACCGAGACCGAATCGCCCCAGCGGCGGAAGTAGAGCCGGGGCTGCCAGCGAAGACGCACCCTTGGGTAAAACAGTACGAGAGCGATGACGAGGCTGATGGCGTTGGCGGCGAGATAGAACTGCGACCAGGCGCCAAGCGTGTTGACCTGAAGCAGCGCAAACAGCAGCGCCGCCGCCGTGCGGATTGCCGTGGCGATGACCACGAGCAGAGCGCCGCGGCCGAAGCGGCCGAGGCCGTTGAGAACGATGACCGCCGTTTCGAGCCCGCGCCAACAGATGATCTCGGCCGCCATGAAGGCCGCAAAGGTGCCGGCCGACATGTCGCGTGAAAAAAGCGCGATGAAGGTGCCGACGCAGATCAGTGCGATCACCGGCAGGGAAAGCAGCGCGCCGACGAGAAACCCGGCGCTATAGGTACCCACCAGCAGCGGTTTCACCGTCGCCACGCGGTAGAGCGGCGACATGAAGCCGAAGGCAAGTGCGCGCGAGATCATGATGCCGGCGGCGGACGCCGTGGCAAAGAGACCGAAATCGGCGATGGAAAGCGTGTTGGCAACAGCGATAAAATACGCAAGCGACAACACGAGCCGCCCCGCCGAACCCCCCGTCATCGAGAGATAGGCGTGAACAAGCGCCCTGTGGCGAAGATAAAGCGCTTTGATGCGGTGGTGCACGATCGAACTTCCAGGAGTCTCTCCCGTCATAGGCGGGAAAGCTTAATAAGGCGTGAGATCGCCCGTTTCTGGGGTTGGTTCTTTCTCCAAAATTAACCATTTGTTTTCCCTGTTTCCTTAGGTTGAATTCACTATTCGGAATTCGCCATCTCGGCAGCCGCGGGATAAGTCATGTTCAACGTCGACGACGAAAAACGCCCGGTTCCGCGTGCATCGTTGCTCGATATCGCAGCAGGGGGCCCGCGGGTCTCGGCGCGCGCGCAAAAGCCCGACGCCAAAGGCCGAGGATCCGCCGGCTCGTCGTTGCTCGACCGCTTTGTCGAGGCCGATCAAGCGGCTACACAGCCGGGCTATGCCGCGTCGCGGCATGCAGCTCGCGCGACACCCCAACCCAAGATACCGTCGGCACTGAGCGGTCCGGCTACTCGGCCGCAGCGTGGCCTTGGCGGTGCGGACGGCAAGATTGCCCGGTGGCTGGCCGGTCGGGATGCGGACGACGCCTCCGACGGTTCGGGTGGAGATGCATTGCTGCCACCCGGTGACAGACCGCTCGTCGACATCAAGGCCGTGCTTCGCTCCGTCTGGCAGGTTCGTTTCGTCATTGCCGCCACGACGATACTCGGCGCCGTCGCCGGCGTCGCGATCGCCCTGTCGACACCCAGCATCTATCTCTCGGAGAGCAGGCTCTATATCGACCCGCGCGAGGTGCGGCTGACGGATTCCGATCTCTCCAAGCAGTCGCTGGCGACGGAAGCCATTCTTGCGCTTGTCGACAGCCAGCTCGAGGTTCTGCGCTCGCGCACCGTGATGGAGAAGGTCGCACGTGATCTCGATCTGCAGAACGATGCCGAGTTTTCAGGAACTGGCGCGGCGGAAGGCGAAGTCTCGCCGCGCACCCTGCAGAAACTGAGCGACGCCATCCGCGTCTGGCGCGATCCCAAGACCTTCATCGTCATCGTCGAAGCGCAGAGCCGAAGCCCGGAGAGATCGGCGCTGATCGTCAACCGCCTGGTCGAAACCTTTCTGGGCGAGGAGACGGCGGCACAGTCCGGCTTCTTCCAGAAGACCACCGCGGCGCTCGATCAGCGTATCTCCGAACTCAAGGCCGAACTCGATACCGCTGAAAAGGCGATCGAGGAATACAAGGCGCGCAACGATATCGTCGGCGCCGGCGGCGAGCTGATCGCCGACAAACAACTGCTCAGCCTCAGCGATCAGGTCGCTGCTGCGCGCAACCGGATCGCCGAAGCAAAGGCGAAGGCCGACGTGTCCGGCAAGGTCCGGCTCGATGACGTGCTGACCGGCGCCTTTCCGGAGGAAGTCAGCTCGATGGCGCTCGCCGAGCTGCGCAAGCAATATGCGGCGACCAGGGCGCAGTTGAGCTCGCTCGATGCAAGCCTCGGTCCCCGTCACCCGCAGCGCATTGCCGCCGTACAGTCGCTTGAATCCTCCCGCGCCGAGATCGCCAATGAGCTGCGGCGCATTGCGGCCACCGCCCAGACCGAACTCGATCGTGCCGAGAGTGCGGAGCGGGATCTGGTCCGGCAGTTCGCAGCGCAGAAGGCCCGCCAGATCAATTCGTCCGGCGAGATGGTCGAGCTGCGCGAACTGGAGCGAAATGCTGCCGCGACCCGCGAAATCTACGAGTCCTTCCTGAAGCGCGCCAGCGAAACGCGCGAGGAAGAAAAGCTGACGGCCAAGAACATCCGCGTCGTTTCGCGGGCGGAGCCTGCGTTGCAGCCCAAGGGGCCGTCGCGCAAGATCATCGTCATCGGCGCAACGCTTGCGGGCTTTTTCGCCGGTTTCGGTCTCGGTATCCTGCTCGGCATCTATCGCAGCCTGAACGGGTTGTTTGTCGGCCCGAGGGGTGCGCCGCCGGAGACTGTCGACCCGGATCCGCCAGAGCCGGGCACCGACCCGGAACCGGGGCCTGGCGCGCGCAATGAGCAAGAAATGAAGGCGCGCGAACCGGATCTGCCGCCGCCATTCTCGCCAGCAGCCCACCATGCGCAGTCGCTGGCTGCCGCCTATCTCGCTTCGCGCGAGCTGGCAAGCCAGGCTTCCCCGACAAGGCCGTCGCCCCTGGCTATCGAGCCCGAGGACGATCTCGGCATCGCCAAGGTGCAGGACGATCTTCGCGCGCTCAGGTCGCGCGTCGAGAGCTACTCCCGCCAGAAGGTCGCGCGTCGCTGAACCTCAGCATCTGCGAAGAACGAGCAGGCAGCCTTTCAGTGATGAGAGGAAATGTCGCGGCCTGCGCTGCAAACGTGCATCTGGCCATGCCGACCCCTTGCATTTATGCGTTTGGGACAGCATAGGGCGCTTTGAGGCAATCGCCTTTCCCGAGGCGAATTAGAGTGTCCCGCGAACAGGAAGCCAGGAGGAATGCCGTGACGACTGTGATTGATGGCAAGCAGGTTGCCGCTTCGGTTATCGAGGCCGTGAAATCCGCGACACAGGCGCTCGAAACTGATGCGGGCGTGCGCCCCGGTCTCGCGGTCGTGATCGTCGGCAATGATCCGGCAAGCCATGCCTATGTCTCTTCGAAGAGCAAGATGGCCAAGGAATGCGGTTTTCAGTCGGTCCAGCACACCTTGCCTGAAGAAACGACCCAGGAAGATCTGGCGGCGTTGGTTGCCAAGCTCAATGCGGACGCCGCCATCCACGGCATTCTGGTCCAGCTGCCGCTACCGAAGCATCTGAACTCCGAACCGATCATCCAGTCGATCCTGCCGGAAAAGGACGTGGACGGCCTGCACGTCGTCAACGCCGGCAAGCTTGCGACCGGCGATCTCGAAGGCGGTCTGGTTTCCTGCACGCCCGCCGGCGCGATGGTATTCGTGCGCCAGACCCATGGCGAAGACCTTTCGGGCCTGAATGCGGTGGTTATCGGCCGCTCGAACCTTTTCGGCAAACCGATGGCGGCCCTGCTTCTTGCCGCCAATGCGACCGTAACGACGGCCCATTCGCGCACCAGGGATCTGCCGGCAGTCTGCCGCAATGCCGATATTCTCGTGGCGGCTGTCGGTCGTGCGGAAATGGTCAAGGCGGATTGGGTCAAGCCCGGCGCCACCGTCATCGATGTCGGCATCAATCGCGTGTCCGCGCCGGAAAAGGGCGAAGGCAAATCCAAGCTCGTCGGTGACGTTGCATTTTCCGAAGTGGAAAAGGTCGCGGGCGTCATCACGCCGGTACCGGGCGGCGTCGGTCCGATGACCATCGCCATGCTGATGGCAAACACCGTCATCGCTGCCTATCGCAAGGCGGGTCGCAAGCCGCCGCGCTTCTGATCAGCGCAAATTGGTATCCGTCGATATCTGACGCGCCGCCTCTGCGGCGCGTTTTCATTTCTGCGGAGCGGGGCCAGTCGAGGCGCGGACGATCAATTCGGCGCGCCAGAGTTCCTGGTCGGGATAATCGCCGCTCTTGAGGATGCCTGCAATCAGTCGGGTCGCGATGCGCCCGCCGGCTGCCCGGAGCGACGACCGCGTCGTCGTCAGCGGCACGCTGAAATTCTCCGGCTTCAGCATCGGCAGCACATCGTCATGCGCGATCAGCGAGATGTCGCGGCCCATCGCCAGTCCCGCCTGGTTGATCGCCCTGACGGCGCCAAGCGCCAGCACGGTGCTTGAACAGAGCACCGCGGTCGGCGCGTCGGGCTGCTGCAGGAAGCGCTGCATGCTGCGATATCCGTGTTCGTCGGTCATAAGCGAGTGGTGGACGAGGGTTTCGTCGAGGTTGAGCCCATGCTCGGCCAGCGCCCGGGCCATGCCCTTATGGCGGCGGATGGAAAAGGTCAGGTAGTCGGGTCCGTTGATCAGCGCAATCCGCTGATGCCCGAGCTGGATCAGCAGCCGTGTCGCGTCATAGAAGGCGCCGGTGTTGTCGATGTCGAGGAAAGGATAGTCCCGTGCCTCGCCGATCGAGCGCCCATGGACGACAAAGGGCATCGACAGCGATTTGAGCATCGCGATGCGCGGGTCGTTGGCGCGCATATAGGCGAGGAACAGTGCGTCGACGTTGCCGCTGGCGGCCAGGCGCTGGAAGGTCGCCTCCTCGTCTTCCGGCGCGCTCGGATTGAGCACGAAATGGAAGTCGTGCTTGACCGCTTCCTCGCCGAGGCCCGCGAGGAATTCGCCGAAATGCACGTCGGAATCGATGCCGGCCGCTATCGGCATGACCATGCCGATCGAATAGGCCTTGCCGGTAGCGAGGCGCTGGGCGGCCCGGTTCGGCCGATAGCCCGTTTCGCGCACGGCCTGCAGCACGCGTTGGCGGGTTTCCGCATTGACTTCCGGGTAGCCGTTCAGCGCCCGGCTGACTGTCGTCTGCGACAGGCCGAGCAGTTCCGCGAGCTGCTTGAGATTGACCGCCATGGTCAATTTCCCTCCCAAAGCGCTTTGAATATCCGTATGATTTTTATGGTTTGATCCAGCGCCCTCGAATTCTGTAACACTCGTTTTTCATCATACAAAGCGGAATTAGCCGACTTCGCGCTGCAAAAAGTTGCCGCAAAGCAAAATACTGTCGGCAGAAGGCCGGTGAATCGAAAGCTCTTGACTCCTGGAGTGTCGGAATGGTTTGTTAGCAAACTCAAAGCGCTTTGAATTTTGCGCGTTGATGATCTGCCCGGCGGGATCCGGGTTCATCTTGGGAGGAGAACACCGTGAAGAGATCATTTCTGTTGAGCGTGGCTGCGCTGGCGCTGTTTGCGGGCGCTGCCGGCGCTGCGGATCTGAAGTTCAAGCCTGGCGAAGATTCCAAATTCAACTGGGCGAGCTTCGAGGAATTCAAGAAGGGTCACGACCTCAAGGGGCAGACGCTGACGATCTTCGGACCCTGGCGCGGCGAGGACGAAGCGCTCTTCAAGAGCGTCTATGCCTATTTCGTCGAGGCGACCGGCGTCGAGCTCAAATATTCGTCCTCTGAAAACTACGAACAGCAGATCGTCATCGACACCCAGGCCGGCAGCCCGTCCGATATTTCCATCCTGCCGCAGCCGGGCCTGATTGGCGACTTGGCGTCCAAGGGCTACCTGACGCCGCTCGGCGATGATACTCAGAAGTGGCTGCTCGACAATTATGCGGCCGGCCAGTCCTGGGTCGATCTCTCGACCTACAAGGGCAAGGACGGTAACGCCGCCCTCTATGCCTTCCCCTACAAGATCGACGTGAAGTCGCTGGTCTGGTATTCGCCTGAGAACTTCGAGGACGCCGGCTACGAAGTGCCGAAGACCATGGAAGAGCTGAAGGCGCTTACCGAGAAGATCGCCGCTGATGGCCAGAAGCCCTGGTGCATTGGCCTCGGCTCGGGCGGCGCGACCGGTTGGCCGGCCACCGACTGGGTGGAAGACATGATGCTGCGCACGCAGCCGGCCGATGTCTACGACAAGTGGGTCAAGAACGAGATCCCGTTCAACGATCCGGCAGTCGTCGGCGCGATCGACGAGTTCGGCTGGTTTGCCAAGAACGACAAGTTCGTCGACGGCGGCGCGGCAGCGGTCGCGTCCTCCGACTTCCGCGACAGCCCGAAGGGGCTCTTCGCGTCGCCGCCGAAGTGCTACCTGCATCACCAGGCTTCGTTCATTCCGTCGTTCTTCCCTGAGGGCACGGTGATCGGCGAGGATGCCGACTTCTTCTACATGCCGCCTTATGACAGCAAGAAGGATCTCGGCAATCCGGTTCTCGGTGCCGGCACGCTGGCGATGATCACCAAGGACACGCCGGCGGCACGCGCCTTCATCGAGTTCCTGAAGACACCGATCGCGCATGAAGTCTGGATGGCGCAGACGAGCTTCCTGACGCCCTACAAGAGCGTCAACGTCGATGCCTACGGCAACCCGCCGCTGAAGAAGCAGGGCGAGATCCTGCTGAATGCGACGACCTTCCGCTTCGACGGCTCCGACCTGATGCCCGGCAAGATCGGCGCGGGCGCCTTCTGGACCGGCATGGTCGATTTCGTCGGCGGCAAGTCCGCTTCCGACGTTGCCGACAGCGTTCAGAAGGCCTGGGACGCCATCAAGTAAAAATGGACGACGGGCGGCGATTGCGCCGCCCGTCCTGTCCTTGGGTCCGTTGAACGCTTGGCGCGGCAGGGCCCCAACGAGAACGGCGACAATCGCCATGCCCTGCACGCAAAGTGCATTTCAGGGGGAGGGACATGTCATGCAACAGCTCGTCTTTGCCGTAGGAACGATGGTGGCCGGGGTTCTCGGCTGCGCCGCCTACTTCTGGGGAACCAGCTTCATTCTCGATCTGATTTTCCCATCGAAGGGGAGATCTGGTGTCGAGGCGTCGCGCAACCTGCGCATCACCAATGCCATCCGGCCATGGCTGTTTCTCGCCCCGGCGCTGTTCGCGTTGACGATCTACCTCATCTACCCCGTGATCATGTCGGTCTGGTTCAGCCTGCATGACCGCGCCGGACAAAACTTCGTCGGTGCCAGTAACTACGTCTGGATGCTGAACGACGGAGAGTTTCGCCAGTCGATCTTCAACAACTTCCTCTGGCTGCTGGTGGTGCCGGCGCTCGCGACCTTCTTCGGGCTGGTCATCGCCGCTTTGACCGACCGCATCTGGTGGGGCAACATCGCCAAGACGCTGATCTTCATGCCGATGGCGATCTCCTTCGTCGGCGCCGCCGTCATCTGGAAGTTCATCTATGATTATCGCGCCGAGGGCACGGAGCAGATCGGCCTCCTGAACGCGATCGTCGTTGCCTTCGGTGGCGATCCTCAGGCCTGGATCACGCTGCCTTTCTGGAACAACTTCTTCCTCATGGCCATCCTGGTCTGGATCCAGACCGGCTTCGCCATGGTGATCCTCTCGGCCGCCCTGCGCGGTATCCCGGAAGAGACGGTCGAGGCCGCCGTGATCGACGGCGCCAACGGCTGGCAGATCTTCTTCAAGATCATGGTGCCGCAGATCTGGGGCACGATCGCCGTCGTCTGGACGACGATCACTATTCTGGTCCTCAAGGTGTTCGATATCGTTCTGGCGATGACCAACGGGCAATGGCAGAGCCAGGTGCTCGCCAATCTCATGTTCGACTGGATGTTCCGCGGCGGCGGCGACTTTGGGCGCGGTGCGGCGATCGCCGTCGTCATCATGGTCCTCGTCATCCCGATCATGATCTGGAACATCCGCAATGCGGCCAAAGAAATGAAGGGGCACTGAGATGAACCCGGCGACACGCTCCCCTCTCACCTGGGCCGTACATCTATCTGTTCTTCTCCTGGTCGCCCTCTGGACGCTGCCGACCGCCGGCCTGTTGATCTCGTCGCTGCGCGACAAGGATCAGCTCGCGGTTTCCGGCTGGTGGACGGCACTGTCGACTTCGACCCAGAATATCGTCGCCCGCGCGCCGGGTGCCGATACCCAGGTCGAACGCGACGGCAAGTTCGTGATCTCGGGCGACGTGCTTGAAGGCACCTCTGCCGGTGAGGTTTCCGCCTTCGGCTTTTCGAGCCAAAAGCCGACCGCCTTCAAGCCTGGCGAAACTGCTGAGCTCAACGACGGCGAGAAGCTGACCGTCCAGGCCGATGGTAGCTTCGAGATCGTCTCGGACGCGAAGATGGAAGGCTCGCGCGGCCAGCGCATCTTCTTCACCGCCGCCGTTCCGCCGCGCTTCACCTTCGACAATTACGTCGAAGTGCTGAGCGCCGAAGGCATCGGCGCTTCCTTCATCAACTCGCTGACGGTCGCCATTCCTTCGACGATCATCCCGATCCTGATTGCGGCCTTCGCCGCCTATGCGCTCGCCTGGATGCCGTTTCCGGGGCGCGCGATCCTGATTGCGGTCGTCGTCGGCCTGCTCGTCGTGCCACTGCAGATGTCGCTGATCCCGCTTCTGAAACTCTATAACGGCGTCGGCGCCTTCTTCGGCGTGCCGGCCAAGACCTATGTCGGCATCTGGCTCGCCCATACCGGTTTCGGCCTGCCGCTGGCGATCTATCTCCTGCGCAATTACATGGCCGGCCTGCCGCGCGAGATCATGGAATCCGCACGCGTCGACGGCGCCAGCGACTTCGACATCTTCGTCAAGATCATCCTGCCGCTGTCGTTCCCGGCGCTGGCGTCCTTCGCGATCTTCCAGTTCCTGTGGACCTGGAACGACCTGCTCGTCGCCATCGTCTTCCTCGGCGCCGGCCAGGATGAACTGGTCCTCACCGGCCGGCTGGTCAATCTCTTGGGTTCTCGCGGCGGCAATTGGGAAATCCTGACCGCCTCCGCCTTCATCACCATCGTCGTCCCCCTGATCGTGTTCTTCAGCCTGCAGCGCTACCTCGTGCGCGGCCTGCTGGCGGGATCGGTCAAGGGTGGTTGACCTCACAGGGACTTCTGAACGGAATGAGCATGACTGAAATGAGCGAATCCATTTTGCAGGCCGACAAGGATTGGTGGCGAGGCGCGGTGATCTATCAGATCTATCCGCGCTCCTACCAGGACTCCAACGGCGACGGCATCGGCGATTTGAAGGGCATCACCGCCCGCCTGCCGCATGTCGCCTCGCTCGGCGCCGATGCTATCTGGATATCGCCCTTCTTCACCTCGCCGATGAAGGATTTCGGCTACGACGTTTCGAACTATACCGACGTCGACGGGATCTTCGGCAATCTCGCCGATTTCGATGCGCTGATCGCCGAGGCGCATCGGCTCGGTATCCGGGTGATGATCGACCTCGTTCTGTCCCATACCTCGGACCAGCATCCCTGGTTCGTCGAGAGCCGCGCCAGCCGGGCGAACGCCAAGGCGGACTGGTACGTCTGGGCAGACTCGAAACCCGATGGAACGCCGCCGAACAACTGGCTGTCGATCTTCGGCGGCTCGGCCTGGGCCTGGGATCCGACGCGGCTGCAATATTACTTGCACAACTTCCTGACCTCGCAGCCGGACCTCAACCTGCACAATCCTGATGTGCAGGAGGCGCTTTTGGGCGTCGAGCGCTTCTGGCTGGAGCGCGGCGTCGATGGCTTCCGCCTCGACACCATCAACTTCTATTTCCACGACAAACAGCTGCGCGACAATCCGGCGCTGGCGCCGGAGCGGCGCAACGCCTCCACTGCACCGGCGGTCAACCCGTATAATTATCAGGAACATCTCTACGACAAGAACCAGCCGGAGAACCTTGCGTTCCTGAAGCGGTTCCGTGCTGTCATGGACGAGTTTCCGGCAATCGCGGCGGTCGGCGAAGTCGGCGACAGCCAGCGTGGTCTCGAGATCGCCGGCGAGTACACCTCCGGCGGCGACAAGATGCACATGTGCTACGCCTTCGAGTTCCTGGCGCCCGACGCTCTGACACCGGCGCGTGTCGCCGAGGTTCTGCGCGACTTTCACAAGGCGGCGCCGGAGGGCTGGGCCTGCTGGGCCTTTTCCAACCACGACGTCGTTCGCCATGTCAGTCGCTGGGGCGATGGCGTTGCCGATCGCGACGCGCACGCCAAGCTGCTGGCAAGCCTGCTGATGTCGCTGCGCGGCTCGGTCTGCATCTATCAGGGCGAGGAATTGGCTCTCACCGAAGCCGAGCTTGCCTTCGAGGATCTGAAGGATCCCTACGGCATTCAGTTCTGGCCCGACTTCAAGGGGCGCGACGGCTGCCGCACGCCGATGGTCTGGGATAGCACTGCTGCCAATGGCGGCTTCGGCGATGCCAAACCCTGGCTGCCGGTGCCGGCCGAACACCTGAACCGGGCGGTCTCCGCGCAGAAGGATGACACCGCTTCGGTCATGGAGCACTATCGACGCTTCCTGCAGTTCAGAAAGGCGCATCCGGCCTTTGCCAAAGGCGAGATCGAGTTCCGCAGCACCGATGCGCCCGTGCTTGCCTTCGTGCGCAGCCACGGCAACGAGAAGCTCTTCTGCGCATTCAACATGAGCGGTACGGCCGCTACGGTTGATTTGCCGAAGGAGCCAGTGGAAGCGCTTGACGGCCATGGTTTTACGGCCGAGATCAAGAACGACAAGGTCAATCTTCCAGCCTGGAGCGCATTCTTCGCGCGGCTGGTTTGAGACAACGACAGACAAAAGAGACGAAGGGGAGGGTGCGATGACAGGTCTGACGCTTAAAGATATCCGCAAGTCCTACGGTGCGGTCGATGTCATTCACGGCATCAATCTCGACATCAAGCAGGGCGAGTTCGTCGTGTTTGTCGGTCCGTCCGGCTGCGGCAAGTCGACATTGCTGCGCATGATCGCGGGTCTGGAGGAGATTACCGGCGGCGACATGTTCATCGATGGCGAGCGCGTCAACGACGTGCCGCCGTCCAAGCGCGGGATCGCCATGGTGTTCCAGTCCTATGCGCTCTATCCGCATATGACCGTCTACGACAACATGGCCTTCGGCATGCGGATCGCCAAGGAGACGAAGGAGGAGATCGACCGGCGCGTGCGCGCGGCAGCCGATATCCTGCAGCTCACCAAGTACCTCGATCGTCTGCCGAAGGCGCTTTCGGGCGGCCAGCGCCAGCGCGTGGCGATCGGCCGGGCGATCTGCCGCGATCCCAAGGTCTTCCTGTTCGACGAGCCTTTGTCGAACCTCGACGCGGCGCTTCGCGTTGCCACCCGCATCGAGATCGCCAAGCTCAACGAGCAGATGGCGGACACGACGATGATCTACGTTACCCACGACCAGGTCGAGGCGATGACGCTTGCCGATCGTATCGTCGTGCTGTCGGCCGGCCATATCGAGCAGGTCGGCCCGCCGCTCGAGCTTTACGAGCGCCCGGCGAACCTGTTCGTCGCCCGCTTCATCGGTTCGCCAGCGATGAACGTCATCCCCGCGACGATCACCGCCACCGGCCCGCAGACGACGGTGAAGCTTTCTGGCGGCAAGTCGGTGACACTCGATATCGCCACGAACGCGTCGGAAAACGGCAAGACGGCGAGCTTCGGCGTGCGTCCTGAAGATCTCCAGACGGCCAGCGGCGAGGACTTCCTGTTCGAAGGAACGGTCGCCATCGTCGAGGCGCTCGGCGAGGTGACGCTGCTCTATATCGAGGGACTGGTGGAGAAGGAGCCGATCATCGCCAAGATCCCGGGCATCCTGCCCGTTCATCGCGGCGAAAAAGTCCGGTTCACGGCCGATAAGAACAAGCTGCATCTGTTCGAAGCCGGCGGCAAGAGCTACCGCGTCTGACAAAGACCACCATCGTTTGTCTTCAACCCGTCCGATTTTCGGACGGGTTTTTCTTTGCGAAGGCCCTCAATCTACCCTCTGTTAAATTTCTTCCTCTAGCCTGACGGGCAGGGGATACTAAGGGGCCTGTAGAATGACGACCGCGGCACCGGTGATGCAGCAACACTTCCTGAACAAGGAAGAATCTTTCATGTACGATCGCGAAACCACGTTCCCGATGGAGGACACGAGGAACGAGGCGCGGATCGAATATACCGAAAAGGGCATGACGGAGCTGAGCTCCCGCCGCTGCGAAATCATCAAGCTGTCGAAAAGCGGCGCGGTTCTGGGTATCCTGACCAAGTACCAGCTGCCGCAGAATTTCTACCTCGACATTCCAAGCGCCCGCATCCAGATGGTCGGCTGCCTGCTCAAGCGCGTGCACGCCAACAACATCGTCGAAGCGCGCTTCCTGCGGCTCCTGACCGATCGCGACCTCAATCGCATCTTCGTCTACAGCACCCATCCGAACCACCGGAACCGCACACTCGACATCTACCGCTGAACCGGCAAGCGTTCGTGCGGGTGCCCCGTCCGGCCGAGACGGACTGGCGGGCGATGCGCCTTTGCGGCCAGGGACACCGTATTTCGAGGCCTCCAAACTATGCTTGACATGGAGTGTGGGCGTTGGATTGTTGTCGCCTGCACGCCAGAAGCGAGGCAACCGATCGATGAAACGACCCTACCGCCTTTCCTGCCACTGCGGCGATATCTGCATCGAAGTCGATGAGGAGCTCTCGGGGCTGGTCGAGTGCAACTGCTCGACATGCCGGCGCACCGGCTTCCTCCACTGGAAGATTGACGGCAGCAAGATCCGGTTGATCACCGAGAAGCGTCGCCTTTCCACCTATGTCTGGCGCGGCGTGACTGAAGGTCATCACTTCTGCCCGACCTGCAGTGTGGCGATCATGCGCAGCGGCTACCCGAACAATCGCGTCTCGCTCAATGCGCGCTGCATCGAGGATATCGACATCTTCACGCTGGAGGTCGAGCGTTACGACGGTCGAAACGACATGTATCCGGGGCCGCTGAAGTAGCGCTCGTCTTCGCAAGCGCGGCCCGCTACCGGCGGCGAGGGCCGGCAGCGATAGCTCGATGGAAGACAAATCCTCCGCGGTGACGCCGAGGTTCGGCTCAGTTGAACAGCACGCTTGCTCCGTGGTCGGCCGAGCCGGCAATGGCGCGGAACGGTGCGAACAGCTCGCGCCCCATGCCGAACTCGTTGTCCGAGAGATCGGCATGGGCGGGAATGCGCGTCTTGAGCGCGATATCCTCGACAAGCACTTCGATCGTGCCGGTGACGGCATCGATACGCACGATGTCGCCTTCCTGAATGCGGGCGATCGGCCCGCCATCCTTGGCTTCCGGCGTAACGTGGATGGCGGCAGGCACCTTGCCCGAGGCGCCCGACATGCGGCCGTCGGTGAGGATCGCCACGCGCTGGCCGCGGTCCTGCAGGATGCCGAGCACGGTCGTCAGCTTGTGCAGTTCCGGCATGCCGTTCGCCTTCGGGCCCTGGAAGCGCACGACGGCGACGAAGTCGCCTTCGAGTTTGCCGGCCTTGAAGGCGGCGTTCAACTCGCCCTGGTCATGAAAGATCTTTGCCGGTGCCTCGATGACGTGGCGGTCCGGCTTGACGGCGGAAATCTTGATGACCGCCTTGCCGAGATTGCCGGTCAGCATCTTGAGGCCGCCCGAGTGCTGGAACGGCTGGTCGATGGTGGAGAGTACCTTCGGATCGGCGCTTTCGGCCGGCGTCGGCCGGCGCTCGACACCGCCGTCGGCACCGAGGCGGACGTCGATCTTGTAGGCCTCCAGGCCCTGGCCGACGACGGTGCGCACATCGTCGTGCAGCAGGCCGCCCCGAAGCAACTGGCTGATCAGAAAGCCCATGCCGCCGGCGGCATGGAAGTGGTTCACGTCGGCAAGGCCGTTCGGGTAGACGCGCGCAAGCAGCGGCACGATGTCCGAAAGTTCGGAAATATCCTGCCAGGTGAGCAGGATGCCGGCGGCGCGCGCCATGGCGACGAGATGCATGGTGTGGTTGGTCGAGCCACCGGTGGCGTGCAGCCCGACGACACCGTTGACGATCGAGCGCTCGTCGATCATTTCACCTGATGGCGTGAACTCGTTGCCCATGGCGGTGATCGCCAGCGCCCGCTTCGTCGCTTCCTTCGTCAGCGCGTCGCGCAGCGGCGTGCCGGGATTGATGAAGGAGGCGCCGGGCAGGTGGAAGCCCATGATCTCCATCAGCATCTGGTTGGAATTGGCGGTGCCATAGAAGGTGCAGGTGCCGGGTCCGTGATAGGACTTGGATTCCGCTTCGAGCAACTCTTCGCGGCCAACCTTGCCTTCGGCGAAGAGCTGGCGCACGCGCGCCTTCTCGTCGTTCGGCAGGCCCGTCGTCATCGGCCCGGCCGGCACGAAGACTGCCGGCAGGTGACCGAAGGTCAGGGCCGCGATGACAAGGCCCGGCACGATCTTGTCGCAGACGCCGAGATAGACGGTGGAATCGAACATGTTGTGCGACAGGCCGACACCGGCGGCCATGGCGATCAGGTCGCGCGAAAACAGCGACAGTTCCATGCCCGGCTGGCCCTGGGTGACGCCGTCGCACATGGCGGGCACGCCGCCGGCAACCTGGGCGACGCCGCCTGCCTCGTGCGCGGCTTCGCGGATCAGCGCCGGATAGGTTTCGAACGGCTGATGCGCCGAAAGCATGTCGTTATAGGAGGTAATGATGCCTAGGTTGGCGACGCGATCCCCGGCGAGCGCCACCTTCTCGGCGGGGGAACAGACGGCAAACCCGTGCGCGAGGTTGCCGCAGCCAAGAACGCTGCGATGTGGGCCGCTGGACGCCGCACGACGCACCCGATCGAGATAAGGCTCTCGGTGCGGCTTCGAGCGCTCGACGATGCGGGCGGTGATTGCGGCAATGCGGGAATCGGCGGACATGGCAAATCCTGTTCCGGAGTCTTGAGACTCCTCATCTTCATCCAGTCATCGATCCGGAGCGTTGCCTGCTTGGGAGAACGTGCAGGCCACGCCCCGGTATGAGCTCTTTCAACGCCTTCGCGTTCCGGTGGGGCGCCACCGGTTGAAAGCGTCCTGAACCGGCCGGTGATCCGGCCGTTATGGCGCCCAGTATATTTGCAGCGGCGAGGCCGCACGGCGCAGCATGGTGCGGATCGGCATCTCGGCTTCGTCGCCGGGACCTTCCGCCTTGGCAAGCACCACCTTCTTGCCCTCGCCTTCGATGTGCAGGACCAGCAGCCTGGCATCGTGAAGGCTGGAGAAGGTAAAGGTCAGGCGCGGTTCGCCAGCACCTTCGGCTTCCATGGTGATCACGCCGCGCGGCGTCGTCGCGTCGATCGCCCTTGAAAGTTGCGTGCCGCCCGGGAAGAACGACGCGGTATGGCCATCCGTTCCCATGCCGAGCACGACGACGTCGAAGGGCGTGCCGATCTTTGCCGTCGCCTTGCTGGAGAGCCCGGCCGCATCTTCTGCCGAAGCGGCGGCGTGGTAAAGCGGTAGGAAATGCGCTTTCGCCGCAGGGCCTTGCAGCAAATTGGCCGTGACCAACGCGTGGTTGGAGCGATCGCTCTCCGGTGGAACGAAGCGTTCGTCCACCAGCGTGACCGTCACCTTGTCCCAGGCGATATCCTTCCTGGCGAGCGCCTGGAAGAATGCCTTGGGCGTCGAGCCGCCGGAAACGGCGATGCTTGCTGTGCCACGGGTGGCAATGCCGGTGGCAAGTGCGGCGCTGACGGCGTCCGCCAAGCCCTCTGCCAGGGCGGCGCCATTGTCGAATGTGTGAAGCGTCGTGCTCATTGCCTTACCTATATCGCATCGTGCCAGGTGCGGCCGTCACGCTCGATGAGTGCGATCGACTGGCTCGGACCCCAGGTGCCGGCGGTGTAGCCCTGCACCTGCTGTCCGGTCTCTTCCCAGGCTTTCAGGATCGGATCGACCCACTTCCATGCGGCCTCGACCTCGTCGCGGCGTACGAACAGCGTCTGGTTGTTGCGCACGACGTCGAACAGCAGCCGCTCGTAGGCGTCGGCATTGCGCACGTCGAAAGCCTCGGCGAAGCTCATGTCGAGCGAAACGTTGCGAAGGCGCATGCCGCCTGGACCGGGGTCCTTGATCATCAGCGACTGTTTGACGCCTTCGTTCGGCTGCAGGCGGATGACGAGCTGGTTGGCGGAAATGCGACCGGCACTGTTGTCGAAGATCGAGTGCGGGATCTGCTTGAAGGTAATAACGATTTCCGACATGCGGCCAGCAAGCCGCTTGCCGGTGCGGATGTAGAACGGCACGCCGGCCCAGCGCCAGTTGCTGACTTCGGCCTTGATCGCTACGAAGGTCTCTGTGTTCGAAACGCCACCTTCGAGCTCTTCCAGGTAGCCCTTGACCGGGCCGCCGGCAGAGGCGCCCGCGCGGTACTGGCCGCGCACCGTCACCTGCTCGACATTGGATGCATTGACCGGCTTCAGCGCGCGCAGAACTTTAAGCTTTTCATCGCGCACGGCTTCCGCGTCCATTGAGGTCGGGGCTTCCATTGCGACAAAGCAGACGAGCTGCAGGATGTGGTTCTGCACCATGTCGCGCAGCGCACCGGCCTTGTCGTAGTAGCCGGCCCGGTTTTCGAGGCCTACGGCTTCCGAAACGGTGATCTGCACGTGGTCGATATGGGCGGAGTTCCACAGCGGCTCGTAGAGCGCATTGGCGAAACGCAGCGCCATCAGGTTCTGCACCGTCTCCTTGCCGAGATAGTGGTCGATGCGGAAGATCTGCTCTTCGCGGAAGACCTTGCCGATCGTGTCGTTGAGCTCGGTCGCCGACGCCAGATCGCGGCCGATCGGCTTTTCGACGACGATGCGGGTGGTCTTGGTGATCAGCTTGTGATCGCGGATCTTCTCGGAAATATCGCCGAAGATCGCCGGTCCGACGGCGAGATAGAAGGCGCGGATACGGTCTTTGCCTTCTTCCAGGATCTTCTTCAGCGTATCCCAGCCCTGGTCGGACTTGGCATCGACGGAAACGTAAAAGAGGCGGGCGGTAAACTTCGCCACTTCCTCTTCATTGTATTCCGCCGGCCTCAGGTGTTCCTTCAGCGCATCGGCGGCGAACTTGCGATATTCTTCATGCGTCAACGCGGCGCGCGAGGCGCCGATGATGCGGGTCGGCTCGGTAATCTGGCCTTCCATCTGGCGGTGATAGAGCGCTGGCAGCAGCTTGCGCTCCGCGAGATCGCCGGTGCCGCCGAACACGACATAATCAAATGGTTCGACGGGAATGATCTGGCTGCTCATGGGATAATCTCGATCTTGTTCAGGTCAGGGACACATATAATCTAATCGATTTAAACGCGCTAGGGTGCGACGCAATAAAATGCTGTCGCACACGCTTTCTCATGCATGTCGCCCGAAAATATGCCGCGGTTTCGGGGCGACGACATGCACGGAAACAAAGATCTAATGCACATAGTGTGACACCATCCTGACACAACGTGCCTTAGAGCCTGTCGCGCAGCGCATACCAGCTGAGCGCCAGGAACAGAAGCGCCGATCGGAAGCGTGTTCCGCCCGGAAAAGCCGGTATTTTCAAGGCTTTCAACAGGTCGAGTTCCGTCGGTTTGCCCAGCACAAGGTCAGCGTAGAGCTTGCCACAATAGTTGGAAAGCATGACCCCGTGGCCGGAATAGCCGCCGATCGAGGTGACGCCCGGCATCACCTCGCGACAGAAGGGCGTCCGCGGCAAGGTGATGCCAACGGAACCGCCCCAGGCGTGGGTGATCTCGACATTGCCGAGTTCCGGATAGATCTCGCTGATCTGCCGGCGGATATGGGTGGAAATGTCGCGCGGATTGTCGGCGGTGTAGGCTTCGCGCCCGCCGAATAGCAGCCGCCCGTCTTTCGATTTGCGGAAGTAGCGCACGACAAAGCGCGAATCGTCGACCGATTCACCGCCGGGAAGCACGTTGGGGTGAGCGGAAAGAACTTCGGTCGCGCCGATGAAGGAGCGGATGGGCATCACATGGCTGGCGCTGACCGGCTCGAGATTGCCGATATAGGCATTGCACGCGACAAGCACCCGCTCAGTGGTGATCGTGCCGCGATCGGTAGTGATGACAACAGCCGTTCCCTTGCGCTCGATCTTCTGCGCCTTGGTCTGCTCGAACAGATTGGCGCCGGCAAGGGCCGCCTGCTTCGCCAGTCCGAGCAGCAGCTTCATCGGATGGATATGTCCGGTGCCGACATCGCGGATGCCGAAGTGATAGCGAGACGATCCGAGCCGGCTCGCCGTCTCCTCCCGTTCCATGAACGAGAGATGCGGATAGCCGAAGCGGGTCGCCATCGCCTCGACGTGGTCGCGATAATCCTTCTCCAGGCTCTTCTTGTGGCCGACGGAGAGCTGCCCCGGCATGAACTCGATATCGATGTCGTGTTGGCTGGCGAAGTCGAGCACGTGCCGCTTGGCGTTCTCTGCCATATCGAACAGCAGTTGTGCCCGTTCCTGGCCAAGCGTTTCCTCGGTCTCGTCGGCCCAGGCGCGCTGGCCGGTGCCGAACTGGCCACCGTTGCGCCCCGACGCGCCGTCGCCGAAGCGGCAGGCGTCGATGAGCGTGACATCGACGCCTTGCCGAGCAAGGTTGTAGGCCGCCTGAAGCCCGGTATAGCCGCCGCCGATAATGGCGACATCCGCCTTCCTCGATCCCGGCATCTGCGGATATTCGGGTCGATCGGGAACGGTTGCCTCATACCAGGAGAAACCGGGCGAGATCGGGCTTTGCCAGGGCATTGGACTGCCTTTCAGGTCAGACGTTCAGCAGCAGGAACTCGCGTTCCCACGGGCTGATAACCTGCATAAAGGTTTCGAACTCGCCACGTTTCACGCCGGCATAGATGGCGATGAATTCGGGGCTCAGCACCTCGGCAAGCGACGGCGCCGACTCGAGCAGGGCGACGGCCTCGAGCAGCCCGCGCGGCAGATCGATTTCGCCTTCGTTGGCCGTGTCTTCCGTCGGTGCCGTCGGATCGCGGCCTTCGATGATGCCGAGATAGCCGCAGGCAAGCGAGGCGGCGAGCGCCAGATAGGGGTTGGCATCCGAACTCGGCAGCCGGTTCTCGATCCGCCGGGCAACCGGTTCGGAAACCGGAATGCGGAACGCGGTCGTGCGGTTGTCGTAGCCCCAAGCCGTATTCACCGGCGCCGACATATCGGGCGTCAGCCGGCGGAAGGAGTTCACGTAGGGCGCCATCATCACCAACGTGCGCGGCACATAGTGTTGCATGCCGCCGATGAAGTTGAAGAACTCCTTGGAGGCAGAGCCGTCCGGATTGGAGAACAGATTGCGGCCGGTGTTGATCTCGATCACCGACTGGTGGATGTGCATGGCCGAACCCGGCTGACCCTGCATCGGCTTGGCCATGAAGGTCGCGTAGATGCCGTGCTTCAGCGCCGCCTCGCGGATGGTGCGCTTGAACAGGAACACCTGGTCGGCAAGCTCGATCGGATCGCCGTGACGAAGGTTGATTTCGAGCTGCGCTGGTCCCTCCTCGTGGATCAGCGTGTCAATCTCCAGACCCTGCTTCTCGGAGAAGTGATAGATGTCGTCAATCAGCTCGTCGAATTCGTTGATGCCGGCGATCGAATAGCCCTGGCCGCCAAGGATCGACCGGCCGGAGCGGCCCTTCGGCGGATGCAGCGGATAGTCGGGATCGTCATTGGTGGCGACGAGGTAGAACTCGATTTCGGGCGCAACGACCGGCTTCCAGCCCTTCTGGCGATAGAGGTCGACCACGCGCTTCAAGACGTTGCGCGGCGTGTAGCTGATCTGTTCGCCTTCGGAGCCGACGATGTCGCAGATCACCTGCGCCGTTGGGTCGGTTTCCCAGGGGACGACCGAAAGCGTCGAAAGATCAGGGACGAGCTTGATGTCGCTGTCGCGCGAATCGTAGCGGAATTGTCCGGTCTCGTCAGGATATTCGCCTGAGATCGTGTGGCGGTAGACGGCGGAAGGCAGTGCAAGCGAGGTGTTGGAGGTGAACTTGGAGGTGGGCATCATCTTGCCGCGGGGAACGCCGGCAAGGTCGGGCGTGATGCATTCGATGTCTTCGATCCCGCGGATCTTCAGCCAATCCGTTGCTTCCTTCCAGGTCTTGACGCCTCGGAGGGAATGCAGGGCGGCGGGTATTTTCGAGGTTTTGCTGATTTTCGTTGTTTGTTGGGCAGCACTTCTCTTGGAGGGCATAAATCACCGGTTTTGGCTTCGGATAGCGCATCATAACCAGAGATTGGCAATTGGCTAGAGCGTGACGATTGACTTTCCCCGCCGTGACCGGAATGGAATGCGCAAAGAGCTCAAAGGTGTTTCGTGGCTGAGAAGAAGGATGTGGTGATCATTGGCGCCGGTGCGGCCGGCATGATGTGCGCCATCGAGGCCGGCAAGCGCGGCCGGCGGGTGCTGGTCATCGACCATGCAAAGGCGCCGGGCGAGAAGATCCGCATCTCCGGCGGCGGCCGCTGCAACTTCACCAACATCCATGCCGGGCCGAAGAACTTCCTCTCGGCCAATCCGCATTTCTGCAAATCGGCGCTCGCGCGCTACGGCGCGCGAGACTTCCTGGCGCTGGTCGAAAAACACGGCATCGCCTGGCACGAGAAGACTTTGGGGCAATTGTTCTGCGATCATTCGGCCAAGGACATCATCAGGATGTTGCTCGCCGAGATGCGCGATGCGGCCGCCGAGCTTCGGCTTGAGACGACGGTCGCGAGTGTCGAGCGCCATGGTGCCGGCTTCCGGGTGATGACCGGCGACGGACCGGTCGATGCCCAGTCGCTGGTGGTGGCCAGCGGCGGCAAGTCGATCCCGAAAATGGGCGCAACGGGGCTTGCCTATAAAATCGCAGAGCAGTTCGGATTGGCCCTGGTCGAAACCCGTCCCGGGCTTGTGCCGCTGACGCTCGATCCGGTGCAGCTTGAGACGATCGGCGAACTAGCCGGCGTCGCCGCCGACGCCGAGGCGCGCTCCGGTAAGACGGCGTTTCGCGAGGCGGTGCTGATCACCCATCGCGGCCTCAGTGGCCCGGCGATCCTGCAGATATCGTCCTACTGGCGCGAGGGGCAGGACATCGTTCTGAGCTTGATGCCCGATATCGACATCGCCTCGATCCTAAAAGGTTTGCGCCGCACCAATGGCAAGCAGGCCGTCCAGACGGCGCTCGGCGATATTCTGCCACGCCGGCTTGCGCAATTCTTTGCCGATGGCGCCAAGCTGACGGGACGGCAGCTCGCCGACCTCTCGGACAAGACCATCGATGCGCTATCGGCATCGATCCAGGCTTGGGCGATCAAGCCCGCCGGTTCCGAAGGCTATCGCACTGCCGAGGTGACGCTCGGCGGCGTCGACACCAATGGTCTCGATTCAAAGACGATGCAGGCGAAGGCTGTTCCCGGTCTCTATTTCGTCGGCGAATGCGTCGACGTGACCGGCTGGCTCGGCGGCTACAATTTCCAATGGGCCTGGGCATCGGGCTTCGCAGCCGGCCAGGACGTCTGATCCCTGGTTTTGCGGCATTTGGCTTCAGCCATTGTTAACGGATATGCCGGAACCTCTTTGGTGTCGGCACAGCCGGCGGTTGGTCAGAAAGAACTGTTCCGCAAACGGAAATCACACTGTTTCCATTTTTAGGGCTTTTCTCTGCCACGGCATGGCTGCAATATGGTCTGGACTGGCAAGCCGGTTTATCCGGGCCGAACGTTGCCGGTCAGTGAGAAGGACAGGATGTCATGAACCAGCCACGCCGTCGTCCCCGCGCCATCGCGATCGCTCGCACCGACGAGAGCCGCGTCCAGAGAGTAGCGTTGACCCGCATTGCTCTGATCGCGTTCTTTGCCGTTGCTGCCCTCGCAACGCTGCCGGCTTATTGGCTCTGATGCTGCCAGCCGGCCGCTAACGGCCGGACCTCGAGCGCCTCATGAGCCCAACGCCTTCGGAAATTCGTTGGCGAGTGCTCCGCGCTTATACAATTTTTAATCGTTCAAAATGAATATTGCGACGAAGTGAGTTCCGTCAGGACTTCGCTACCGGGGAGGTGGCGCGGTCCCGCAATGATTGCTGACGGACTGGCGGTGTGCGCCGCATGATTTTTCCGAAAAACATCAGCCTGTTTGCGCATCGGGTGGCTCTCGATCGTTTCGTCCTTTTCGCGGTTACGCGGAAGGCGGGACATGTTTCGAGCCGCCGGGGGAGGCGAATGCGAGCTGCGAGCCAAGGTGTTTTCCATGTTCATCGATAGAATTCTTGCCCGTTTCAAGATCCAGACGAAGGTGCTGTTCTTCATTCTGCCCTTCGTCGTCAGCATCTGTGCCGTCGGCATTACCGGCCTTTATGCGTCCGGCCTGCTTCAGGGCCGGATGGAGATTTCGAACAGCGTCCTGCAGACGCTGAGCGGCTTCAAGGATGTCTATGCGGGGATGAACAACTTCCTGCACTCGACCACCGAGGAAACCCGCGACGCCGTGCAGGGCAAGATCACTGCGCAGAAGGAAATTCTCGCCGAGACCGCCGCACAGGTTGCCGGCCAGAGCGGCCAGGACGAGTTGACGGCCGCTATCGCCGCGACCGCCGACATCGAAGCCCGCATCGACGGGCTCTGGAAGCTGCATGTCGGCGAGCAGGAGATGCGCGCAACGATGACGGCGAACCTCGATGCTCTCTTGGTCGAACGCGCCAAGATCAACGACGAGTCGAACCGGCTGCAATATGCCGTGCGCAAGAACGAGAATGCCGCCAAGACCATGCTGCGCGAAGCCGAAAAGCTGATGCGCGCCAGCCGCTTCTTCAACGAGTTCGGCACCGAAGTCAGCAAGGCGACGACGGTGGAGGATAAGCTCAAGGCCGTCAAGGAACGCTTCCCGATGATCGGCCGCACCGAGCGCGACATCTTCCGGCTGTTGCCGAAAGACGAGAAGTCGCTGACCGAGACGATCACCTCCGCATCGAGCGAGATCGGTGCGCTTTTGAAGGCGCCCGCCGGTCCTGAAACGCTTGCCGGTATCTCGAAGTATGTCGACCGTTTCCGCACCGCGAGCTTCCGTCTCGAAGCGGCTTCTGTCGGCAAGATGCGCGATGCCACCCGGATTTTCGCCGAACTCGATCAGCTTATCGTCAGCACCGAATCCGTTCTGACGGCCACGCGCCGGCTTTCGAGCTCGATCACCGACATCCAGATCTCCGCCGCAACCTTCATGGGGTCGACGACGGAAAGCAACCGCCAGAAGCTGCTCGACAAGTTCCTTGCAGTTCAGCAGAACATGGCAACGCTGCGCGGTGTTGCAAGCGAAGGTGCCTCCTTCGACGCCATTGCCGACACGCTGATGCCGATCATCACCGTAATGAAAAAGGACGCCGCGTCTCTGGTTGAAATCACCGTGAAGCGGACCGCCGATTTCGACGCCGCCGGCCAGTCGATCAACCAGATCTGGAGCGACCTGACCGGTTTTGCCGAACAGCAGAAGGTTGCCGCCGGCACCGAGCGCCAGGAAGCAAACCAGATCTCCGTGGCCGCGACTGTTGCAGGCGTCGTCATCGCCCTGCTTGCCGGCATCGCCCTGACGCTGACGCTGAAGAAGCCGATCGGTCAGATCACCGCCGCCATGCGTCGCCTGGCAGACGGCCGCCTCGATACCTCCATTGACGGCGACGCCCGTCAGGACGAGATCGGCGACATGGCCCGCGCCTTGGGCGTCTTCAAGGAAAACGCGCTTTCCAAGGTGCGCATCGAGGCAGAAAGCGAAGAACAGCGCGCCCGCGCCGAGATCGAGCGAAGCCGCAACGACGCCGAGAAGCGCGAGCTCGATCGCCAGATCGATCTTGCCGTCAGCGAACTCGCCGCCGGCCTCGGCCGTCTGGCGCAGGGCGACCTGTCGCGCCAGATCGACATTCCGTTCCATGGCCGCCTCGAACAGCTGCGCACGGACTTCAACGGCTCGCTGATCCGCCTGCAGGATACGCTGGCCCAGATCCGCGCCAATGCACAGGCGATCCAGCAGAGCGGCTCGGACATGCATCATGCCGCTGACTCGCTGTCGAAGCGGACGGAGGCCCAGGCAGCCTCGCTCGAAGAGACGGCCGCTGCGGTCGACCAGATCACCGTGACGGTCCGCTCGTCGGCGGAGCGCGCGAACGAGGCTAACGTCGCCGTCACGCAGACGAAGAAGAGCGCCGACAGCTCGGCAACCGTCGTCACCAATGCGATCGCCGCCATGGGCCGCATCGAAGAGGCCTCACGCCAGATCGAGCAGATCATCGAGGTGATCGACGACATTGCGTTCCAGACCAACCTCTTGGCGCTGAATGCCGGCATCGAGGCGGCACGTGCCGGCGAAGCCGGCAAGGGCTTCGCGGTGGTGG
This sequence comes from Ensifer sp. Root142, assembly GCF_001426785.1. NCBI lineage: Bacteria > Pseudomonadati > Pseudomonadota > Alphaproteobacteria > Hyphomicrobiales > Rhizobiaceae > Ensifer > Ensifer sp. Root142. The sequence goes on from NZ_LMFK01000012.1 coordinate 480,716, forward strand.
CACAGGAGGTTCGCGAACTGGCGCAACGCTCAGCCGAAGCTGCCCGCGAGATCAAGGGCCTCATCAACAAGTCGACCAACGAGGTCAATTCCGGTTCGCACCTGGTCAAGGAGACCGGCGCGGTGCTGGCCTCGATCAGCGCCCAGATCGTTACTGTCAGCCAGCATGTCGAAATGATCGCGACCGCCAGCCGTGACCAGGCGGTGGCGCTCAACGAGGTCAACGGATCGGTCAACCAGATGGACCAGATGACCCAGCAGAACGCCTCGATGGTCGAAGAGGCAACGGCAACGAGCCTGGCGCTCTCCAACCAGGCCGACACGCTGATGATGCTGGTCGAGCAGTTCCGGCTCGAGCCGGAAGCCGCCGATATCCACGCTTACCGCGCCGCCTGATTGGCCAAGGCCACAGCGGCTTCGTCCTCAGCATCGCGCCGCGCGACCCACCGGTTGCGCGGCGCAAGTCGTTTGTAGGCTATTCTTGCCGGCTTGTATCTCTTGATGCGCCGCAAACGCAGCGATGCAGCGGCGAAACATCCGCCTCACCAACCCCGGCGGCTTGGGGTCGAAATGTTCGTCCCAGCGGCGGCTTTTCATCGTCATATCGGCCAGATAGGCCATTGCCAGTATTTCCATGGTGATGCTCCTCATTGGATGGCATCCCCTCTTCTATGCAGCAAAGGCTATTTTACATACACAAGATATCGGCCTATGTTTTTCACCGATGAAAGACATGGATTGGGACATTTATCGCTGCTTCATGAGTGTCGCGCGCACCGGCGGACTGACGGGCGCCGCGCAGGCGCTGGGCTCCAGCCCGGCGACCTTGGGCCGGCGCATGCTCGAGATCGAGGAACGCACCGGCCGCACGCTGTTCGTGCGCAGCCAGACCGGCTACCAGCTGACCGGCGACGGGCAGGTTCTGTTCGAGCAGCTCGAGGAGATGGAGGCGGCGGCCCGCCGCGTCGAGAGCTGGCGACGGGAGGGCGAGGGGGCGGTCGTTCGCATCACCGCCGGAACCTGGGTGTCCTGGCTGCTTGCCGAAAATTTCCCGGCGCTCTGCACCGAGCGCGATGGCTTCAGCCTTGCGATCACCATAGGCGAGACCCGCGCCAACCTTGCCTATCGCGAGAGCGATATCGGCATCCGCGCTTTCGAGCCGGAAGAGGGCTATCTGGCAGCCCGCCCGGTGGGAGAAGTTGCCTATGCCGTCTACCGGCAGAAGAATGCAACGCCGGCGGTAAACGGCCGATGGGTCGCCGTCGGCGACGAGGATGCAATCTCGTCCTATCTGCGTTGGCCGCATGAGAACGCGACGGGACGTATCGTAGCGACCGTAACGCGCCCTCGTTCGTTGCTCGATCTCGCCCGGGCGGGAGCCGGTTGTGCCGTGCTGCCCTGTTTCGTCGGCGACCTCGACCCTCTGCTGGAGCGGGCGGGCGAGGAGATCCCTGCGCTTATGCATCGGCAATGGATCGTGATGAACAACGAGGACCGCCATCGCACGGAAATCCGCACGGTCGTCGATCGCATGACAAAATTACTGAAAAGCCACGCCGACATCTTCGCCGGCAAACGACCCCGCCGCAGCTGAAGCGGTCAGCGCATCAAGAGGCTGACGAGTGCCGCCTGCGAGTTCACCTGGGTCTTGGAATAGATGCTCTTCAGCTGGGTGCGGATCGTTTCGTAGCTGACGCTGTTCGCCAGGGCGATTTCCCTTAACGACAGTCCTGCAGCGAGGCCGGAGGCGATTCTGATTTCGGCGGGAGTCAATCCGTAGATGTCCTCCAAGTGCCTGCTCCGCACTTCCGGAAGCAGCGACGTGGTCGGTTCAATGACGACAGCAACGGTTGGGCCGCTAAGGAGTTCGGTGAAGGCATCGGAATTCAACTTCAAGAGCGTGATGCGATATGCCGTCCCACCGGCGCCCTTGACAATGGAGACATGTGGGCGCGTATCCGTGCAGCCACGCAATGTCAGCGCTTCCAGCGCTGCGCTTGTCTGCGGACAGCTTAACGTCAAGCGCCCGCCTGTAGCGATACGAATTGGCGCGCCTGTCGCCGATATGCGTTGCGCGTGTTCATTCATGGAGCGGACACGGAGATTCTCGCCGACATACATCAGGCCAACGCCGATCGAATCGAGCAAAGATTGCCCTTGCTGGCGCTCGACCGTCATCACATCGCGCTTCCGGACAAACTCGAACGCGCGTTTGAGATGCGGTGCAAGGCTCGTATATTGATCGGCGGCGTGATGGTTGAACTCTGCGTCGGTTGATGTCGTACATGTCGATAGAATGAATGTGCGTGTCGCATCTCTTATGATCGTCACGCCGACGCTGGTCTCGCATCCGGTTTGTCGCTTTAGCCAGTCGTTGTAGAATTCGGATTTGACCAGATCTTCCCGCGAAACGATATGCTCGCCACATAGGCCCCGGCCGACGGGTACCAGAACGGTTCTCGGGATCCACGGGTTCACTGCGGCGAAATGGTTGTTGAATTGATCGAGGTCGTCGGCCGTAAATCCGGAGACATAGGGGACATGCGACGCGGGTGCCGCGAGGTCATGATAGTGGAGCGCGGACTTACCGTTTGGCACAGTGCCCGCCAACCGGCTCAGAAAATCCTCCCAGCTGCATTCGCCGAACGCAGCGCCATAGATCAGATCGATCAGTTCTTCCGTATTCGCCGTTCCTGTCCGGAACATGCGTGCCCCCGCTCGCACTAGACCGAGTTAGTATAGGCAGGAGCCTCGGCAATAAGCAACTTGAAATGGTATATCTGCTTGCAAGACCGGCGTGAAACGCGGCAGGCCGGCGTTGCTGCCGGCCGTTTTCGCGTCAGGGTTGTCGGTCTGTGGGGTGCTAAACGGGGCGGCGGACGGTCGCGGTTGCCGTCTGTGGTTTGGGTATGCTCGACCAAGCCGCCAGAAGCAGCAAGGCTGCGGCCGTCAGCACCGTCATCACGCGCGTCCCTGAGTGACGATAACAGGGATCAACAGGTCGCCCCAGTTGCCTTCGCCGCCATGATGGCGGGCCGAACGTACCAGCTCGACCGATACGCCGGCGTCGACGGCTTTCATGACGGCCTGGTTAAGGCGGTGCAGGTCGTTGGCGACCATGCGGATCGCCGCCTGCTGATCCGGGGTCATGGCCGAAGACTGTTCCTCGGCCCTTTCCTTGACGCGTGTCTGAACTGTCATTGGAGTTCTCCTTGGTGTCAGCGGTTTCTCGTCGATTGCATGGGGAGCGCGGCGGGCAGGGATTGCCACGCTCCCCGGTCCTTCACTCTGCGGCCGGGCGGAACTGGTCGTGCTCGGTCGATTCCTTCATGGCTGTCGTCGATGACTGGCCGCCGGTGATGGCCAGCGACACGGCGTCGAAATAGCCGGTGCCGACTTCGCGCTGGTGCTTGGTCGCGGTGTAGCCATTGACCTCGGCGGCGAACTCCGCCTCCTGAAGCTCCGAATAGGCCGCCATCTGCCGGGCCTTGTAGCCGCGCGCCAACTCGAACATGCCGAAGTTCAGCTGGTGGAAGCCGGCAAGCGTGATGAACTGGAACTTGTAGCCCATCGCACCGAGTTCCCGCTGGAACTTGGCGATCGTCGCGTCGTCGAGGTTTTTCTTCCAGTTGAACGACGGCGAGCAGTTGTAGGCGAGCAGCTTGCCCGGATGCGCCTTGTGCACGCCCTCGGCAAACTTGCGGGCCTGCTCCAGGTCCGGCTTGGAGGTTTCGCACCAGATCAGGTCGCAATGCGGCGCATAGGCGATGGCGCGCGCGATGCACGGCTCGATGCCGTTCTTCACCTGGTAGAAGCCTTCGACCGTGCGTCCGGCGTCATAATCGACGAAGGGGCGATCGCGTTCGTCGATATCCGACGTCAACAGCTTGGCCGCTTCCGCATCGGTGCGGGCGATGACGAGCGTCGGCGTACCCATGACGTCGGCTGCAAGCCGTGCCGCGTTGAGATTGCGGATATGCGCGGCCGTCGGGATCAGGACCTTGCCGCCGAGATGGCCGCACTTCTTTTCGGACGCCAGCTGGTCCTCGTAGTGAACGCCCGCAGCTCCGGCCTCGATGAAGGCCTTCATGATCTCGAAGGCATTGAGCGGGCCGCCGAAACCGGCTTCGGCGTCGGCAACGATCGGTGCGAACCAGGTGTCGACCGATAGCCCCTTGCCTTCCGAGGTCTCGATCTGGTCGGCGCGCTGGAGCGTGCGGTTGATGCGCTTTGCCAGCTCCGGAGCGGCATTTGCCGGATAGAGCGATTGGTCCGGATACATCGCTGATGCGGTGTTGGCGTCGGCCGCGACCTGCCAGCCGGAGAGGTAGATTGCTTTCAGGCCGGCGCGAACCATCTGCATGGCCTGATTGCCCGAGAGCGCGCCGAGCGCGTTGACGAAGTCCTCTTCGTGAATGAGCTTCCACAAGCGGTTGGCACCCATTTCGGCCAGGGAGTAACGGATCTCGACCGAACCACGCAGCCGCTTCACGGTTTCAGCGGTGTAGGGGCGTTCGATGCCATCAAAGCGGCCTTGCTGGGCACTGGGAACAAGCTTGTAAAAATCAGTCATCATTTCCTCCTGCTGGAACTCATCCACCATTCGACTTTTGTCGTATGGCTTTCCTCGTCTCTAGTTGATGTGACAGTTTTTACATTGCGCTGCGCAATAGGGCTATGGAAATCGAAGTTCATGGCCTTTCAAAAGGGTTATCTTGTCTTGCCTTTGACAGGCGTGCACGGTAAATTTGTAAATTATGTAAATGTGTGGTCGTCGTCAGAGTTGTAAAGGTAGTGACAAATGGCTGAGAACAAGATCTTTGCCGGTCCTCGTGTCCGGCGGATCCGCAACGGGCTCTCGCTGACGCAGACGGCGATGGCCGAAGCGCTTGGCATCTCGCCGTCCTACCTCAACCTGATCGAGCGCAATCAGCGTCCGCTGACCGTCCAGCTGCTTCTGAAACTCGCATCGGTCTACAAGGTCGACCTCGAGGAACTGCAGGGTGAAACTGGCGGTGGACTGGCGCAATTGCGCGAGGTCTTTGCCGATCCGCTGCTGGCGGCGGAACTGCCGGGGGATCAGGAATTGATCGAAGTTGCCGAAGCGGCGCCCAATGCCGCCGGCGGCGTCGTCAAGCTTTACCGCGCCTATCGCGAGCAGGCGGCGCGGCTAAAGGACCTTGCCGACCTCCTGGCGGGGCAGGGGCACATGGAGGCGCTGTCGGGCACCCGCCTACCGATGGACGAGGTGCGCGAGACGCTGGAGGCGAGACCCAATCATTTCGCCCGGATCGAAGAAATGGCGGAGGCCTTTCACGAGGCGCTTTCGCCGGGCGATGATCTGATCGGCGCACTGAAAGCCTGGCTGAAGAAGGAACACGGCCTGGTCGTGCGCAATCTGCCCGTTCATGCCATGCCCAATCTGCGTCGCCGCTTCGATCGCCATTCCATGCGGCTCTTCATCTCCGAGCGCCTATCGCCCTATGACCAGTTGCGCGAGATCGCCATGGAGGTTGCCTCGATTGCCTGTCACGAAGCGATCGTCCGGGAGTTGGAGACGCTGCGCCTGTCGACCGCCGAAGCGCGCCGCATCGGCCGCTTCGAACTCGCCCGCTATGCCGCCCACGCATTGATGATGCCCTATGCGGCATTTCATGCGGCAGCCGTCCGGGCGAGATACGATATCGACGTGCTCAGGGCGCGTTTCCAAGTGTCGTTCGAGCAGGTCGCCAACCGGCTGACCATGCTGCAGCGGCCCGGCGCGACCGGCGTTCCGTTTTTCCTGATGGAGATCGACAATGCCGGGCATCGGCTCCGTCGTTCCGGCGCATCGGGTTTCCCGCAAGCGAGGTTCGGCGGCGGCTGTCCGAAGCTCAATATCCATGCCGCCTTCTCGGTGCCGGGGCAAATCCTGGTGGACCGCGTAGAGACAACAGAGGGACTGGCGTTCCTTACCGTGTCGCGCACGCTCGATGGTCCGCAGGCGGGCTTTGAAGAGCGGGTTCGCCGCACCGCGTTGCTGATCAGTTGTGAGGCCTCTTTTGCCGATGAGGTGGTCTATGGCACGCTACGCTCGCCCGCGGTTGCGATCGGGGCGGCCTGTCGGCTCTGCGAGCGGCAGGGCTGTCTTGCGCGCGCCGAGCCTCCGGTGACGCGCCCGCTTGGGCTCGACGAGATGGCAACAGGCCTCAGCGTCTTCGATTTTCAGTAGGCGCTGGGACTTTCAGTAGCTGACGGGGTGATGGCTCGGCAGCAGCGGCGCACTGGCGGCGAAGCATTCGGCCGGTAGTCCGGTCGTATAGCCGCGGGTAATGTGCGCCTTGTCCGCATAGGCTTTGTCGCGCATCAGGATCGCGTGCAGTTCGGGCAGGTTATAGAACGGCACGCCGGGATAGAGGTGGTGCTCCAGATGATAGTTGATGTGGTGCGGAGCAAAGAACAGTCTTTCCCAGGCATGCGGATAGACCGTGCGTGAACTCGTCAGCTCGTCGCTATAGTCCATGTTGCCGAAATGCTCCGCAACGCTGCGCACGTAAAGGAACAGGCAGAAGAAGGTGAAGAACGGCACGAGCCAGTAGAGCGCGAATTCGCGCCAGATGCCGAGAAGGCTGAAAATGGCGGCGGCAGCGATATAGAAGCAAAGGCGCAGCATCTTGTAGCTCCGCGTCGACCGGTCGTTCTTCGACATGCGCTTGGCCATGTGCACCATGTCGCGGATCGAGTTGACGGCGACGAGATAGCCGAGCAGTTGCATCACGCCACGCGCGATCTTCTGCGGAAAGGTGAACTGCGCCATGCCGAGCTTTGCCGTCCGGTCCGGGTCGTCGTCGGTGTTGGCATGCTGGTGGTGTGCCAGGTGGTTCTGCCGGTAGCCATCGACGGTCGCCAGCATCGGCCAGGCGAGCAACAGGTCGCTCATCCAGTCGCTGAGCTTGCGGTTCTTGATGATGCGGTAGTGCGCCGCCTCATGAACGAGACAACCGAACGCATGCATGCGACCGGCAATCACGATCACGGTCATGAGGTAGACGAGGATATTGCCGGTATATTCGCTGACGGCGATGGCGGTGGCGATGATCGCCCAGTCGACCGCGATCGCCGCAAGGGATTTCTGTGGCTCGAGTATCGAAAGGCGCTTCAACTCTCTCGGATCGATCCTGCGGTTCCGTCCACTCATGACACTACCCAGACGCTGATACACAACCGAGGGGAAAAATCGCATGCGCCTTATGGTTAATCAATCGTAAACGAACGCGTGTTCTGGCTGGTTGCCGCCATGGTTAACGTCGGCCGCTTGGTACCTGCCGATGGCGGGATCGCGCCCTTCGCCATAAGTGCCCGATTTTCCTTGGCTTGCGAAAACTGGGGTGGCTGAAGAGGTCCGCCTCTTTCCAGCACAAAACCGCTTGAGGTTGTCGAGAAACATGCCTAACCTCGCCCCGGAGCGATCCAGAATGGGCCTGGATCCGTGTCACGGGGCGGCCTTGTCCGAACCGATAATAACGAGGGAACTGCATGTCCAAATTCATCGTTACAACCATGGCGACGGTCATACTGGCCGGTTCGACCATGCTCGCTTCGGCGCAGGAGCGGGTGGTCAACGTCTATAACTGGTCGGATTATATCGACAGCAGCATTCTGGAAGACTTCACCAAGGAAACGGGCATCAAGGTCGTCTACGACGTCTTCGATTCCAACGAGATCCTCGAAACCAAATTGCTCGCAGGCGGCTCGGGCTACGACGTCGTCGTCCCGACGGCGACCTTCCTGCAGCGCCAGATCGCGGCCGGCGTGTTCCAGAAGCTCGACAAGTCCAAGCTCCCGAACCTCACCAATATGTGGGACGTGATCATGGAGCGTACGGCCAAGTACGATCCGGGCAACGAATACGCCATCGACTACATGTGGGGCACCACCGGCATCGGCTACAACGTCGACAAGATGAAGGAAATTCTCGGCACCGACGAGAAGCCCAACTGGGACGTCATCTTCAAGCCGGAACTAGCCGCCAAGTTCAAGGATTGCGGCATCCATGTTCTCGATTCCCCGACGGATGTGATGCCGTCGGCGCTCGCCTATCTCGGCCTCAATCCTGATAGCCACGAAGCGGCCGATCTTGAAAAGGCTGCCGAACTGCTTGCCAGCGTTCGTCCGAATATCCGCAAGTTTCACTCGTCGGAATACATCAACGCGCTTGCCAATGGCGATATCTGCCTCGCGGTCGGCTTTTCCGGCGATGTCTTTCAGGCCCGTGACCGCGCCGCCGAAGCCAAGGCTGGCGTAACCGTCGATTATGCGATCCCGTCGCAGGGCGCGCAGATGTGGTTCGACATGCTCGCCATTCCGGCGGACGCTCCGCATGTCGCCGAAGCGCATGAATTCCTCAACTACATGATGAAGCCGGAGGTCGTCGCCAAGGCGTCGAACTATGTCTTCTACGCCAACGGCAACAAGGCCTCGCAGCAGTTCCTGGACAAGGCGGTTCTCGAAGACACCGCCATCTACCCCACCGATGATGTGATGCAGAAACTGTTCACGGTCACGCCGTTCGAGGCGAAGGAGCAGCGGGTATTGACCCGGCTCTGGACAAAGGTCGTCACCGGCCAGTAAGAGCAAAACGAATTGCCCGGACCTCAAAATCCGGGCAATTTTCTTAAAGGGGGCACCGGGGAAAACGAGAGTGCCCATCGGCTGTATCATTCGGGGATAGATGATGAAGTCACTCGGCAGTATCAGGCGCTCTTTCGCCCCCTGGGCGGATCCCGCTTCCAAGCCATTCATTTCCGTCAAGAACGTCACCAAGAAGTTCGGCGATTTCACCGCCGTCGACGATCTTTCGCTCAACATCTACACGCGCGAGTTCTTTGCACTCTTGGGTGCGTCGGGCTGCGGAAAGTCGACGCTCCTGCGCATGCTGGCCGGTTTCGAGCAGCCGACCTCGGGGGAGATCATTCTCGACGGCCAGAACCTTGCCGGCATTCCGCCCTACCGGCGGCCCGTCAACATGATGTTCCAGTCCTACGCGCTGTTTCCGCATATGACCGTTGAGACCAACATCGCCTTCGGCCTGAAGCAGGACGGCATGCCCAAGGCCGACATCGCCGAGCGCGTCGGCCAGATGCTCAAGCTGGTGAAGCTCGAGAAGTTTGCCAAGCGCAAGCCGCACCAGCTTTCCGGCGGCCAGCGCCAACGTGTCGCGCTGGCACGCTCACTCGCCAAGCGCCCGAAGGTGCTGCTGCTCGACGAGCCGCTCGGCGCACTCGACAAGAAGCTGCGCGAGGAAACCCAGTTCGAACTGATGGACCTGCAGCAGGAACTCGGCCTTACCTTCGTCGTGGTCACGCACGACCAGGAGGAAGCGATGACGATGGCGGACCGCATCGCCGTCATGAGCCACGGCAAGGTCGCGCAGGTGGCAACGCCAGCGGAAATCTACGAGGCGCCCAATTCGCGCTTCGTCGCCGACTTCATCGGCGATGTGAACATCTTCGACGGAACAGCCACAACCGCGGAAAACGGCTACCTCAGCATTGAAACCGGCAACGGCTTTCCCATTCGCATGGCATCGCCGGAGAGGCCTGCCGCCGGCGCCAAGGCCGCGGTCGCCATTCGCCCGGAAAAGATCCGTGTCACCCGCCAGCCGCCGGCGCACGCGCCGGTCAACGCGGTCGAGGGTGAGATCTGGGACGTCGGCTATCTCGGCGACATGACCGTCTTCCATATCAGATTGAAGGATGGCAGGGTCGTGAAGGCGTCGTCCTTGAACGCGGTGCGCGCCGTGGAAGATCCCTTCGGCTACGACCAGCAGGTCTGGATCTCGTTCGGCGAAGACGCCGGCGTCGTCTTGAAGGATTGAAGCCATGGCGCGCGTTGCATCAGCCGTCTTCAGCCGCCTGGTCATCATCATCCCCTATGCCTGGCTACTGTTCTTCTTCCTGATTCCCTTCTTCATCGTCTTCCGTATCTCGTTGTCGCAGACGGCGGTGGCGATGCCACCCTATACGCCGGTCTTCGATCTCCTCGGTGGCCTTTCCGGCATTATGGAAAAGGCACGGGAGTTCTCGCTCGACAACTATGTCTGGCTGACCGAGGACGTTCTCTACTTCAACGCCTATGTGTCGAGTGTCATCATCGCCGGAATCTCGACGGTGCTGACGTTGATGATCGCCTATCCCGTCGCCTACGGGATGGCGAAGGCGCCGAAATCGATCCGCCCGACGCTGTTGATGTTGGTGATCCTGCCGTTTTGGACCAGCTTCCTGATCCGCGTTTACGCCTGGATCGCCATCCTGAAGCCGGAAGGACTGCTCAACCAGTTCCTGATGAGCATCAATGTCATCGACCAGCCGCTGATCATCCTCAACACCAACTGGGCGATCTATATCGGTATCGTCTATTCCTACCTGCCGTTCATGGTCCTGCCGATCTATTCGTCGCTGGAGAAGATGGACCACACGCTGACGGAAGCGGCGCTGGATCTCGGCTGCACGCCATTCTCCGCCTTCTGGCGCGTCACGTTCCCGCTGTCACTGGCCGGCGTCGTTGCCGGTTGCCTGCTCGTCTTCATTCCGGCTGTCGGCGAGTTCGTCATCCCCGATCTGCTCGGCGGATCGGAAACGCTGATGATCGGCAAGACGCTGTGGAACGAGTTCAACGCCAACCGCGACTGGCCGGTCTCTTCGGCGGTTGCCACGATCCTGCTTTTGATCCTGGTGATACCGATCGTGTTCTTCCAGAACGCGCAGGCCAAAGCCGACGGCGAGGGGAAGTAGGTCATGGGCAACTGGTCACGCTTCAACATTGCCTCGATCGTGCTCGGCTTCGGCTTTCTCTATCTGCCGATCGTGCTTTTGGTGATCTTCTCGTTCAACGAATCGAAGCTGGTCACGGTATGGGCCGGGTTTTCGACCAAATGGTACGCGCAGCTCTGGCACAATCAGGCGCTTCTCGACGCCGCCTGGGTCACCATCCGCGTGGCATTGATCTCGGCCACCTGCGCAACCGTGCTCGGGACCTTGGCGGCCCTCGCGCTGGTGCGCTACACGCGCTTTCGCGGCCGCATGCTGTTTTCCGGCATGGTCTATGCGCCGCTGGTCATGCCTGAGGTGATCACCGGCCTGTCGCTGCTGTTGCTGTTCGTTGCCATCGGGCTCGACCGTGGCTTCTGGACGATCACCCTTGCGCACATCACCTTCACCATGTGCTTCGTTGCCGTTGTCGTGCAGTCGCGGCTCCTGAGCTTCGACCAGTCGATCGAGGAGGCGGCGCTGGATCTGGGCGCGACCCCGGTCAGGACCTTCTTTGCGATCACTCTGCCGGTGATCGCGCCGGCCGTCTTTTCCGGCTGGGTGCTGGCCTTCACGCTGTCGCTCGACGATCTCGTGATCTCGAGCTTCACCACAGGCCCCGGTGCCACCACGCTGCCGATGAAGATCTACAGCCAGGTTCGTCTCGGGGTGACGCCTGAAATCAACGCGATCTGCACGATCCTGATCGGCATTGTCGCGATCGGTGTCGTCGTTGCCTCTGTTGTGACCAAACAGCGTGAAGCGCAACGCGAGAAGGACGAGCGCGCCGCTTTCGCGCAGTAGAGTTCAGCTCCGTTTTCAAGAGGACGGCTGGTGCATTTAAAGCGCCGGCCGTTTCAGTTGGGCTCGCCGAGAACCGAGAGCGGCGAGATCACCGCATTCGGCCAGGAGCCGCCGACGAAGAACCGCAATCGCTGGGCGGCATTGGTAGCGTCGGTAAAGGTTCCGGCAAGAGCCAGGCTGCCGCTGCGATAGGGTATGACGCCGTTGACCGACAGGCTGCCCGTCGGCCCGATAAAGGTAGCGCGGTTCAACCGGGCCGATCCGTCGCTGAAGCGCGCCTCGATGTCGGCCCGCTGAAAATCGAACGTGCCGCTGCCTGCCTGCGACAGCGAGAAGAACTCACCCCTGCGGACCAGGTCCGAGAAGGCGTCGGAGTCGAATTCGGATAGTCTGCCGTTGGCAAGCGACAAGGTCAGGCGCCCGGATGCGTCGGCTGCGCGTGGCGTCCAGAACGGGTGATCGGTCGCCAGGTCCAGGTTGACGTTGCCGCGTCCCGTCGGCACCGGGCCGGTGAAGCCGAAGTCGGCGACGGCGGCCGCAAGATCCGCATCCTTGAGAGCCAGCTCTAGCTTGCCGCCACGGGTCAAGCCCGCTTCCGACAGCACGAGGCGGCCGCTGAGCCTGCCATTGGCATAGGTGCTGTCGCCGATATCAAGCGACGCCCGCCCGTGATCGACCATGACGCCGGCCGCCACGTCGGTCAGCCGCAACGGGCCGATCGCTGCCTCCTGCGTCGAAAGGCGCACGTCGACGCGCCAGGTGCGGGCGAAAGCCTCGGTCATATGTCTGGCGAGTTCTTCTGGATCGACCGGAAGCTGCGCAAAAAGTGGTTGCAGTCCGTTGAGGTCGATCCTGTCGAACGCGAGCGTGCCCTCGACGCGCGGTGTGTCGTTGGCAGGAGCGACAACGTCGAGCACCCCGGTTGCCGTCGCGCCGCCGATCGCCAGGCGCAAGTCATCCAGCTTCAGCGTCGCGTCTCCGGTCGTGACGTTGGCACTGAGATCGAAGCTGCTCTCGGGCAGCCCCTCATGCGAGGCCCCCTCAAACCACGCGGCAAGCGCCGGCAGCGAGGCGGTGGAAACCTGGAGCCGCCCCGAGGCGAATGGTTTCATCGACAGATTGCCGACGCCCTCGAAGGAGAAATTGAGGGGGGCCGAGGTCAGCGATGTCTTCAGCGTCGTGTTGCGGCCGGCCAGCAGCGTCAGCGGCTCGTCGCAGGCCAGCGCCCAGCTCACGGCCTGCCCGCCGATCATGCTCGACAGTTGCGCATTCAGGCGCCCGGCAAAGGAGGGCCACTTCACGGTGCCGGATATGCCGGGAAACTCCCGCGCATAATTGGTCGCCCGGTCGAATACCTGCAGGCGGCCATTCTCGATCGTGATGTCGCCGAAGGGGGTGTCGTCGTTGTCCGCTTTCGCCTCGCGCGGCGCAAGCCAGCGCGGCCGCTCCCAGTTGAGCGTGCCGTCGATGCCACGCTCCAGCGTTACCACAGGCTCGATGAGGCGGATGTCTTCGAGTGCCGGTTCGCCGCGAAGCGCAGAAACCAGGCTGAAGGCTGCGGTGATGCTGCCGATCCGGGCGAGTGTGCGGGGGGTACCGTCGGTCGTCTCGATCGTGGCGCCGTACAATGTCAGCGTCGGGTTCGGCCAGAAACGGATGTTCGGCTCGCCGGTTATCCTGCTCTTGCCACCCGACCAGGCGTCGAGCATGCGCTCCATCGTCGGCCGCACGTCCGTCGTCGAGATCACGAGCGGCAGGGCCGCGTTGTATCCGACGGCCAGCACGATGCCGATCGCCGCCGGCCAGAGGAAATGGCGACGACGAAGCCGCGACCAAAGGCGTGATTCACCCATCATATGCAGGATTTTTCTTGTCATTTCCGCCTGGTTGCCCATCGCTTGGGATCACGCTGCTTGGATAGGCTTTCAGCCCGCATAAATCAAATGCGCCCGACATGGAAATGTCGCCAATGCGACGCCGGAGCGGGTTCTCCTGCTGTTTATTTTGCGTTGCAGCATGGTATAGAGGGCATGGAGTAGGAGTGGAGGAAAGCATGCAGTCTGAGCAACCTTTGTGGGTTCCCGGTCCAGAGATCCGCGAGCACAGCCCGATGGCGCAATTTATCGCCTGGTGCAGCGAGCGCTTCGGCAAAGACTTTGCCGATTACGACGCGTTTCACGCGTGGTCGGTTGCCGAACGCGGCGATTTCTGGACGGCGGTCTGGGAGCATTGCGAAGTCATCGGCGATCGTGGCGCGACGGCTCTGGTCAATGGTAACAGCATGCTCGACGCTCGGTTCTTTCCCGAGGCGTCGCTGAATTTCGCCGAGAACCTGCTGCGGCGCGCCGGCGGCGACGATGCGCTCATTTTCCGCGGCGAGGATAAGGTCAGCTACCGGCTTTCCTGGGATGATCTGCGCACGCTGGTCTCGCGGCTGCAGCAGGCGCTGAAAGCGCGCAGCATCGGCAAGGGTGACCGCGTCGCCGCGATGATGCCCAATATGCCCGAAACGATCGCTCTCATGCTGGCGACCGCGTCGATCGGTGCGATCTGGTCGTCCTGTTCTCCCGATTTTGGCGAGCAGGGCGTTCTCGATCGCTTTGGCCAGATCACCCCGAAACTGTTCATCGCCTGCGACGGCTATTGGTACAACGGCAAACGACAGGACGTCGACGCCAAGGTTCGTGCGGTCTCCATGGCTCTCGACGTTCCAGCCCTCATCGTTCCCTATGCGGGCGAGGCGAGGGCGCTGGCGGCCTCAATTGCCGATGGCGTGACGCTCGAGGACTTCATCGCTCCGTTTAAAGCCGAGGCGCTCGCCTTCGAGCGTTTGCCGTTCAGCCACCCGCTCTATGTGCTCTTCTCCTCCGGCACCACGGGCGTCCCGAAGTGCATCGTTCATTCGGCCGGCGGCACGCTGCTGCAGCATTTGAAGGAACATCGCTTCCACTGCGGGCTCGGCGACGGGGAGAAGCTCTTCTATTTCACCACCTGCGGCTGGATGATGTGGAACTGGCTCGCCTCCGGCCTGGCGGTCGGCGCGACGCTGTGCCTGTTCGACGGCTCGCCGTTCTATCCTGATGGAAACGTCCTGTTCGATTATGCGGCGGACGAAACGTTTGCCGTCTTCGGTACGTCGGCAAAATACATCGACGCGGTCCGCAAGGGCGGATTTGAGCCGGCCAAGACCCACGACCTTTCAAGCCTGCGGCTCTTGACCTCGACTGGCTCGCCGCTGTCGCCCGAAGGCTTCTCCTTCGTCTATGAAGGCATCAAACAGGACGTCCAGCTTGCGTCGATCTCCGGCGGCACCGACATCGTTTCGTGCTTCGTGCTCGGCAATCCGCTGAAGCCGGTCTGGCGTGGCGAGATCCAGGGTCCTGGCCTCGGACTGGCGATCGATGTCTGGGACGACGAGGGGCGCTCCGTGCGCGGCGAAAAGGGTGAACTCGTCTGCACCAAGGCATTCCCGTCGATGCCGGTGATGTTCTGGAACGATCCCGAAGGCGTCAAATACCGCGCCGCCTATTTCGAACGTTTCGACAACGTCTGGTGCCATGGCGACTTTGCCGAATGGACGTCGCATGGCGGCATCGTCATCCATGGTCGCTCCGACGCGACACTCAATCCCGGCGGTGTGCGCATCGGCACGGCGGAGATCTACAATCAGGTCGAGCAGATGGAAGAGGTGGCCGAAGCGCTCTGCATCGGACAGGACTGGGAAGACGACGTGCGCGTCGTGCTGTTCGTGCGCATGGCATCCGGCGCCTCGCTCGATGAGCAATTGGAGAAGGCGATCAGGAACCGTATCCGCACCGGCGCATCGCCCCGCCATGTGCCGGCGAAGATCATCGCCGTTGCCGATATTCCGCGCACGAAGTCGGGCAAGATCGTCGAATTGGCGGTCCGCGACGTTGTGCATGGACGCCCGGTCAAGAACAAGGAGGCGCTCGCCAACCCGGAAGCGCTCGATCTTTTCGCCGGGCTCGATGCCCTCAAAAATTGAGGGGCCGTTAACTTGTTCGCGCTTTCGGAATTAACCAAGGCTTCAGACTTGCTGATAAATCCCTAAAATTGTCGGATCGGCTGGTAAGGTCTTGTTAACGATTGGGGGCGCATGGTCATGTCAACTTGAGGCCGGCCGATGAGTGGTCGGCGCCTGGCAGCGATGCCGCCGCAGACATGATGTCATTACTTCTCGAGCATTTGTTGGTTTAGCATTGAATTATCGAGGTGGCCTCCCAGCCACCTCTTTTTTTGCCTTCGGGACAGAGCGTTTTGGGCGGAGGTGCGGAAACGCTCTATCTCTTTGTTTTCCCGTATTTCCAGACGGAAAACCGCTTCGCACTTTTCCTGGAAATGCTGTTAAGCGCGTTGCGATTTCCAGGATTCCCTTGTTGCGCTTTAAGCTCTTTTCTTAACGCATGTCCTTATCGCAAAACCGCTGCGCACTTTTGCGCGACCTGCGTTAGGGCCGACGCTCCATCGATCTCGAAACCAGGATCACGGGGATCATGCCGGCAACGACGATGATCATCGCAGCCACCGATGCATCCTCGACCTTGGCACGCGATGCGTCCTCGTAAACAAGCGTCGCAAGCGTGTTGAAGTTGAACGGGCGCAGCATGATCGTCGCCGACAGTTCCTTCATGGTCTCGATGAAGACGAGAAGTGCTGCGGTCAACACGGCGGGGCGCATCATCGGCAGAAGCACGGTTCGCAGCGTCTGCCCTCCGGTGCGGCCAAGCGCACGTGCAGCCATGTCGAGGTGCGGCGACAGCTTCTGGAAACCCGCCTCCAGCGTGCCTTCGGCCATGGTGAGGAACCGGACGGTGCAGGCGTAGATGATGGCAAAGCCCGTTCCCGTCATCAGTAGCCCGGTGGATATGCCGAAGGTGCTGCGAAAGCCGGCGTCGACCAGATTGTCTAGCGCTGCCAGCGGGAAGAGCACGCCGATCGCCAGAACCGTGCCGGGCACGCCATAGCCGAAGGAGGCGAGGCGGCCGGCGGTATCGGTGAAACGCGAGCGTCCGGTACGCGCGGCATAGGCAAGCACGAAACCGAGCAGCACCGTGACCAGCGCGGTTGCACCGGAAACCAGGATGCTGTGGAAGAGTGCGTTCAGCAACCGCGGTTCGATGAATTGATCGAGGCGCTTCAGCGCGTAATTGCCGAGGATCAGGAACGGGACCGCGAAGCCGGAGAGCACCGGAAGCAGGCACGCAATCGTCGCGGCCCACTTCTTCCAGCCGGAAAGCGGAAGCCTGGTCGCATCATGGACTGCCGACGTCGTCTTCTGGCTGGAGAAGCGCTGCCTTCGCCGGGCAGCCCGCTCGATCATCATCAGCCCGATGACGAAGACGAGCATGATGCAGGCGATCTGCGCCGCGCCGGCAAGGCTGCCGCGGTTGAGCCAGGTGTCGAAGATCGAGAAGGTCAGTGTCTGCACGCCGAGGAATTCGACGGCACCGATGTCGTTCAGCGTCTCCATCGCCACCAGCGTCAGACCGATCATGATCGCCGGTCGCGCCATCGGGATCTGGATGCGGAAGAACACCTTGAGCGGCCCGGCGCCGAGCGTGCGGGCAACATCGGCCGCCGCGCGCCCTTGCATCAGAAACATCGAGCGACAGGCGAGATAGATATAGGGATAGAGCACGGAACTCAGCACCAGGACGGCGCCGCCGAGCGAGCGGATATCGGGAAACCAGTAGTCGCGGCTGGTCTTGAAGCCGAAGATAGCGCGGATCAGCCCCTGCACCGGCCCGGTGAAGGTGAACAGCTCACCGAAGGCGTAGGCGGCGAGATAGGCGGGAATGGCAAGCGGCAACACCAGCGCGGCGGACAGAAACCGGCGCAAGGGAAACTCGCAACTCGCCACCAGCCACGCGGTCACGATGCCGACGACGGCCGTCGTCATCCCGGTGAACGCGATCAGCAGCAACGTGCGGATGGTGGCGCGCGGGATGACGTTTTGCATGAGATGCGGCCAGTCGGAACCGCCGCCGGAAATCGCCAGCCATGCAATGGCGAGGATCGGCATCAGCACGATCAGCGATGCGCCCCCGGCCCATACGGCGAGCAGCGGATGCGAAAGACCGGTTTTCGCGCCGGTTGGGCGCCGCTTGAGGATTTGTGACGTGGACTGCAATCGATCTGATCCGGAGCGAAACGGCCACAGCGCCGCGCGTCTGACATGACGCTCTAAGGATGCTGTAACGCTTTAAACTCGCTGCATAATCTTCCCCTTGGATCGCCTCCGATTTCAAGAAGAGGATTATGCAGCAGGAATTGCCGTGAGGATGCCAACAAACTGGTTTCCCCAAGTCAACATTTCCTTACAGCATCTGTCGTCAGTTCGCCAAGACGCGTTGTGACGGGAAGGAGATTTCCACCAGCGTGCCCTCGTTCGGTGCCGAGGTGATGGCGAACTGCGCACGGTTGGCTTCGGCCATGGCTTTGGTCAGCGGCAGCCCGAGGCCGGTGCCGTCGCCACGCTTGCGGCCACCGGTCGTCACCTGCCGGAAGGGCTTCATCGCCTGGTCGAGTTCGCTGCGCGTCATGCCGACGCCGGTGTCGCGGATACGCAGGATCACGCTGCCGTTCGGCTCATAGGAGGTCGACACCACGATCTGTCCGCCCGATGGCGTGAAGCGGATGGCGTTCGCCAGGATGTTGAGTGCGATCTGCTTGATCGAGCGGCTGTCGGCAACCACGTTCGGCACAGCTGTCGAAAGCGACGTGCGGATGATGACGCGCTGGCTGTTTGCCTGCGGCTGCACCAGCGACACCGCTTCGGAAACCGCATCGTTGATTTCGACCGAGCCGAAGTCGAGATCCATCTCGCCCGCCTCGATCTTCGAGATATCGAGCAAGTCGTTGACGATATCGAGCACATGGCGGCCGGAGCGGCCGATGTCGCCGGCGTATTCGATATAGCGCGGATGGCCAACCGGGCCGAAATGCTCGCTCGCCATCATGTCGGAAAAGCCGATGATCGCATTGAGAGGCGTGCGGATTTCGTGGCTGACGCGCGCCAGGAACTCCGTCTTGTGGGCATTTGCCGTCTCGGCCGCGCGCTTGGCGTTGCGCAACTCCTCTTCGGTCCGCTTCCACTGGGTGATGTCGCGGATGACGGCGCAATAGCCGTTGGAGGCGGACAGGCGGCCGATGGTCATGAACAGCGGCAGGAAGCCGCCTGCGGCCTCGCGGCCGATCACTTCGCGGCCGTCGTTGAGTACGCTGGCAACCCCATGGCCGGACAGGCCTTGCAGATAATCGATGACCGCCTTCTGGCTCTCATGGGCAAAGAGCGCTGCAAACGGCTTGCCGCGGATTTCGCTCTCATCGTAGTTGAAGAGCGCGCTCGCTGAGCGGTTGATCGAGCGGATATCGCCGTCGTGTCCGAGAATGACGACACCATCGGTCGCCGTCTCGAGGATCGAGCGCAGCTCGTCGATTTCGGTCTTGAGCTTGCCGACCTGTTCGTCGGCGACGGGAGCCGGAGCGGTTTCGACCGGGCTCGCTTCGCTCTCTTGGGGCTGCGCGACTTCCGTCGATGCCAGGGCCAGCATCAGCGCGCTCTTTCCGTCCCAGCGGATCGAGTGCAAGTGGGCCGTTACCGGAAGCAACTGCCCGGTCTTGCGGATCAGCGTCATCGTGCCGTCCGGCTCCGTGTCGCCGACCTCCTCGTCATTGGCAAAGAGCGCGTCGATGCCGCCTTCCTCTTTGAAATCATCGAGCGTGTCGTAGCCCGTCAGTCGCAGGAATTCCGGATTGGCGTGCAGCAGGTCGTCGCCGAGATGCACGAGCAGGCCGACAGGCAGGCTATCGAGGATCTCGCCGCTGAAACCGACGGTCGCGATCGTCGCCGGGTCCATGCTCGCCTCGGCCAGGTCGTCGGATCGAGGTTCGGCTGCGGCCACCTCGCTCGAAGCTTCTGGCGTCTCGAACTCAGACTCGCTGGTCGCGGTCGGCGCGGCCTCAAGAGCTGCTTCGTCCAGGGTTTCAGATACCGGTTGTTCCGCTTCGCCTTGGATGGCGTCGTCTGAAGCCTCGTCCGACCGGGTCTCGTGCGCCTCTGGGCGTCCCACAAAATTTTCGCCGAGCTGCCGCGCGATTTCGCGAAAAGCCGCCTGCTCGCCGCGGGTGAGCGCGCTTGAACCGGCCGGGCGGTGTAGCTCGAGTTCGATGATCTTGTCGGAAGCCCGGCGTCCGGGCGTCTCGACGATGCGAAGTGCTGGGCGCTCACCAAGGAAGGGATCGGCCGGCACCGCGGGCTGGTCGGTCGTTACTGCCTCGGTCGGCTGCGGCTCGTCGGAAAAAAGTGCAGGTTCGTCGGCTTCATTCGCGCCGGTGGTCGCGATCTCGTGGGTCGCCTCTTCAACGGCTGCCACGCCATTCGGCGAAGTTGGCGCCGTCAGATCGTTGGCCTCTATCGCATCCTCGTCACGATCGAGCGAAAGGCCGTTGGCGTTGTGATCTTCGACGGCATCTGCAACGCGCACGATGCCGAAGCCGCGGAAACCGTCGAACTCCCGCGAGCGCGAGTAGGTGGGCAGGGCGGCGAGGTCGACCGGGACCTTAAGGCTCGTGCCTTCGACCGGCCAGAAAATCGTCTTGCCGGACCAGGTGTCGCGGCGGTGCAGGAGCTCGTTGATCTTGTTGTCGGGGTCGAGACCATAGCGCGCCGCAAGCGAGGCGAAGCTGACACCGATCACGTCGGCGGCCTTCGGCCCGACCGCCGAGGCAAACTCCTCCGAGATTTCGCTGAACTGTCCTTCCGCGTCGATTTTCCAGACGAACCGCACCGCCCGCCCGCCGATCGCAAAGGCGAAGTCGGACTGAGCGCCGACAGGGGCGTCTTTGTGTTCGCGCGGTTCAACCGATGTAGCATCGGGGACAGGCGCTGCCTCGGCGACAATTGCCGTCTCGGCGGACGGCAACTGCTCCGCGCCTTCTGGTGCGGCGTCCGTCTGTTCCTGGGCCGCATCTGATGTTTCGGCGGTCGCTGTTTCCAGCGGCGTTTCGGTATCGGTGTCGACGGCGAGGTCGGGTTCCTCTGCTTCGACTGCGGCGACGACGTCGTCGGCTTCCGCAAGCGGCTGCTCGATTTCACGTTCGGCGACGATCCGCTGATCCGCCGAAGCCAGCTCGTCGGGAGCCGATTGCTCGACGACCGTTTCCACCGCGCCAGTAGCCATCGCCGCTTCCGTTTCGACGACAGCGGGTGCGACGTCGGTCACAACATCGGCCTCGACGACCTCCGCGACGGCTGTCGGCGGCAAGACAGCCTCGGCCGGTGCTTCATCCGGGTCGAGGTTGCCGAGGATGGTTTCCACCGCAAAGAGAAGATGAAGCGCCGGTTCGTCGGCGATCTTACCGATGGCGGCGGGCAGGTGTCCCTTTGCCGTGGCGACCGGGCGCTTGATCAGCCAGTCATGGTCGCGGGCAACGGCGGCGACGAGTTGGCGGCGCGTCTCGTCGGACATGCCGAGATTGGCAAAGCCAGGCGACTGGGCGACGATCGTACCGTCGGCATCCAGCACGGCCATGTGCGTGTCCGGGCCGTCGAGCCCGGCGATCATGCGCGCCGCGCGATCTTCCGTCGAAAGCGGCTTGCCGGAATGGGGTGCGGTGAACAGCACGCCCAATTCGTCCAGCCGGACGCGGATCAGTTCCACCGTCGTATTGAGCGGCACGCTTCGAAAGCCCGCGGCAATGCGCATCAAGAGCTGGCGACGATCGCCGACCGAAACGAGCTGCGTCGCGGCGGCCTTCAACTGCCGCGCCGACAGGTCGTTCGCATTGGGGCCCGTGTCGATGAAGTCGTAGATCGAGTCTGCGCCGAAGAAGGCGGCACCCTGATCGTTGGCCCACAGAACGCGGTTAAGGTCCCTCGAAAACAGGATCGCCGCATCGCCGCGCGCAAAATGTTCGCGCACCCGCTCATGCACGGCAATGTCGATGAAGGGGTACTGTCTTGCGGGCATGGACGGGCCTATTGACGGGTCGCTGGTACGTTAACACTCTATTAATACCCGCCACGCGGCTGAGGGTCCAGCAATCGGCGTCTTTCGCTCACCCCTTTCATCGCGAAGGGTTAACGCAGGCGAATTTGTGCACTGCACAATTTTATTGCAATGCACAATAGGATCGGTTATATAGTGTGCATCAATCAACGGCGCCTCAAAAGAGGGCCCTGACACCAAGGAGCGCATTCATGGCTACCAAGAAGATCGACGACGCATTTTCCTTCTCCTCTTTCGACCCGGCAAAGGTTGCCGACAGCTTCCGCGACTTCGCGGAAAAGGGCGCTGCCCAGTCGAAGGACGCTTATTCCAAGATGAAGACCGCTGCCGAGGAAGCAAGCAAGACCGTCGAAGCGACGCTTGAAAGCGCCCAGACCGGTAGCGTTGAACTCGGCCTCAAGGCCATCGACGCCCTGCGCACCAATGCCGAAAACTCGCTTTCGCACATGGAAGCGCTGCTCGGTGTGAAGTCGCTGTCCGAATTCGTCGAGCTGCAGACCTCTTTCTTCCGCAAGCAGGCTGAACTTGCCGTCGAACAGACCAAGTCGATGCAGGAAGCAACCAAGAAGGTTGCTGAGAATGTTACCAAGCCTGGCAAGGAAGCCGCTGAAAAGGCGATGTCTTCTTTCAAGAAGGTCTGATCCGCGCCGGCCCCTGGCCGCGCTGGGCATGAATGGGACCGGGTGGCTTGCCATCCGGTCTTTTTGCAGGATAATCTCAAGTTTAGGCTTGCAAAGCGGCGGAAGTCTCCGTATGTGAGCCGCCAAGCGACTGATGTCGCTCGTTTGTGCGGTTGTAGCTCAGTTGGTTAGAGCGCAGGTTTGTGGCACCTGAGGTCGGAGGTTCGAGACCCCCCAACCGTACCATTCTCTTTATATCTATCTGATATTAAGCGCTTTTCGCGCACCTGCTTCCGTCTCTATCGACGTTCTCCGGATATTTGGACGACAAATGCACCACAATCGACGGTGCGGGTTGGTGTTCCAACGCTTAAATCCGCTTAAGGCAGGAACGGAATTCCAAACGTCGCTGTGTCCATCTCCGCCATCGACCCGAACCGGTCGTTCCTGAGGCCCGGATCGCACCCTGAAGCTGACATTTTTTGGAACCGCCACACAAGTGGAGGTTGGCGCGCCCTGCCACGATGTTGGATATCGACCAATCGGCTTCAAGCCGAATGGACATGGGAGCAAGACGCCAGTAAAATTTCGCCAATGGGCGCCAGGAAGGCGCCCCAGGAAGGCGCCATTGTCCATGGCCAACGAACCCATCACACGGCGGCTCGCTGCCATTTTGGCGGCTGACGTAGTCGGCTACAGCCGGCTCATGGAGCGTGACGAGAAAAGCACCTACACGCAGCTCATGGCGCGATGGAAAGAGGTGTTGGAGCCACTCGTCGCCACACATCAGGGCCGCGTCTTCAAGAGGACCGGCGACGGCGTGCTCGTCGAGTTCTCCAGCGCCGTCAACGCCGTCGAATGCGCCGCGGCACTTCAGCGGGCCATGGCAGCCGCCAACAAGGACGTGCCGGCAGACCTGGCGATCGTGCTTCGCGTCGGCGTCAACCTGGGCGACATCATGGTCGCCGACAGCGATCTCTACGGCGATGGGGTCAATGTGGCGGCGCGTATCGAGGCGCTTGCCAGGCCTGGCAGCGTAGCCATTGCGGATGGTGTTCATGAATATGTGCATGGTCGCATCGACCTCGACTTCGTCGACAGCGGTCATCACGAGGTCAAGAACATCGAACGCCCGGTGCATATCTGGACGTGGTCGCCGGACGACCGCACAAACGATCCCGTCAAGATTGCCACCGAAGCCCCGCCGCAGCTTCCAAAGAAGCCATCGATAGCCGTTCTGCCGTTCGACAACATGTCCGGCGACCCGGAGCAGGGGTATTTCGCCGACGGCATCACCGAGGACATCATCACGGATCTCTCAAAGGTTTCCGGCCTCTTCGTGATCGCCCGCAACTCCTCTTTCGCCTACAAGGGCAAGGCGCCAGATATCCGCAAGGTGAGCCGGGAACTTGGCGTCCGCTATGTCCTGGAAGGCAGCGTACGCCGGGCCGCTGATCGAATCCGCATCAATGCCCAGATGATCGACGGCACGACCGGCGGTCATCTATGGGCCGAGCGCTACGATCGGGGAATTGAAGATATCTTTGCGGTTCAGGACGAAGTGACCCGCACCATCGTCACCGCGCTCAAGGTGAAGCTAACAACCGGCGAGGAAGAGCGACGCGGGAGCCTCGGCAAGGTCGATCCAGAAGCCTATGATCTGCTCGTCCGTTCCCGCCAGGCGATTCTGCAGTTCAACGCCGTATCGTCCGCGGAGGCGCGCAGCATGCTCGAGCGTGCCATCGCCATCGATCCGGGGCTTGCGGCTGCCTACGCTTCTCTCGCGATCATCGCCTTGACCGATTTCATCAATCGGTGGAACGGCGGGACGGCCGACGATCTTGAACGCGCTTTGGAGCTGGCACAAAGGGCCGTCGATATCGACGATAACGAGCCGCATGGCCATCACGCTCTCTCGCTCGCGCACTGTTGGATGCGGCACTTCGACGAAGCGGAGCATGCCGCTCAAAGGGCGATCGAACTCGATCCCAATTCCGCGAGCTGCCATACTGCACTTGGCACGATACGGGATTTCCAAGGTCGGTACGAAGACGCGCTGCCATTCTACACACGGGCCCATCGGCTCGATCCGCAATTCGACCTGTCGCTGCATTTCCTGGGTCGGACGTTGTTGAACCTCGGCCGTTTCGGCGAGGCCGAGATCGCCTTCAAGCGCCGCCTGGCGCTTGCGCCGCGATCGGACATGACGCGCTTTTATCTCGCCTGCCTCTATGGTCGCACCGGGCGCCACGAGGAGGCGCGCCGCTACTGGCGCGAAGTGTTCGAGGTTAACCCGAACTTTTCCATCAACCACCTCAAGCGGGCCTTGCCTTACCGGGATCCCACTGTGCTCGATCGACTGGCGGACGGACTCCGCGAGGCCGGAGTGTCTATCTAACCAGGGAAGGCGCGTGTCAGGAGGTCCATTCGACCTCGCCGCCGTGCCGTCCCGTGGCACGGATGACGATTCGCTGTTTACTGCTTGCTCGTGGGCCAATGTGAGGCCATTCTCAGGTCGATCCTGGCTGTACGCTACTGCATGTTTCCTTAAATCCTATTCGATTTAAGGAAAAAACATGCAGCAATTCAAAGTGCGACAGCGACCTTTGCGCGTCTAATAAGACGCGCGGCGCTGTATGGCGAGAGGTCAGGCCCTGCGGCGCTTGATTTCGACCTCGGCAACATGGCGGAGGCCGAGAGCTCTCTGCGTTGGAGCAGGACGTTTGCGCCCAGTACGGGCTCTTTGAAGTACGTCTTGTGCTGCCTCTTCTTCATTGGTCCTTCGGGCGAGGAGGTTGACCATGTCTGCACATTATCTGGATCATCCGTTACAACCGGGCGACCAGGCTCCGAACTTTGTGCTGGATGCGATCTCACGCGAGGGGAAGATCGCACTTGATGATTTTCGCGGCCGTCGCCCGTTGTTGGTCGGTTTGTTTCGAGGCCTGCTGTGTCCGTTCTGCCGACGCCATGTCGCGGCGATGGCACAGTTCAACACGGCTCTGCGCGAAAAAGGCGTCGAATCTCTGGCGGTGGTCAACACCCCGGTCGAGCGCGCGCGACTCTATTTCCGCTATCATCCGATACCCGGTCTTCTTGCTGCATCGGACCCGGAGCGAGCTTCACACCGCGCCTTCGGCTTACCCCTCCTCGAGTTTACGGAGAATGAGACCGACTGGCCACGCAAGGTTGGAATGGACGTGGTCATGACGATGCGGGTCGATCGGCCGGGTGAATTGCCTGAACCGATGGATCCGGCGACCGCGGGCGACCTTCTCAGCGAGAAGGATGGGTACGAAATCACAGAAGCCGATCAGCAGGTGAGGGTACCCGGCCATATGCAACTCATTGGCCAGTTCCTGCTCGATCGAGAAGGTGTGGTGCGTTGGAGCTTCACGGAAGTTGATGGCCAGGGCCAAAATATGTGCCGGGCGCTGAATCCCGAAGAATTGATGTCGGCAGTTTCACAAGTCGCACATTGACAGCGAAAAACGCGCCAGACCGCCGCGTTGGATTCTGTGGGTAGAGACATTCGCCGGCGCGCAATCGTCCGGGATCGCTCCACTGCATGTTTCCTAAAATCGTTTTCGATGTAAGGATAAAAACATGCAGCCATTCAAAGTGCTACAGCGACCTTTGCGCGTCTAACAAGACGCGCGGCGCTGTAGCTCTGGAGCGCGGTCAGGCAAACATCTGGTGCTCCGCGGTCACCAGCTCCTGCAGGAAGGCCGCCACGGTGCGCACGCGCACCAGGTCGCGGGCGCTTTCGTGGTAGGTGGTCCAGTAGGCACGCCGGATTGTGGTTTCAGGCAGGATGCGCTCGAGTTCCGGCGTGTGCCGGGCGATGTAGTTGTGCAGGATGCCGATGCCGGCGCTGGAGCGCACCGCCTCCGTCTGCCCGGTGGCGCTCGAGATTTCGAAGGCGGCATCCCAGCTGCGCATGATCTCGGCCGAAAAATTCAGCGACGGCGTGAAGATCAGGTCCTCGACATAGCCGATGCGGCGATGGTGCTTGAGGTCGTCGATCGTTTGCGGCGTGCCGTGCTGCGCAAGATAGGTCGAGGAGGCGTAGAGACCGAGCGTGTAGTCGGTAAGCTTCGATGAGACCAGGCGTCCCTGTTCCGGCCTTTCGATGGTGATGGCGATATCGGCTTCACGCTGCGACAGCGAGAAGGAGCGGGGCACCGGCACGAGCTGCAGCTTCAGTTCCGGATAGCGCGCCGTCAGCCGCCCGAGGCGCGGCGCGAGGAAGGAGACACCAAATCCATCCGGCGCGCCGATGCGTACGGTCCCGGCGATCGCCGTGTCGATGCGGCCGATCTGCGACTGTGCTGCCAGCATCTCCGTTTCCATGCGTTCGGCCGCCGCCAGGAAGATCTCGCCTTCGGCCGTCAGTTCGCAGCCGTTCGGCCTGCGCACCAGGAGACGGGTCTTCAGCGTTTCCTCAAGCGAGGTCACCCGCCGGCTGAGCGTGGCATGGTTGAGGCCGAGCCGCTTGGAGGCGGCAAGGATCTGCCCGGTGCGCGCGACCGCCAGAAACATTCTCACGTCGTCCCAATTCATGTTTCTGATCCCTATGGACTTCAATTTGCGCACAACGGTTGCTGAATATCGGAAATTGCTTTGTTCAAATCGTAGTGCGATCATGCCGCCACAATCAAGATCAGGAGGAGACATCCATGTACGAACTCGGTCATTTCATCGATGGCAAGCGCGTCGCCGGCACCAGCGGGCGCACGAGCAACATCTTCAACCCGGCAACGGGCGAAGTGCAGGGCACCGTGGCGCTGGCAAGCGACGCGGAACTCGGCGCTGCCGTCGCCAGCGCCAAGGCCGCGCAGCCGAAGTGGGCAGCCACCAACCCGCAGCGCCGCGCCCGCGTGTTCATGAAGTTCGTCGAACTTCTCAACACCCACATGAACGAGCTGGCCGAGATCCTCTCGCGCGAGCACGGCAAGACGATTGAAGACGCCAAGGGCGATCTCGTGCGCGGCCTGGAAGTCTGCGAATTCGTCATCGGCATTCCGCATCTGCAGAAGAGCGAGTTCACCGAAGGTGCCGGCCCCGGCATCGACATGTACTCGATCCGCCAGGCCGTCGGCATCGGCGCCGGCATCACGCCGTTCAACTTCCCCGCCATGATCCCGATGTGGATGTTCGCCCCGGCGATCGCCTGCGGCAACGCCTTCATCCTGAAGCCGTCCGAGCGTGATCCGTCCGTGCCGGTCCGCCTGGCCGAACTGATGATCGAGGCAGGTCTGCCGGCCGGCATCCTCAACGTCGTCAATGGCGACAAGGGCGCGGTCGACGCGATCCTCACCAACCCCGACATTTCGGCCGTATCCTTCGTCGGCTCGACCCCGATCGCCCGCTACGTCTACGGCACGGCTGCCATGAACGGCAAGCGCGCCCAGTGCTTCGGCGGCGCCAAGAACCACATGATCATCATGCCGGACGCCGATTTGGACCAGGCCGCCAACGCGCTGATGGGCGCCGGCTACGGCTCGGCCGGCGAGCGCTGCATGGCTATCTCGGTTGCCGTTCCCGTTGGCGAGGACACTGCCAACCGCCTGATCGCCAAGCTGACGCCGATGGTCGAAAGCCTGCGCATCGGCCCCTATACCGACGAGAAGGCCGACATGGGCCCGGTTGTCACCAAGGAAGCGGAGAAGCGCATCAGAAGCCTGATCGACAGCGGCCTCGAGCAGGGTGCGAAACTCGTGGTCGACGGCCGCGACTTCAAGCTCCAGGGCTATGAGGACGGCTACTTCGTCGGCGGTTGCCTGTTCGACCACGTCACCCCGGATATGGATATCTACAAGACCGAAATCTTCGGACCGGTCCTTTCGGTTGTTCGCGCCAAGAACTACGAGGAAGCCCTCGACCTGCCGATGAAGCACGAATACGGCAATGGCGTCGCGATCTATACCCGCGATGGCGATGCTGCCCGTGACTTCGCCTCGCGCATCAACATCGGCATGGTCGGCGTCAACGTTCCGATCCCGGTTCCGCTCGCCTACCACTCCTTCGGCGGCTGGAAGTCCTCGTCCTTCGGCGACCTCAACCAGCACGGCACGGACTCGATCAAGTTCTGGACCAAGACCAAGACGATCACTGAGCGTTGGCCGTCAGGCATCAAGGACGGTGCCGAGTTCGTCATGCCGACGATGAAGTAATGACGGGATAAAGATCCTCCCGCCTCCAGGGCCTCCTTCGGGAGGCCCTTTTTTGTTGCGTGCCCGAGGCCTCCTTCGAGAGGCCTTTTTTTGCATGCCGGGGCCCCTTCGAAAGACCCTTTTCTGTTGCATGTCATGTTGCACTGCAACTAATTTGATATGCCCGAGGCGGCGGAAAATTGATTCGCGCCTTGGTCGAATATTGCAGGCATTTCGACCGTTCATTTGCATGGAAGGCTCATCCGGGGGATAGCCACAGTTCGCTGGGTTCACAATTGACGTCAATCTGTCGCAACGCGGCGCCTGTGTGATGGCGGGCTGCCGCAAGCTGATTTCATTGAGAGAGGTTTTATCATGGTCGTGGCCGAAACGGCGTCGATGCAAGGGACGTTGACGCAGAGGGTACCGGACAATTTCCACCGTCTGTCGTTTACCGGTAGCGGAAAAGAGTATTTTGGCATCTGGATCGTCAACGTGCTGCTGACGATCATCACGCTCGGCATCTATTCCGCCTGGGCGAAGGTCCGCCGCAACCGCTATTTCTACGGTAACACGGTGCTTCTCGGGCGCGCCTTCGAATATCACGCAAAGGGTAAGCAGATCCTGATCGGTCGGGTGATCGTTTTCGCTTACCTGATCTTCTACAACGTCATGCTGAACGTCGTGCCGATCGCCGGCATCATTCTTGCCCTGTTGCTGGTGGCCTTCGTGCCATGGCTGGTCGTCAGGGGCCTGCGCTTCAGTGCCCGCGTGACCAGCTATCGCAATGTGCGGTTCGATTTCGTCGGCGGCGTCGGCGGTGCGTTTCTCGCCTTCATCGTCGGTCCGGTTATTTCGGTCCTCACACTTGGCATCCTGGTGCCGCTCGCCAGCCGCTGGTCCTATCGCTACATCGGCAGCAACCTGCGTTATGGGCAACGGGCATTCGCGACCGATCCTTCCGTCGGTGCGATCTACAAGTCGTGGTTCCTGTCGGCGGCCATCATCGTCGCTGGCCTGCTGATCATTGCCTTTATTGGTTTCCTCAATCTGGCCGTGATCATGTCGTTGTTCGACGGCTCCATTGAGGCAACGCTGGGAATGCACGTTTCGATGATTGCCTTGTTCGTCATCGCCTACATTGCATTCCTCTCGATCTTCGGGGTCGCGGCGCTGTTCTACCGTGCCGGCGTGCGCAACGTCGCCTGGTCGGCAACGACCTTCGACGGCAAGCATCAGTTGACGAGCGACCTGTCGCGGGGCCGTTACGCCTGGATCGCGATTACCAACATGATCGTCACCATCTTCACGCTGGGCCTTATGCGTCCCTGGGCAGCCGTGCGCATGGCGCGTTATGTCAATGAACACACGGGCGTCCATTTCGAAGGCAATGTCGGCGAGATGTTCGACCGGATCGCCCAGGAAGGTTCGGCCGTCGGTTCGGAGTTCATGGACTTCGAAGGGTTCGACTTTGGCTTCTAACGGCACGGAGATTGCTGTTGGCGAGTGGCATCCGGCCGGTTCCAGCCGGTCGGTGCCCTCGCGGCTGATCGAAGATGGCGGTGGCCTCAAGGCTTTGGATGAGGCCGGCGCCGAACTTGCAGGTGGAGCACTTGCTGCCGTCGATATTTCTGCGCGCGTCGGCGCCATTCCGCGTCGCATCGAGTTTCCCGATGGTTCTCTGTTCGAGACGACCGACAACGACGCCGTCGATCGTTTCCTGAAACGCAAGGGAAAAACCAATCTCGTCCACGAATGGGAGCGTTTTCACCCGCGCCTGATCGCGGTCGTCCTGGCGACCGTGCTCAGCGGCGTGGCCATCTATCGTTATGCCGTACCGGCGCTGGTCGAAATCGCCGTGCTGGTGACGCCGCCGATCGTGCCGAAGATCATGTCGGCAAGCACCATGGAGACGATGGATCGCACGCTGCTCGACACGTCGGCGCTTGCAATTGAGCGCCAGGACAAGATCCGTGAGGGGTTCAACGCGATCGCACGGCTGTCCGATCGCGGCGAGGGTGGCTACACCCTCAACTTCCGCATGGGCGGGACCATCGGCCCGAATGCTTTCGCGCTGCCCGACGGCACGCTGATCGTTACCGATGAGCTGATCGAGCTTGCCGGCGACGATACCGAAATGATCGTCGGCGTGCTGGCGCACGAGATCGGTCATGTCGAACTCGAGCATAGCCTGCGCCAGATCTACCGCGCCGCGGGCGTCGCTGGGCTGGTCATGATGATCGGTGGCGACATCGGCTCCGGTGCTGAGGACATTCTGGTGCAGGGTGCCGGTCTCCTTACGCTCTCCTTTTCGCGTAGCGCGGAAGCGGCAGCAGATCGGCATTCGGTGGAACTGATGCTGAAAGCCAGGCGGGATCCGACGGCAATCGCACGGTTCTTCGACCTGCTCGAAAAGGAGCTTGGCGACAGTTCCGACACCAGCATCCTTGCGACCCATCCCGGCACACCGGAACGGCGCAAGGCGATCCTCGATTATGCCGGCGAACTGAGGGCGCAGGCTCAGTAGCCCTCTGGTCCGTCGAGCGGCTTCCCCACACAAGGCGCGACGCTGTCATCAAAACGAAAACAGCGGGCACACGGCCCGCTGTTTCCAATTCACGCGATGGCTACAGCGCCGCGCGTCTTAATTTGACGCGCAAAGGTCGCTGTAGCACTTTGAATTGCTGCATGTTTTGATCCTTAAATCGAATGGGATTTAAGGAAACATGCAGTAGGATCAGTCCTGCGGGCCGTCGTTGTAGCCGACCTTGTCGACCAGTTCCGATGCCTTCTTGCGGTTGGCTGCAATGTCGGCCAACGGCAGTTCGTCGGGCTTGATCGTGCCGAACGACTTGACCACGTCGGAGGGCTCGGCACCCGGCAGCACCGGATATTCGTATACCTGCTCGGCGTAGATCTTCTGCGCTTCGCCTTCCGACAGGAATTCCATCAGCTTCAACGCATTGTCCTTGTTCGGGGCGTTCTTGGCGAGTGCCATGCCCGAAATGTTCACATGCGTGCCGCGGTCCTTGGCGTTCGGGAAGAGCACCTTGATAGCCGCCGCCCATTCCTTCTGTTCCGGCTCCTTCTCGTTGGTCAGCATCAGACCGACATAGTAGGTGTTGCCAAGCGCCAGATCGCATTCGCCGGCAAGGATCGCCTTTGCCTGGTCGCGGTCGCCGCCATCGGGCTTCTTCGCCAGATTGTTCTTCAGGCCAGTCAGCCACTTCTCGGTCTCGGCTTCGCCGTTGTGGGCGATCATCGAGGCGAACAGGCCGATATTGTAGGAGTGCTGGCCATCACGGGTGCAGATCTTGCCCTTCCACTTGGGATCGGCGAGTTCCTCATAGGTGATGTCGTTTTCGGCGACGCGGTCCTTGGAGGCGTAGACAACGCGTCCGCGGGTCGTCAGGCCGAACCAGTTGCCATCGGGGTCGCGGAAGTGCGCCGGGATGTCCTTGTTGATCGTCTCGTTGGCGACCGGCTGCGTCACGCCCGCATCCTTGGCTTCAGTGAGGCGGCTGATGTCGACGGTGAGGATCACGTCCGCAGGCGAGTTGGCGCCTTCGGCCTGGATGCGCTCGACGAGGCCCTTGTCGAGGAAGAGCACGTTCGTCGTGATGCCGGTTTCCTTGGTAAAGGCATCAAGCAATGGCTTGATCAGATCGGGCTGACGATAGGAATAGATGTTGACCTCGCCATCGGCCCAGGCAGCAGTGGACGCGAACAGGCTGGCGGTGAGGGACAATACGCCCATTGCAGCTCTTGAAACGGACATGGTTTCCTCCATTTTTTTGGTTTGAGCTAAGTTAACAAAATCGCTCATCTTTTTGATCGGCAGCCACCAAACAGTCAACTGGGAAACCGTTAACGATCAAGCAGATGTGACTTTTTTGGTATTTTGGAATTGTTCCAAACTACGATCCGTCCTATATGAAGGTTTGATAAACCTCTCGATTTCGGAGTGAATGATGCGACTGACGAAACAAACGAACTACGCGGTTCGCATGTTGATGTACTGCGCTGCAAACGGCGAGAAGCTCAGCCGCATTCCTGAAATCGCCAGGGCCTATGGCGTCTCAGAGCTGTTTCTGTTCAAGATTCTCCAGCCGCTGACCCGCGCTGGCCTGGTCGAGACTGTTCGTGGCCGCAACGGCGGCGTACGGCTGCCGAGGCCCGCTTCCGCAATCACCCTGTTCGACGTGGTCAAGGTCACGGAAGACAGCTTCGCGATGGCCGAGTGCTTCGAAGCCGGTGAAATCGATTGCCCGCTGGTTGACAGCTGCGGCCTCAATACCGCTCTGCGCAAGGCTTTGAACGCTTTCTTCGAGGTGCTTCAGGGCTACACCATCGACGATCTGGTCAAGGCGCGTCCCCAGATCAACTTCCTGCTCGGCCTGGAAGAGACCAAGCGTCCGCAGGCCCCGCAGACGACTGCGGCCTGATCCGACGTTTGCGGCGCCGCGTATCAGTCATGACCTCGGCGCCGTAGCTCTACCGCTCATGATTTAGCCGCTCAAAGCGGCCGCCGGCCGCCCCTTCAGTTCGGTGCCAGATATTCCCTCAGGATGAACTCTATTGCCGTCGGATCGATCTCGGACTTGTCGATCCGGAAATCCGCGCCGTACTCTTCCAGACTCTGGAAATAGGGCTCGACGAGCGACCCCGAGATCACGCCGATCGGGCCGATGAAGCCCTGGTACCGGAGTGCCGGCACGGTTTCGCGAAAGTCGCGCTGCGGCTGAAGGCGATTGTCCATCAACACCATCGACACCGGTTTGCCCGAACGAAGGAATTCGAGGGCGCTTTCGATCGTCTGGCAATAATGCAGTTCGATCTCGATGGTGCTGACCTTCTTGATCAGCCCGCGCAGAATGAGGTTCTCCGCAGGGTCGTCGTCAACGAGCAGGATATGGGCTTTTTGTGTCATGATCGTCCAAGTACCTGAGTGACCGGGAGCCATTCTGCTGCGCGCGCCTGTCATCGGCAAGCGGGTGGGGTGGCGAGTTTGCATCGTTTCTGCGGCGCCTGCTGTCAGCGGGGCCGCCTTGCGACGCCGCCAGGTTCAGATCGCCCCGTCGATCGGCTTCACTGAATGATCTGTTCGCGTATCGCCTTCGCCACCATTTGGGTCCGATTGACGACATCCAGCTTCTTCAGGATTGTCGCCGTATGCGAATTCACGGTGTGTTCGGACACCGATACGATCAGCGCGATCTCGCTTGCCGTCTTGCCATGGGAGATCCACTTGAGGATCTCCGTCTCGCGCGGCGTCAGGCCCATGCCGGCCTTGTTGGAAAGCGCGATGCGATAGAAATAGTCGAAGGCGCAGACGGCGTCATAGGTCAGCTCGAAATGCTCGGAGCGGCCGATGTCGTTGCCGTCGCCCAGAAACAGGACGGCGTATCGCGCGCCGGTCGCTGCCGCGTGCACCGGCACGCTCAAGAGCAGCTCGAAGCCGAGCTGGACCAGCAGGTTCTGGCCATTGGCGCAGCCGCGATCGCCTGACCTCCAGACGGAGGAAATGATCGATGTGTGCAGGGTTTTGTAGAAAAGCGAATCGCCGAAGCGGTGGCGCTTGTCGTATTCTTCCGCGAGGCCCGACGGAAGATCGTGCAGGACGAGCCGGGTGGACAACATGCAGGCGTCGTTCTCGTTGCCGAGCTGCAGAATGCCGAAATGGTTGAAGCCGAACCGCAATGCCATCGTGTGAAAGATGCGGAAGAAGTCGACGCGGTTGAGCGCTTTCTCCAGATCGTCGCGGAGATCGTAACGCCTGTGATTTTCCAGCAAACGTGCCACGCGTGCGCTACCCTTTTGTCGCGAGGCGGCAGTCTACTCGCAAGGCCGGCTCAATCAACGGCATGAAGCCGGTGACGAAATTGCGGATCGGCATCATCATGGTCGTCTCGCGGTCGCGTCGCCGCGATGTTGAAAGCGCCGAGTGGCGGATGCCGCCCCCTCCCAAGGACGTTTTGGCACGTCGATTGTCTCCCCCGAGATTTTGTCCAGGTTCTATTGCACGATCACATAGGGGATTTCTACCCAACTATCTTGGGATTGACCGTTTCTTGCGATTTTCGTCGAATCGCCGATCGCCCGGCCGGAGCGACACACGCAAGGCGGGTGCACGATGGATGCGGTCGGCACATGTGACCTGCTCCACACTCCCGCCTGTCACCGTCGCACTTCGGTCACGCCGTCACCGATAAGCCGGATCGGGATGTTGCACGCCGGCCGAGCAGCGGCCGAAAAAGCCCCTGGAAATGTCAGGGTATTCTAAAACAGTGGACAGATTTCCGGCTCCGCCATAGGAGGAATTTTTCGCATAGACAAATTTGTTTGGCGACTTATTGCAATGCGACGCCAAATGTCGTTCCATCCGGCCTTGACCGGGGGCAAACGTCATTCCGCGTCAGGAAAATACGAGAACAAGAACAAATCTGGGAAGCAAAGCTCATGAAAAAGCTCACTACACTCTTCGCAGCGACGGCGCTTGCCACGCTGATGGCCGGCTCCGCCTGGTCGAAAACGTTCGTTTACTGCTCGGAAGGTTCGCCTGAGGGTTTTGATCCGGGCCTCTACACCGCCGGCACGACGTTCGACGCAGCGGCGCACACGGTCTACAACCGCCTGCTCGAGTTCAAGAAGGGCACGACCGAAACCGAGCCGGGCCTCGCTGAGAGCTGGACCATTTCCGATGACGGCCTTGAATACACGTTCAAGCTGCGTCCGGGCGTGAAGTTCCAGACGACGGAGTTCTTCACTCCCACTCGCGAGCTGAACGCCGACGACGTCGTGTTCTCGTATGAGCGCCAGCTCAAGGCCGACAATCCCTGGAACAAATACGTGACCGGCGCTTCGTGGGAATACGCAGCCGGCATGGGCTTCCCGGAAGTCATCAAGTCGGTCGAGAAGGTCGATGACCTGACGGTCAAGTTCACCCTGACGCGCAAGGAAGCACCGTTCCTCGCCAACATCGCCATGCCGTTCGCTTCGATCCTGTCGAAGGAATATGCCGACAAGCTGCAGGCCGAAGGCAAGATGAACCAGATGAACCAGATGCCGCTCGGCACCGGTCCGTTCGCGTTCGTCGCCTACCAGCAGGATGCCGTCATCCGCTACAAGGCAAACCCCGACTACTGGGGTGGCAAGCAGAAGATCGACGACCTCGTCTTCGCGATCACCACCGACGCTTCGGTTCGCTTCCAGAAGCTGCAGGCCGGCGAATGCCACCTGATGCCGTACCCGAACTCGGCCGACGTACAGGCCATGAAGGCCGATCCGAACCTGAAGGTCATGGAACAGGCCGGTCTGAACGTTGCTTACCTCGCCTACAACACGACGCAGGCTCCGTTCGACAAGCCGGAAGTCCGCAAGGCGCTGAACAAGGCGATCAACAAGCAGGCGATCGTCGATGCCGTATTCCAGGGCGCTGCCCAGCCGGCAACGAACCCGATCCCGCCGACGATGTGGTCGTACAACGACACGCTCCAGGACGACACCTACGATCTCGACGCAGCCAAGAAGATGCTCGAAGACGCAGGCGTCAAGGATCTGTCGATGAAGCTGTGGGCGATGCCGGTTTCGCGCCCGTACATGCTCAACGCCCGCCGCGCTGCCGAATTGATGCAGGCTGACTTCGCCAAGATCGGTGTCAAGGTCGAGATCGTGTCCTACGAATGGGCCGAATACCTCGACAAGTCGAAGGCAAAGGACCGTGACGGTGCCGTCATCCTCGGCTGGACCGGCGACAACGGCGACCCGGACAACTTCCTCGACACCCTTCTCGGCTGCAACGCTGTCGGCGGCAACAACCGCGCTCAGTGGTGCAACCAGGAATTCGACACCCTGGTCAAGAAGGCCAAGGAAACGTCCGACCTGGCAGAGCGCACCAAGCTCTACGAAGAGGCGCAGGTCGTCTTCAAGCGCGAAGCGCCCTGGGCAACGCTCGACCACTCGCTGTCGGTCGTTCCGATGCGCAAGAATGTCGAAGGTTTCGTCCAGAGCCCACTCGGCGATTTTGCCTTCGACGGCGTGGATATTGTCGAGTAAGCTAATGAACTGATCCGAAAGGGGGCGTTTGCCACGGGCAAACGCCCCTCTTTGCATCTACTACAGTGGCGCGCGTCCTGTCAGACGCGCAAAGGTCGCTGTAGCAATTTGAGTTGCTGCATGTTTTTGCCCTCGAATCCGAAGGGTTCAAGGAAACATGCAGTGGTGCCAGCGCCGGGAGACAACGGCGCGGCAACGTGGCGCGGGGTAAAACATGTTTCGATTTCTCTTGGGGCGTTTGGCGGTCCTGATCCCGACTTTCATCGGGGTCTCCATCATTGCCTTCTCCTTCATTCGCATGCTTCCGGGCGATCCTGTCGCCCTGCTTTCGGGCGAGCGTGTCATGTCGCCGGAGCGGCATGCGGAAATTTCACACGCGCTCGGTTTCGACCGGCCGATCGTGATCCAATACTTCGATTATCTCTTGGGCGTCGTCCAGGGCGACTTCGGCACGTCGATCGTGACGAAGAAGCCGGTGATCGACCAGTTCTTCGAACTGTTCCCGGCGACGCTGGAGCTTTCGCTCTGCGCGATCATCTTCGCGATCGTGCTCGGTATTCCCGCCGGCGTCATCGCGGCGATCAAGCGCGGCTCCTTCGTCGACCAGACGATCATGGGCACCGCACTCGTCGGTTTCTCCATGCCGATCTTCTGGTGGGGCCTGCTGTTGATCATGCTGGTCTCCGGCATCCTGCAGTGGACGCCGGTTTCGGGCCGCATCTCGCTGATGTACTTCTTCCCGCCGGTTACAGGCTTCATGCTGATCGACTCGTTGTTGTCGGGGCAGGCGGGTGCGTTCAAGTCTGCGGTGAGCCATCTCATCCTGCCGACGATCGTGCTTGGCACCATCCCGCTGGCGGTGATTGCGCGCCAGACCCGATCGGCGATGCTTGAAGTGCTTTCGGAAGACTATGTGCGCACGGCGCGCGCCAAGGGCCTCTCGACCTTCCGTGTCGTCGGTGTCCACGCGCTTCGAAACGCGATGATCCCGGTCATCACGACGATCGGCCTGCAGGTGGGCGTCATGCTCGCCGGCGCGATCCTGACCGAGACGATCTTCTCCTGGCCGGGCATCGGCAAGTGGATGGTCGATTCCGTCTTCCGGCGCGACTACGCCGTCATTCAGGGTGGCCTCTTGGTCATTGCTGGCATCATCATGCTGGTGAACCTTGCCGTCGACCTGCTCTACGGTCTCATCAACCCCCGCATCCGGCACTAAGGAGGGCGATATGTCTCAAGCTGCTGCAACGAGCGCCGTTTCGACAGATCCGTCCCGCCGGGCGCGACTGGCCGAATTCTGGTACTATTTCTCCGAGAACCGCGGTGCCGTCATCGGCCTTGTGTTCTTCCTGTTCCTCGTCCTGCTCGCGATCTTCGCGCCGATCATCGCGCCGCATGACCCGACCGCCCAGTACCGCGATGCGGTGCTGATCCCGCCAGTGTGGCAGGAAGGCGGCCGTGCCGAATTCCTGCTCGGGACCGACGCCGTTGGTCGCGACATGCTCTCGCGCCTGATCTACGGCACCCAGTTCTCGCTGTTCGTCGGCGTCATCGTCACCACGCTCTCGCTGGTCGGCGGTATTTTCGTCGGCGTGATCGCGGGTTACTTCCGTGGATGGGTCGATACCGTCATCATGCGTGTGATGGACATCATCCTGGCCTTCCCGTCGCTGCTGCTGGCCCTCGTGCTGGTCGCCGTTCTCGGACCGGGCCTGACCAATGCGATGATCGCCATCGCACTGGTCTTCCAGCCGCACTTCGTGCGCCTGACGCGTGCTGCCGTCATGAGCGAGAAGAGCCGTGACTACGTCATTGCCGCGAAGGTGGCGGGTGCCGGCCACGGCCGCCTGATGTTCAAGACGATCCTGCCGAACTGCATGGCGCCGCTGATCGTCCAGGCGACGCTGTCGTTCTCGAGCGCGATCCTCGACGCCGCCGCTCTCGGCTTCCTCGGTATGGGTGCACAGCCTCCGACACCGGAGTGGGGCACGATGCTCGCCGAAGCGCGTGAGTTCATCCAGAGCAAGTGGTGGGTAGTGACGCTTCCGGGCGTTGCAATTTTGGTCACGGTGCTGGCGATCAACCTGATGGGTGACGGCCTGCGCGATGCTCTCGATCCCAAGCTGAAGAGGTCCTGATCATGGCGCTTCTCGAAATTGAAAACCTGGTCGTCGAATTCCAGACGGCCACCGGTCCCTTCCGCGCCGTCGACGGCGTGTCGATGAAGGTTCATGAAAAGGAAGTGCTGGCGATCGTCGGCGAGTCCGGCTCGGGCAAATCCGTGTCTATGTTGGCGGCCATGGGTCTCCTGCCCTGGACGGCCAACGTTACGGCCGACAAGCTGACGTTCAACGGACGCGACCTGCTCGGCATGTCGTCGTCCGAGCGCAAGAAGATCATCGGCAAGGATATCTCGATGATCTTCCAGGAGCCGGTCGCAAGCCTCAATCCGTGCTTCACGGTCGGCTTCCAGATCGAGGAAGTGCTGCGCATTCACCTCGGTCTCGACAAGGCTCAGCGGCGCAAGCGCGCCATCGAACTGTTCGAGGCGGTCGGCATTCCCGATCCGGCCGAACGGCTTGGGCACTATCCTCACCAGATGTCGGGCGGTCAGTGCCAGCGCGTGATGATCGCGATTGCCATTGCCTGCAACCCGAAGCTCTTGATCGCCGACGAGCCGACGACCGCGCTCGACGTGACGATCCAGAAGCAGATCCTCGACCTCCTGATGCGGCTT
This sequence comes from Ensifer sp. Root142, assembly GCF_001426785.1. NCBI lineage: Bacteria > Pseudomonadati > Pseudomonadota > Alphaproteobacteria > Hyphomicrobiales > Rhizobiaceae > Ensifer > Ensifer sp. Root142. The sequence goes on from NZ_LMFK01000012.1 coordinate 519,904, forward strand.
CAGGCCGAGCATGGCATGGGCCTGATCATGATCACGCACAATATGGGCGTGGTCGCCGAGACGGCCGACCGCGTCGTCGTGCAGTACAAGGGTCGCAAGATGGAAGAAGCCGACGTCCTGTCGCTGTTCGAATCGCCGAAGAGTAACTACACGCGCGCGCTTCTGGCAGCCCTGCCGGACAATGCGACCGGTGACCGGCTGCCGACCATCTCCGAACTTTTCGTCGATGAGCCGAGCCTTCAAGGAGCCGCCCGATGACCGTCGTTCTCGAAGCGCGCAATCTGGTGCGCGACTACCATATCCCCGGCGGCCTGATAAAAAAGGCCAAGACCGTGCATGCGCTCAAGGGCGTGAGCTTCTCGGTCGAACAGGGCAAGACGCTGGCGATCGTCGGCGAAAGCGGCTGCGGCAAGTCAACGCTTGGCCGCATCCTGACGCTGATCGATCCGGCGACATCAGGCGACCTGCTGATCGATGGCAACAAGATCGACATCACCAAGGGTGACCTGACGCCGGAGATGCGCCGCAAGGTGCAGATCGTCTTCCAGAACCCCTATGGCTCGCTCAACCCGCGCCAGAAGATCGGCGACATCCTCACCGAACCGCTGATCATCAACACCAAGACGCCCGCCGACGAACGTCGCGACCGAGCGATGGCGATGCTGAAGAAGGTCGGTCTCGACGAGCGGCACTACAATCGTTACCCGCACATGTTCTCCGGCGGCCAGCGCCAGCGTATCGCCATTGCGCGCGCGCTGATGCTCAACCCGAAGCTTCTGGTGCTGGACGAGCCGGTCTCGGCGCTCGACCTGTCGGTTCAGGCGCAAGTGCTGAACCTGCTCGCGGACCTGCAGGACGAGTTCCAACTGACCTACGTCTTCATCAGCCACGACCTCTCGGTGGTGCGCTATATCGCCGACGACGTGATGGTGATGTATTTCGGTGAGGCCGTCGAATACGGCAGCCGCGACGAAGTCTTCGCTGATCCCAAGCACAGCTACACCAAGACGCTGTTTGCCGCGACGCCGCGCGCCGACGTTGCCAGCATCAAGGCACGGCTCGCCAAGAAACAGGCGGCCTGAGCCTTTCGGCGCCGTGTAACAAGTGCATTTCCAGGAAAAGTGCGGAGCGGTTTTCCGTCCGGAAGTGCGTAGGAGATGGAGCGTTTCCATGACTCTATCTAAAGTGGAAGCGCTCTAATAGGAGGCCGGGGAAAGAACGCCCCGGCTTCTTGGCCTTGCCGGGCCGATGGTGTAGAGCTTTTGCGCCGCCATTCACTTCTCGCCTTCCGGCGGCGGGCAGCCGCTTTTCGGTCGAACCATCAGCGTTCGACCCAACTTCAGGAACACGATCATGGAAATCAAGCGTTTCGAAACCGGCCCCCGGATGAGCCAGGCCGTGGTTTACAACAACACCGTCTACCTCGCCGGCCAGGTCGGCAATGCCGGTGACGATGTCGTGACCCAGACGAAGCAGGCGCTTGCCGAAGTCGACCGTCTTCTGGCGCTCGCCGGCACCGACAAGACCCGCATTCTCTCGGCCACCATCTGGCTCGCGGACATGGCCGACTTCCCGAAGATGAACTCGGTCTGGGACGCCTGGGCACCGCAGGGCAACACCCCGGCACGCGCCACCGGCGAAGCCAAGCTTGCAACGCCGGAATACCTCGTCGAAGTAATCGTCGTCGCGGCCGCTGCCTAAAGCATCTCTCGCAAAAATTGCGCGGCGCTGTTACGGTTCCGTCTAAACCGGAAACGCTTTAAGGCGCTTGGCGAAGCCGAGAAGGCTTTGCGTGATGTTATCTTTCCGCCGCCGTGCCCAACGCACGGCGGCGTTTTCTTTTGTCGCGACCGCCCCACCTGCGGCTCCCAGGCAGGAACCATTCGCCAGTCCGCACGTTTACCTGTGGTTCCATAAAAAAACGGGAGGGCTGTCGATGCTCTACTGGCTACCGCGGGTCTGCGTGGTTGCTTTTGCAGGTCTGTTGATCGGTTTTGGGTTCATCCCGCATACAGCCGTCGGCGTGGCGCACACATTGCTCATCATCGTCCTCGGCCTGGGGCTTCTGTCGCTGACCCTGCATGTGTTTCCGCCTGAACGGCACTGAGTGATCCGGTCCGCAATTCAAAGTGCTACAGCGACCTTTGCGCGTCTAATAAGACGCGCGGCGCTGTAGAGCGTTTCCAGTTTGGACGGAGCCGCAGACGCACTCTATCTCTTTCCTTTTACGTATTTCCTGACGGAAAACCGTTTCGCACTTTTCCTGGAAAATGCTCTAGGCGTGACGCATGACAAACAACGGCGAGGGACGGCATTGGACACATCCGGGCACACGGCTGCTTACTACAAGCTGAAGCGCATCGCCGAGGAGGAAAAGGCCTCGGTCGAGGCGGCACTTCCCGCCGAGCCGAAGCGGGACGGCATCGACCTGATGGTGGCCTGGAGCATCATCGGCCTCTTCGTGATCGCCGGCTCAGCCGCCGTCTACTCGATGGAAACGATCCTGATGCCGATCACGCTCGCCGTCGTCGTCGGCATCGTGCTCGGACGCGCGGCCGACAGCCTGGCAAAGTTCGGCCTGCCGCCGATCATGGGTGGGCTGCTGCTGGCACTGTTCTTCGTGCTTGGGCTCGCCTCGGTGGTCAGCGCCCTGCTCGGACCAATGACGGACTTGGCGCAAAAGGCACCGGCCCTGGCGGAGGGGGTCGTCGAACGTGTGTTACCCTTCATCGAGCGTTTCGAATGGCTGCGCCTGGCGGTGGCGCGAGGAACCGGCAACGGAGCCCTTGCCGACACCGTCATGAAGAACGCTGGTCCGGTTCTCGGCGTTGTCGCCGCCGGGCTGACGCCGGCCCTGGTCCAGACGCTGATTTTCCTTGCAGCACTCGGGCTCTTCCTGCTAGGTCGCCTGCATCTGCGCAGGACCATCATCCTTGCCTTCAACAGCCGGGAGCGACGTCTGAGCACGATCCGGATCATGAACGCGATCGAAACCGCACTGGCGCAGTATTTTTCGATCGCGAGCCTAATCTATCTGGCGCTCGGCGTCGTCACCATGCTCATCGCGCTGGTCGGCGGCCTGGCCATGCCACCGCTCTGGGGGTTGTTTGCCTTCGTCTCCAGCTTCATACCCTATCTCGGCGTGACCATGATGACGCTGGCCCTGCTCGTCGGCGGGCTGATGACGCACGAAGCCATCCTCCTGGCGCTGGCGCCGGCGGCCGTCTTTTTCGTCGTGCATCTGGTCATGGAAAATCTGGTGATCCCGTCGATCCTGGGCAACAGGCTCGAAGTCAACCCGTTCCTCGTCTTCGTCGCCATCATCTTCTGGACATGGATGTGGGGCGCGGTCGGCGCGATGCTGGCGCTGCCGTTGTCGCTGATCGCCATGACGATCTTCGAGGAGGTGCGCGAGCAGCAGCCGGAACGGCAGCTGCCGGCCTAAGGCGTGTGCGCTTATCCGCGTGTCGAGCGGGCGTGTTCGTCGAAGAACAGGGCCTGGCTGATCAGCGCCTTGACCATGTCCGGGTTGAACGGCTTGGTCACGAGGAAGGCGGGCTCCGGCCGCTTGCCTGTCAGCAGCCGCTCGGGGAAGGCGGTGATGAAGATCACCGGTACCGCCGCATCCTTCAGGATCTCGTTGACCGCGTCGATACCGGAGCTGCCGTCGGCCAGCTGTATGTCGGCGAGAACCATCTTCGGCGCCGTCTTGCGGTAAAGATCCAGCGCTTCCTTATGCGTGCGGGCAATGCCGGTCACGCGATGGCCGAGGCTCGTCACCATATCTTCGATATCGAGCGCAATCAGCGGCTCATCCTCGATGATCAGGACTTCGGTTGCCACCTGGCGCGAAATGTCTTCCGAGGCCACCGTCAGCAGCTTGGAAAACGCCGCCTGGCTCTGCCCCATGATCTCGGCGGCATCGGCAATCGAGAAACCTTCGACCGAAACGAGCAGAAAGGCCTGCCGTGCCGCGGGCGCGATCAGCGAAAGATTGGCGGCAGCCTGCTGTTCCCAGGCGAATGGAGAGACGTTCTCCGTCCGGTCGACGGAGACTTTCTCGAACAGCGAGCAGAACAGCTTGTAGAGGGAAATGCGGTCGTTGGAACCCTCCGGGAAAAGGCTGATGTCCTCGATCAATGCTTCCAGAATTGCAGCCACATAACCGTCTCCGGCCGCCTGCGAACCGGTCACGGCGCGGGAGTAACGGCGGAGAAAGGGAAGGTGTGGTGCAATACGGGTCGAAAGTGACATCAAGTACTTCCTTGGGTCTGATGTGATTCGCTTGTTTTCTGAGGACAATGAGCATCCTGCGAAAGACGTGAATGTTTTGAACACGTTTTTCGGCCTATGGGAAGCTGGCAACAGCGATGCGTGCTCGAGGTGTTTCGAGCGCTGTCTGGCTTAGGGGTTGTGGGATGGAGCATCCTGTGGACGAGCGTGGCGTAGGGGAAGAGGAAACGGCGAAGGCTGCGAGAGGCTCAGATCCGAACGGCTTGATCGGCTCGAAGCTGAAGGCGCTCTACCGCGCGATCGAGCAGGAGCCGGTGCCTGACCTTTTCATCGACCTTCTGCAAAAGCTGGATGACGCCGAGGCGCTTGCAGCGCCGCGCGTCAAACAGGACGCACAAACGACGCGGTAACACTTTAAACCTGCTGCAATTATGCAGTAGCCGTGCCGACGAAAAAGTTCTCCCCGAGTTGTAAGCGCAAGACATGAGAAACGGGCCGAAGCCCGCTTCCCTGGACCTCTTGACGTTTGCGCCTTAGCAGGCGGCCTCGTAGCGGCGGCCGTAGCGGTCGCGATAGATGCAACGTCCCGGCTCATTGGCATTGCCAACGAGCGCGCCGGCGACACCGCCGATGGCGGCACCGACCGCAGCACCTCTGACATTGCCCGTGGCTGCACCGCCGATGATTGCGCCGCCGGTCGCGCCGATCGCCGCGCCCTTCTCCGTTTGCGTGCATGCCGCCAAGGGGAGGATCAGGCTTGCTACGATAAGTATCTTCTTCATGACGCGTTCCTATCCGAGGTTTGCTTTGTTGAACATTGAAGGATGCATTCGGCCGAGACCGGTTGCGGGGGACTGATGACGAACAGAATGACGACAATGAGGCCGTTCGCCAAAGCGAACACGCCTTGCCGACGCCAGCCCTGACCCTGGCTTCGCGCCTATCTTAACCACCTTTGGAATGCTCGCAACGGTCGGATCCGCACCGCTCATCAATGTCTCCCTTGTGGTATCGCCACGGGTGCGGCGCTTGTTATTGCTGTGGAAACGACGATCACGCCGATTTGTTCCATTGGGCAAATTCTTCCCAGACCTGTCGTCGATCCGGGGATTTGAAGGGCCGCCAGCGGCAATTGCTCCGACGTGCGCCTGCGACCTGTTTCGCCAGCCGCAACCATCGCGCTGGGCATGAAATACCGCGTCGAGTGCTCGCTCCAGCGAAGGCATCGACGAAATTTGATTCGGCCCATGGAACTTCGCGCCGTTCATAACCGTTTGCTGTTCACGTTTTTGATGGAAGGAGCATGCGGATGGAACATATCGCTGCCATCATGGTCCTCGTCGGTTGCATGCAGGGCGACGCCGCCTGCCGTGAAGTCCCGACACCGGTCGTCGGTTTTGAGACTGTCGAGGAATTTCATGAATTGCTTTCGCCGTCGATCGAGGAGGTCGGCAAGGCGTTCAAGAGCGCCTATGGCAAATGTGCCGAAGTCGATCCCGCCCTGTTTGTCGAGGATGCGACGATAGAATGGTGGATCACGCCTTCGCGTCAGCTTGAAGTCAATGTGATCGCTGACGACGGCACCTACGCTGTTGCTGCCCGCACGGACGACAAGCCGAAGTTCCGCAACTAAAGCATCTCCAGGAAAAGTGCGAAGCGATTCTCCGTCGCCGCGCTGAAAGGATCAAAGCATGAACTGGGACATCATTCAGGGCAAATGGGCGGAGTTGAAGGGCAAGGCTCAGATCGAATGGGGCAAGCTGACCAATGACGATCTCGATGTCATCGACGGGCGGCGCAAGGAACTTGCCGGCCGTATCCAGGCCCGCTACGGCATCGCCCGCGATGAAGCCGAACGCCAGATCGACGACTGGGCTTCCCGCCACTGAGAGGCGAACCCGACCGAGCCGAAAGGCCAAAAGCAAACGCCGCCGTGGTGATCGACCGTCGCGGCGTTTGCTTTTGGTTTTTGAGCCCCCACAGCCCCGCGCGTCTTATTAGACGCGCAAGGGTCGCTGTAGCACTTTGAATTGCTGCATGTTTTTATCCTTAATCGAATAGGATTTAAGGAAACAGGCAGTAGCGGAAGAACGGCGCTGCGCAATTATCTCTTCGGTTTCGGCTCGGTCTTTTTCAGTTTTTCGAGAAGATTGTTTAAGTTCTGGCTCGGTTTGTCTGTGTTGTGCGCGTAGAGATCACGCATCGTTCTACCGATGTGAAGATTACTGTCCGGCGTTTCGGCGTTTCGGCGCGCTGTTTCAGCTGCGGACTTCCAAATATGTGACATTGGCATCTTCATGTCGAACCCGCTTCATTCCTTGAGGGAACAACGTAAGACTATCACGAAGGTTCCTGGCGAATTTCGCCTCGGCTGTGCCAAATCGAGACTGTTTTGGCGATCATGGTTAACAGATGGTTTCGAACCTCCGGGGCGGGATTGAAGATTTCATCGTTGCTTGCGTCGGTGCTGGAACAAAATAGGCGGTCATGACGTTTCATTTCCAGCGACGCATACAAGGAGATATCCTATGCTTTACTACGCTCTCGTCTTTCTGGTAGTAGCAATTATCGCAGGTGTACTTGGTTTTGGCGGTATTGCCGGTGCTTCCGCAGGTATTGCACAGATCCTGTTCTTCCTATTCCTCGCCTTCCTGGTGATCTCGCTGGTCGTGGGGCTCATGCGCAGAACCTGATCCAGGCGCTGGTAACGCATTAAACCTGCTGCATAATTATCTGCTTAAATCGATTCAGCTTTAAGGATTTATGCAGTAGGAAATCAACAAGGGACGAATGTCGAAAGACTTCGTCCCTTTCGCATGTCGCGATGCTCCGGTTACATCCCTTGCCCTCCCAGGTGTGCTTGGCTATTCATGCCGAAACGGATCTGACGCGCACCAAGGAATGCGGAACACATGAAATCGCTGGAGCTCCTCGTAGAGCGGATCATTCTGTCCAGTCGCTGGCTGCTGGTCATTTTCTATCTCGGGCTTGTTGCAGCGTTGGCGCTCTACGGCATTTCGTTCATGTACAAGTTCCTGAAGATCGCCGGCATGGTCTTCGTCTACGACGATGCCCAGATGATCCTGTCGATGCTCGGCCTGATCGATGCCGCCCTAGTGGCGAGCCTGATCGTCATGGTGATGATCTCAGGATACGAGAACTTCGTCAGCCGCTTCGACGAGGCTGATGCCGAGGTCTCCTTCCTCGGCAAGCTCGACGCCGGCAGCCTGAAGATCAAGGTCGCATCGTCGATCGTCGCGATCTCGTCCATCCATCTTCTGCAGATCTTCCTCAACACGCAGCAATATACCAGCCAGCAACTGATGTGGGCGACGATCATGCATCTCGCTTTCGTGGTTTCGGCGGTTCTGCTCGGTTATCTCGAGCAGATCATGAATGGGCTGAAGAAGAAGTAGCTTGGGCCGAGCGGCGTGCATCGCTGCTGATGGTCTTGATCGAGTAGCGGGGCACTGGACATGAAGACTGACGTAGTGGTTCTCGGCGCCGGCATCGTCGGCATATCGACCGCCATCCATCTGGCGCGGCGCGGCAAGTCGGTGGTGCTGCTTGATCGTCGCGGTGCGGGCGAAGAGACATCCTACGGCAATGCCGGCCTGATCCAGCGCGAGGGCGTGTTTCCCTACGGCTTCCCGCATGATTTCGGGGCATTGTTCCGCTACGCGCTGAACAACACCATCGACGCGCACTACCATATTCGCGCGCTGCCGGGGCTGGTGCCGTTCCTGGCGCGCTACTGGTGGCATTCCGGCTTCACCCAGCACCAGCGCATCGCCAACATGTATGCGCCGCTGATCGAAAATTCGATCGCCGAGCATGAGGATCTCATCAATGCATCCGGCGCGGGCGACCTGATCCGCAAGGACGGCTGGATGAAGGTCTTCCGCACCGAGAAGGAGCGCGACGCGGCCTACAAGGATGCCGAGAAGCTGTCGACCGGTTTCGGCGTCAATCATCAGAAACTCTCGACCAGCGAATTGAAGACCCTGGAGCCTTCGATCAGGGCCGATCTCGTCGGTGGCCTGCGTTGGAGCGACCCATGGTCGATCCGCGATCCGCACAGCCTCAACAAGGCCTATCTCACCTATTTCCAGTCGCTCGGCGGCCGGCTGGTTTCCGGGGACGCGGCGACGGTGGAACACATTCTCGAAGGTCCGGGCTGGCGGGTCGCGACCCCGGAAGGGCCGCTCGAGGCGCATGAAGTCGTCGTCGCACTTGGTCCTTGGGCCGATACGGTCACGCGCAAGCTCGGCTACCATTTCCCGGTTGCCGTCAAGCGCGGTTATCACATGCATTACGGCATGCAGGAGGGCGCCCAGCTCAACAATTGGGTACTGGATGCCGAGAAGGGCTATTTCCTGGCGCCGATGCTGCGCGGCATCCGCCTGACGACGGGGGCGGAATTTGCCTGGCGCGATGCGCCGAAGACGCCGGTTCAGCTCACCCGCGCCGAGCGTGTAGCGCGCGAGTTCTTCCCACTGGCCGAGCGCCGCGACGAAGAACCGTGGATGGGCGCTCGCCCGTGCACGCCTGACATGATGCCGATCATCGGCAAGGCGCCGCGTCACCAGGGCCTGTGGTTCGCCTTCGGTCATGCCCATCACGGCATGACGCTCGGCCCGGTCACCGGCCGGGCGCTCGCCGAAGCCATGACCGGCGAGAAGACGGTGATCGACATCGCCCCCTATCGCCCGGAGCGCTTCTTCTCCTGATCGTTTATCCGATCGCCAAAAGGGGCCGGGAGCATCGCTTCCGGCCTCTTCTGCATTTGGTCGCCGGTCAGGCGTTCGTGCCGCCGTCGATGGTGAATTCGGCGCCGGTCACGCCCCGGCCTTCGGGCCCGGCAAGCCAGGCGACGAGGCTCGCCACCTCGCTCGCATCGTTGAACCGGGGGATTGCCATCAAGCCGCGTTGCGGATCCGCATGCGCGCCGTCCTGCGGATTCATGTCAGTATTGGTCGAGCCGGGATGGACGATGTTGACGGTGATGCTCTTCGGTCCGAGGTCACGCGCGACCGCCTTGGTAAAGCCGACGAGCGCCGACTTGCTGAGCGCATAGAGGCTGATGCCCGGAAAGGGAACGCGCTGCGCCAGATTGCTGCCGATCGAAATGATGCGTCCGCCTTCCGGCATATGTTTTGCCGCAGCGCTCGTGGCCAGTACCACCGCCTTCACATTGACATCGACCGTGCGGTCGAAATCGTCCGCGGTCACGTCCGTAATGGCGGCTGCTTCATAAATGCCAGCATTGTTGACCAGAATGTCGATGTGGCCGTGCCGCTCGACGACCGTCTGGACGGCGGTCTCCACCGCCTTTGCATCTCGATTGTCGGCGCGTACGGCGAGCGCCTTGCCGCCCGCGCGCTCGATTTCGGCGACCAGTGCATCGGCCTTTGCCTGCGACTGCCCGTAGGTGATGGCGACAATGGCGCCCTCACTTGCCAGCCGCCTGGCGATCGCCGCACCAATGCCGCGTCCGCCGCCTGTCACCAACGCGACCTTGTTTTTCAGATTCGACACGCTCTTGCTCCGTATTTGTAGTGATCGATACATATATACGCGGCGACTTGCCTCCCGCTGTCAAGTCATTTATGTATTGGTCGATACAAAAAAAGGAGTTCATGCGATGTCCAGCCGTGGCCGGCCGCGCAATTTTTCGCGTGAGGAAGCGCTGAGGAGCGCGATGGAAATCTTCTGGGACAAGGGTTTCGACAACACCTCGCTTGCCGATCTGACGCGGGTGATGGGGCTCAATCCGCCGAGCCTTTACGCTGCCTTCGGCAGCAAGGCGAAGCTTTTCCTCGAGGCCGTCGACCTCTATGGCCGGACCGATGGCGCCGGTATCTGGGAGTTTCTGGACAGCGCACCGACGGCAAAGGAGGCGGTGCACGACCTATTGCGCCGGTCGGCCGAGAATTTTACCCAATGGGCCGAGCCACGCGGCTGCATGGTGGTGCTCTCTGCCCCGCAGATGGAGGGGGTCGACCCGGCGGTGTGCAACGGTCTGAAGGCGCGCCGGCTGGAAAAGCAGGCGGCATTAGAGCAGCGTCTCGAGCGTGGCGTGGCGGAAGGTGATCTGCCCGCGGGAACGGCCTGCGACGACATCGCCGCCTATGTCACGTCGATCCAGCATGGAATGTCGATCCACGCCCGCGACGGAGCCTCGCGTCAGACCCTGATGGCAATCGCCGATTGTTGCGCGGCGGGGTGGGACGCGATGGCCAAGGCGTCATCGACGAGAGAATGACGAGATCTGCTGTCGATGACGGCCGATAAGCGTCGTCTCAATTGATCGCGGTCGCCCCAATGCGCGCGCTCTTCGGCACAACCACGTCCTGGTGCGATCAACACTCGACCTTTGCCGGAAGAACGCTCTTCCGGCAAAGGCAAGCCATTGCGACAATACCGTTACTGGGCCGGTGCCGGCTGTGTTGTCGTTCCGTTCGTTGCCGGCGGGGTCGTGCCCTGCTGCGGCGTCGTTTCCGGGGCGGTCATCGTTCCGCCGGAAGGTGCGGTGGTCGTATCGGCCGGCGGCGTGGCCGTCGTATCCGTTGCTGGCGGTGTCGCCGTCTGCCCTGATGTCGACTGGTCGGTGGTGGCCGGTGGCGTTGCCGTCTCGGTCGTATCCCGCGTCAGTTCTGCCGGGAGCCAGGCGATCAAAGCGAGCACGAGGCCGGCAAGCAGGATGATGACGAGCGGCCAGCTGCTGCGCCCGGAGCGGACCGGTGCCGGATCTGTCGGCATGGGTGTCGGCTGACCTGTCACCGGGTCGATGAGCGGCTTTTCCTTGAACTCTTCACGTTGATTCATCGCGTTCACATCCTTTCTGGGCGTCCTCCGGCCTACGGGTCTTGCCGGCCGGAACGGCCTCGGCAAAGGCAGAGGACCGGGTTGTGCGGTTGCAAACTAACGTTGCGAACCTCGCATGCTCGACTGGACGCGCTCTGCAACAGGAAACGCGCGAAAACTTGCAATGTTCCATCGGGTACAACCCACCCAAATCGCATGCGCTTTACAGCCCGCTGTTTTCGCTGCAAGAAAATCATCTCTTTGGGGGAGCGATCATGACGCTTGAGGCATACCGAAGCGGAACCTTTGTCGGGCGCGTCTGGCGATCTGATATTGACGGGCCGGCGCTCGTGACCGTCAGGGACGGCGCGATTGTCGACATCACCTCGAAAATGGCGCCCACCATGCGCGATCTGTTGGAGCTTCCCGACCCGGTTGCCCACATCCGTCAGCTCGATGGCGAACGTCTCGCGTCGGTGACCGACGTACTCACGGGGGAGGGCAAGATCTCGACCCTTCGCCTGCTTGCGCCCTGTGACCTCCAGGCCGTGAAGGCCTGTGGCGTCACCTTTGCGCGCTCGATGATCGAACGCGTCATCGAAGAGCGGGCGGCCGGCGATGCCGCCCGCGCCGAGGCGATCCGCACACGCGTCACTGCCGTCATCGGCGACAGCCTGCGAAACCTTAAGGCCGGCTCACCGGAGGCAGCCCGTGTCAAGGCCGCGCTGATCGAGGAGGGCGTCTGGTCGCAATATCTGGAAGTCGGCATCGGTCCGGATGCGGAAGTTTTTACCAAGGCACAGGTGTTGTCATCGGTCGGTTCGGGTGCCGATGTCGGCCTCCACCCGATTTCGCGCTGGAACAATCCGGAACCGGAAATCGTGCTGGCCGTTGCCTCTGACGGCGCCGTCAAGGGCGCGGCGCTCGGCAATGACGTCAACCTGCGCGATGTCGAGGGCCGGTCCGCTCTGCTTCTCGGCAAGGCGAAGGACAATAATGCCTCCTGTGCGATCGGCCCGTTCATCCGCCTGTTCGACGAGACCTACACGATCGATCATGTGCGCAGGGCCGAACTCGAGCTGCTGGTCGAAGGCGCCGATGGCTACCGCCTGAAGGGAATGAGCAGCATGGCGGAGATCAGTCGTGACCCGCTCGACCTCGTCGCCCAGACGATCGGGCCACACCATCAATATCCCGATGGGTTGATGCTGTTCATGGGCACGTTGTTTGCCCCGGTCGAAGACCGCGACGAGAAGGGGCAGGGCTTCACCCACAGGATCGGCGATTTGGTGACGATTTCAAATGCTGAACTTGGTAGCCTGACCAACGTGGTGCGCCTGTCGACGGATTGCCCGCCCTGGACGTTCGGCATGGCCGCGCTGATGCGCAATCTCGCCAGCCGTGGTCTGATTTAGCCGCGGCTCATCAGCCGGAAATAAGCGCCCGGATTGCGCGCTAGGCAAGTGCCCGCCTTAAAGGAAAGAGGCCCGCCGATCCTCATCGGCGGGCCTCTCATGGAATTTAGTTAAGCTTGGCTGTTGTCTTCGACAGGCGCGTTCGGTCCGTTCTTCTTGATCGAATCGATGGCGTTCTGAGCGCTTGCCTTGCTCGAATAGCCTTCGGTCGAAAACATCACTTCGCTGTTGTACTTGAAGCGAACCCGATATTCGCCAGCCTTGTCTTTGTAGATCTCGAACTTATGAGCCATGTGCCCTCCCATATGTAATCGTGAATCACGCAGGGACTAGCGTGGCAGTTGCAAGCGGCGTTGACAAGATGTCGGCGGTCTCATTCAAATCTACACGTCCGCTTCACCTGACCTTGATCCTCGTATGGACGATGGAGCAATTTCCCACACAGCGGACCGGCCCCGCACTGGAAAGGCAGAAAACCCACCATGAGCATGGAGACTGACGCCCGCTTCTGGGACCGGAGCGCGCGCAAATACGCCATGGGCAAGATTGCCGATCAAGCCGGATATGAGCGCACGCTGGAGCGAACCCGCGCCCTTTTGAGACCAAGCGACCGGGTGCTGGAAGTGGGTTGCGGGACAGGAACAACGGCGCTCCGGCTTGCGAGCCATGTGCAAAGCTATCTTGGGACGGATATTTCCAAAGGAATGGTAGCGATTGCCGAAGAAAGGTGTGCCGCCGATCCCATCCCGGGGCTAGCCTTCCGGGTCGCAACCGTCGAGGCGCTGACGCCCGAAGAAACACAGTTCGACGTCATCATGGGGTTCAACTATCTGCATCTGGTTCGCGACTTGGCCGGCACGCTGGGCCACATTCACGCCCTGCTGGCGCCGCAGGGTCTGTTCATTTCCAAGACGCCCTGCGTCGGGGATATGAACCCGCTCATTCGGCTTGTCCTGCTGCCCGCGATGCGAGCGCTCGGGCAGGCGCCTTACGCCGGCATCTTCCGGGCGGCTGAATTGGGTCAGATCATCCATGCTGCCGGTTTCGACGTGCTTGCCACGGAAAACCACGCGACCAAGGGCAACGACAGCCGTCCCTATATCGTCGCGCGCAAGAGATGACATGTCGGGCCGCGGCTCCGGCGTTCGTGACGATCTCCACGCCGAACTTTGCGAGCCTGATCTTCGCGGTATGTCTGCCGGCAGACTGCGTCAGCCTTCGACATTCGGGCGCAGCCACGCCGAGGTCTGGGGAGAGCCGGCGCGGTGTTCGGTATGCGATTTGCCGGCACACAGCGACCCGACCGCTATTTGCGAGATAGGTCTCGTGATCAAAACGCTCGGCTGTTGTTGGACCAGACCGGTCCCAGGCGCTCTTCTTCCTTGATGCTGTTCGACCCATAGGAGAACCGGAGGCCACCGAAGATCGTGCTGCTGTCGCCCGACACCGACGAACCGAAACCGGATACCTCCTCGTCGGCGTATTTGTATCCGCCGAACAATGTGACCGGGAAGTATACCGAGCGATAGTTCGCCGTCAGCTTCAGGCTGCGGATGTCGTAGTCGATGCCGCTGTCGGTGATGCGGTCGAGAGCGCCGTCGACATCGAAGCGTACGTTGTCTGTAGCATAGAAGCGAGCGCCGAGCGCGGCCATGTAATGGTCGGCGTCGAAACCCTCCCATCCCGCCTGGCCATAACCGGCCGCACCGTGGATGGTCCATGTGTCCTGGAAATAGGCGCCCTCGATGCCGCCCATATAATCGTTGATGTGGCTGTCGAACCCTGCATCGAGACGCGCCGCCTGCACGAACACACCCGCCGCATAGAGGTTGTCTCGGTAATAACCGTGCAGGGTGCCGTTATAAGTATTCGTGTCGGCGTCCCCGATCGAGGCGCGGGCGTAGCCGAGATCCGTCTGGAGATTGAAGCCGCCGCCTGCATCGAAGTTGACGGCGCCACGCAGCGCCCATGCGTCGGCATCAATGTCGCCGGGAGAATCGACGACGCTTCCGTAGGCGCCTTCGATATATCCCGTTACGCCCAGCGATGCCTGTTCGACCGGCGCTTCATAGTAGTCGGCCGCCCCGACCAATGGCCCATCCATATCGGCGGCCGCTGCGAGCGATGCGCTCGACAAGAGAAAAACAAGAAAACCGTTCGTCCGAAACATCTGCCCACCCCCTGAAAACCCTAGCAAAGAGTAAGCAAACATCGTTAATGCAATCTCAACGCGAATTCCGTTTGCAAGGCATCTGGATGTGAGGGTGTCGAACGCGACCGTGTCTTTCGAAAGGGGCATTCTAGGCATCGGCGCAAGGCGTGCGAAAGTCACGCGTGCCGAGGTGTTTACGCTACTGAATTTGTTTGTGAAAGAGTTTGGCTGGGGAACCTGGATTCGAACCAGGACTAACGGAGTCAGAGTCCGTGGGTCTACCGTTAACCTATTCCCCAAAGCCGCCGTCGGGGCGAAGCCCGTCGGGTTGGTTGGCGGGCTTATAAACAAATCAGCGGCCGATGCAAATACCTTTTGCAAAAAAAATCGCACAGGCGGCGGCGATGGTGTGCTTGGCGGCGATGTCAACAGGCCGGCGAACCGGCAACCCCGGTCTGTCCGTTGGTGTCGGGCAGGGGAAAGCCGCGCAGCCACTTTGTTGTGCACAAGCCGTTTCTCAAAAAAAGTTTGGCGAATGGGGACTGCACTGGTACAGTCGCCCCAACGAAAAATCGAGAAAGCGCCTTGAGCGGCCGAAAGGCTTTGCGCGGCGCGATGGTTGAGACAAGTGAAAGACCCCGATCACGGCGAAAAGCCGTCCGAATCCGGGGCGTCGGCAGCAGGCCGTAGCGATGGACCCAAGATGGGTCCGCGCAACGGCAAGGGCAAGCGGAAACGGCGCAAGTCGTCTGCTTTGCCGTCTGCAATTGCCAGCCAACCCGGCGGTGCCGGCATGGCAGGGCGTCCCGCAGGACCAGACGATGCGGAACCGGCGCGCAAGCGCAAACGGCGTCGTCGTTCGAAATCCGCAAAACAGCAGGCTCAGGCCGCGCCCGCTTCCGCGGGCGGTCGCGACGTGCAGCTTGTCGACCCGGCAATGGGCGACAGGAAGGGGCACAAGCGCAACAAGAAGGCGCGGCATCGCCGTGGCATTCAGGGACGGCCGCTCACCTCGGGCGAGCGTCAGCAGCAAGCACAATCGCGCCCCAGCGAGGGCGCAACCACGTCTAGGCCCGGAGCGCCTCAGTCCGGCGGGCAGGCTGCCCCGCGGGGCGACCAGCCGCGCGCGCCGTTCGTTGCCGCCAGCGAGCCGCCGGCGCCGCTTTATGCGGCGCTGGATCTCGGTACCAACAATTGCCGTCTGCTGATTGCGCAGCCGACCCGCCCCGGCCAGTTCCGGGTGGTGGATGCCTTCTCGCGCATCGTCAGGCTGGGTGAAGGGCTGGGTGCCAGCGGCCGGTTGTCCGAGGACGCGATGGACCGCGCCGTCGAGGCGCTGAAAGTCTGCGCTACCAAACTGGGTGCGCGGATGATTCGCCGCCGCCGGCTGATCGCCACCGAAGCTGCGCGCGCCGCCGAAAACGGCGAAAGCTTCCTCGAGCGCGTGGCCAAGGAAACCGGGCTCGAGCTTGAGATCATCAACCGCGAGACCGAGGCGCGGCTTGCCGTGTCGGGCTGCTCGTCGCTGGTCGATCGCGAGACAAGGTCGGTCGTTCTCTTCGATATCGGCGGAGGCTCCTCGGAGATCGCCGTCATCCGCATCGGCGATAGCAGGTCTAATCGGCTCGCCAATCACATCACCCACTGGACCTCGCTGCCGGTCGGCGTCGTGACCCTTTCCGAACGCCATGGCGGCCAACATGTCACCCCGGCAAACTTCGAAGCCATGGTCCAGGAAGTCGAGGGCATGCTGTCGCGTTTCGACAGCCCGCCGGTCGAAGCGCTGGCAACGGGCATTGCCGGCAGCGGCTTCCACCTGATCGGCACGTCGGGCACGGTGACCACGCTTGCCGGCGTTCATCTGGATCTTCCGCGCTACGACCGCCGCCGCGTCGATGGTCTCTGGCTTTCCGATGACGAGGTGTCCGCCATGCAAGCGCGGCTGCTTTCGTGGGATTTTGATGCGCGGGCGGCAAACCCTTGCATCGGCCCCGATCGCGCCGATCTGGTGCTGGCAGGCTGCGCAATCCTCGAAGCGATCCGTCGCCGCTGGCCATCGACGCGCATGCGTGTTGCCGATCGCGGGCTGCGCGAAGGCTTGCTGACCGACATGATGGCGGATGATGGCGCCTGGCGGCGCTCGCGACCGCGCCGGCATCAGCGCAGCTCAACCACATAATTCCTTCAATCGGACAACGATTTAGGCAATTGTGCGATAACTTCTGCAGATACGGCAGGCCCGGTGCGTCCGAAGGGATGTGCGGCAGTCGCCGCCACGAAGGAAACAAGACATGACGAAACCTCCTGTTGGCGGCAACCGCAGCGGTCGAAAGCTTGGTCAGAAGGTCAAGAAGGGCAAGCTCAAGGCTTCGTCCCGCCGCTGGATCGAGCGCCATATCAACGATCCCTATGTCCAGCGCGCCCAGCTCGAAGGCTACCGGGCGCGCGCGGCCTTCAAGCTCTTGGAGATCGACGAGAAGCACAAGATCCTCAATGGCACCCGTCGCATCATCGACCTGGGTGCCGCTCCCGGCAGCTGGTCGCAGATCGCCGCCAAGGTGACCAATTCGACGGATGGCGATCCGCGTGTGGCAGCGATCGACTTCCTGGAGATGGATCCGCTGCCGGGCGTTCGCATCCTGCAGATGGACTTCCTCGACCCGCAGGCGCCTGAGAAGCTGATGGAAGCGATCGGCGGCACGCCGGATCTGGTCATCTCCGACATGGCGGCGCCGACGACGGGACACCGCCAGACGGACCATTTCCGTACCATGCATCTCTGCGAAGTCGCAGCCCATTTCGCCGTCGACGTTCTCGCAGAAGGTGGGCATTTCCTGGCAAAAACCTTCCAGGGCGGCACCGAGCGCGATCTGCTCAACATGCTCAAACAGAATTTCCGCCAGGTCATCCACATCAAGCCGGCGTCTTCGCGTGCCGAATCGGTGGAAATGTTCCTGCTCGCCAAGGGCTTCAAGGGACGCCGCGTCACCGACACGGACGAACCGATGGAAGACGAGGCTGCGGACTAAATCATGCTGCTTTATGTGACGGTCGGCACCAACGATCTCGACGGCGCGGGCGTGTTTTACGACCCGGTTCTGGCGACGCTCGGATACCGCCGTCAGCGCCAGGACGAGACCGAAATCGGCTACAGCGCCGATGGCGATATCAGGTGCCGCTTCTGGGTGGTGACACCGTTCAATGGCAAGCCTGCGACCTTTGGCAATGGAGCGACCATCGCGCTTGAAGCCGAAACGCGCGCGGCGGTCGATGCCTTCCATGCGGCAGCACTTGCCAACGGCGGCACGGACGAGGGCGCCCCCGGCCTCAGGCCGTTCCACGCGCATTTCTACGCGGCCTTCGTGCGCGACCGGGATGGCAACAAGCTGTCTGCCGTCTGCGAACGGCCGGAATAATCTTTCACTTTCCTGCCGTCGTTTCGATTTCCCGCACGGGCAGCCTGTGGCCGGAAACGGATGCGCCGGCATTCTTCGCCATTGTCAGGAACGGGATTGCCGCCAGAAGGTTGGCGATGGCGATGATCATGAAGGCAGTATGGAAGTTGTCGAGTTGCAGCGGCCCGCCGCTGAGCGAGGTCTCGATTTCGAGGATCGCGCCGGCAACGGCCACGCCGAGCGCCAGGCTGATCTGCTGCAGAACCGCGCTCATCGATGTCGCCTTGCTGGCATCCGCATCGTCGATATCGGCAAACGACAGTGCGTTGACGCTGGTGAAGAAGAACGAGCGGGCAAAACCGGCGATCAAGAGAATGGTGACCATCACCAGATAGGGCGTTGCCGGCGTGAAGAAGCCGTTGGCGAAGGTGGTGACCGCTGCAATGATGGCGGCGATGATCAGCGTCGTGCGGAAGCCGGCGAAGGCGAGCACGCGGCGCGCATAGAATTTGGTGGTGATCGCGCCGACCGCGCCGATGAAGGTGATCATCCCGGACTGGAACGGGTTGAGGCCGAAACCGACCTGCAGCATCAGCGGCATCAGGAAGGGCACCGCGCCGACGGAAATGCGGAATACCGTGCCGCCGATCTGGGCGGCGCGAAACGCGCTGTCCTGAAACAGTTTGAGGTCGAGGATCGGGTGCGGATGGCTTCGGGCATGGACGATGTAAAGCAGGGTGGCGATCACACCCGTGATGACCGAGCCGATACCGATGATCGGCGGCAGCGCCGGCAGGCTGATGACCGACAGGCCGAAGACGACGCCGGATGCGGCGATGCCGCCGAGCAGGAAGCCGACAATGTCGACCGGCGGCGGATTGCGGGGTTCCATGTGGGGCAGGTAGATGCCGGAGAGGATATAGCCGGCGATGCCGACAGGCACGTTGATCAGGAAGATCCAGTGCCAGGAGAAATAGGTGGTGATGAAGCCGCCGAGCGGCGGCCCGGCAAGCGGCCCCACCAGCGCCGGGATCGTGAGCAGCGCCATGGCCGAGACGAGCTCGCTGCGCGGTGCGCTGCGCACCAAGACGAGGCGGGCGACGGGCGTCATCATCGCACCGCCCATGCCCTGCAGGAACCGTGACAGCACGAAGGCGAGCAGGCTGTCGGAGATGGCGCAAAGGATTGAACCAGCGATGAAGACGAGGATCGCCGCGCGAAAGATCTTCTTGGCGCCGAAACGGTCGGCCATCCAGCCGCTCAAGGGGATGAAGATCGCCAGCGACACCATATAGGCGGTCAGCGCCAGCTTGAGCGTGATCGGCCCGACGCCGATGTCGCGGGCGATAGCCGGCAGCGATGTCGAAATGACGGTGGAATCCATCTGCTCCATGAAGAGCGCGACGGCTAGGATCATCGGGACGATACGGTTCATGCGAATTTGCCTTGGGCGTGGTCAGCGTCAGCTCGGCTCCAAGCTAGCGCTTGCGATGGCTTTGTCGGGACCAAACCGACGATTGTGGATCAAAAGCCTGTGATCCCGCCTGTCCGTTGCTGTCAAGACGCTAGTTCTGGCCGGGTGATGGAACCGAAGCTGCGATTTCGGGAGAAAATGATGACGAGCGACATGTCGATGAACCGCCGCACCTTGATGACGGCGGGGACAACGGGTGTATTGGCGGCACCCTCAATCATGGTGGGATCTGCCGCAGCGCAGGAAAAAGCGGACAACCGGAACATGCAATCAGCACAAACGCCCATCCGGGCTCTCAAACTCGGCGCGCTCAAGGTTGTTGTCATCAGCGACGGCACGCGCGTCTCTGCCAGGCCGCATGAGACCTACGGCACGAACCAGTCGGAACAGGCCGTATCCGAATTGCTGGCCAAGAATTTTCTTCCAACCGACGCGCTGCTCAACAGCTATTCGCCTGTTCTCGTCGATACCGGGAGCGAGGTGATCCTGTTCGACACCGGCCTGGGCGAAGCCGGACGGGAAGCGGGTTCCGGCCGCCTCATCGACGGCATCCGCGCGGCTGGCTACGCGCCCGAGCGCGTCTCCGTGGTGGTGCTGACGCATATGCACGGCGACCATATCGGCGGCCTGATGGAGGGCGGCAAGCCGGCCTTTGCCAATGCCCGTTATATCATCGGCGAGGCCGAATATGCCTTCTGGAAGGACCCGGCCCGGGTCGGCACGCCGGCCGAGGGTGGCCATAAGGGTGTGCTGGAAAAGGTCGTGCCGCTCGCCGAGAAGGCGACGTTCATCGGCGACGGCGCCGACGTGGCGCCGGGCATTTCGGCGATGGCTGCCTTCGGCCATTCCCCCGGACACATGGTGTTCCGTCTCGAATCGGACGGCAAGGCGATGATGCTGACGGCCGATACCGCCAATCATTATGTCCTGTCGCTGCAGCGGCCGGACTGGGAGGTGCGCTTCGACATGGACAAGGCAGCGGCTGCCGTCTCGCGCCGCAAGGTCTTCGACATGATTGCGAACGAAAGACTGCCCTTCATCGGCTACCACATGCCATTCCCGGCCGTCGGTTTCGTGGAAGTGCACGACCAGGGCTATCGCTTCGTGCCGGCGAGCTACCAGCTCGATATCTGAGCTTTGCGGACGGGCAAAAATGTTGCCATGCAACAACAATGGGTCGAGCCCGGGACATTTCCCGGGCTTTGCTATTTTCATCCTGACATATCCGTGTTACGAGCCCTCGCCAACTTCCAAGAAAAGCTTTGAAGTCACCCGGTGGGCAAATCGCAGCCCGTTTCCCGGGGATTTTCGTTTATTGAAGGGAATTGGCCATGGCGCGTATCATCGAAACGGCAACCGGTCTGGAGGCTCTGACCTTCGACGACGTTCTGCTCCAGCCCGGGCATTCCGAAGTCATGCCGGGACAGACGAACATCTCTACCCGCATCGCGCAGGATATCGACCTCAACCTCCCGATCCTTTCCTCGGCCATGGATACCGTGACCGAAGGACGCCTGGCGATCGCCATGGCACAGGCCGGCGGCATCGGCGTCATCCACCGCAACCTGACGCCGGTCGAGCAGGCCGAAGAGGTCCGCCAGGTCAAGAAGTTCGAAAGCGGCATGGTCGTCAATCCGGTGACGATCGGTCCCGATGGCACCCTGGCGGACGCCCTCGGCCTGATGAAGATCCATGGCATTTCCGGTATCCCGGTCGTTGAAAACGGCGGCAACGGTGGCCAGAAGCAGGGCCGTCTCGTCGGTATCCTCACCAATCGCGACGTGCGTTTCGCCTCCGATCCGAACCAGAAGATCTACGAGTTGATGACGCGTGAAAACCTCATCACCGTCAAGGAAAGCGTCGACCAGCAGGAGGCCAAGCGCCTGCTGCACATGCACCGCATCGAAAAGCTTCTGGTCGTCGACGGCGACGGCCGTTGCGTCGGCCTCATCACCGTCAAGGACATCGAGAAGTCGCAGTTGAACCCCAACGCCTCCAAGGATGCGCAGGGCCGTCTTCGCGTCGCCGCCGCCATCTCCGTCGGCGATGATGGCTTCGAGCGCGCCGAACGTCTGATCGACGCCGGCGTCGACCTTATTGTTGTCGATACCGCGCACGGCCATTCGCAGCGCGTTCTCGATGCGGTCACCCGCGTCAAGACGCTGTCGAACTCGGTTCGCATCATGGCCGGCAACGTCGCCACCGCTGATGGCACCAAGGCGTTGATCGACGCCGGTGCCGATGCGGTCAAGGTGGGTATCGGTCCGGGCTCGATCTGCACCACGCGTATCGTGGCCGGCGTCGGCGTTCCGCAGCTGGCCGCGATCATGGCTGCTGTCGAAGCCGCTCAGGCCGCGGACATTCCCGTCATCGCCGACGGCGGTATCAAGTTCTCGGGCGACCTGGCCAAGGCGATCGCCGCCGGCGCTTCCGCCGTCATGGTCGGTTCGCTGCTTGCCGGTACCGACGAAAGCCCAGGTGAAGTGTTCCTCTACCAGGGCCGCTCGTTCAAGGCCTATCGTGGCATGGGTTCCGTTGGCGCGATGGCGCGGGGCTCGGCCGACCGCTATTTCCAGGCCGAAGTGCGCGACACGCTGAAGCTCGTACCGGAAGGCATCGAAGGCCAGGTTCCCTACAAGGGCCCTGTGTCCGGCGTTCTGCATCAGCTCGCCGGCGGCCTCAAGGCGTCGATGGGTTATGTCGGCGGCGCGACGATCAAGGACTATCAGGAGCGCGCCACCTTCGTGCGCATCTCCGGCGCCGGCCTTCGGGAAAGCCATGCGCATGATGTCACCATCACCCGCGAAAGCCCGAACTATCCGGGCTCGCACTAAGAGTCCTCCCGGGGGCGCCGGCCGGCGCCCCCGTTTTTCCTGATGGGGGGTGCCATCCGGCGCCCCCGTTTTCCTGTTTGGTTGTGTCGAGTGGAGTAAGAGCGGTGACGGGCTTCGAGATCTTCCGGCCGATGGTGGCGCATGTGCTGCTCGTTTTCGTCCTCTATGCCCTGCTGTCGATCCGCCGCGTCGGTCTCGTGCGGGCCGGCAAGGTTTCGGTTTCGCAGTTTCGCGAGAACCGCGACGAGCCGGGCGAGAGCCTGGTCGTCCGCAACAGCATCGCCAACCAGTTCGAACTGCCGGTGCTTTTCCACGTCTGCTGCGTGCTTCTCTACATCACCGAGGCTGACAATATCGTCTCGCTGGCGCTCGCCTGGGTGTTCATTGCTTCGCGCTATCTGCATGCCTTCGTCCATGTCACCAGCAACCGCATCCGCTACCGCCGACCGCTGTTCATGGTCGGCGTGGCTGCACTCGGTGGGATGTGGATCTGGCTTTCCGTCTGGATGGCGATGAACTGATGGCTGCGTGTTTCCTTAAATCGCAGCCGGTTTCAGGACAAAACAGGCAGCAATTCAAAACGCTACAGCGACCTCTGCGCGTCTGGTAAGACGCGCGGCGCTTTGGGTCGGGTGCCGCTCCGGCACGACTGACGCAAATCTGCGACACTTTCCGACATGAACTTCGCGCCTTGATGCGTATCAAGTACCCGTCACGACTTTGCGGATAGTCTGGCTGTCGTTAGCGTAGCTTTGTCGCTGGCGCCTCGCGTGCCCGGCAAAGGCCTTTGCGCCGACGTCGAACAAGACAGCATCGGAGATCGATATGACCGCAACGATGAAAGCCGCCGTGGTGCGCGAATTCCGCAAGCCGCTCGTGATCGAGGAAATGCCGATACCAGTGCCCGGTCCCGGCCAGGTGCTGATCAAGTTTCAGGCGACCGGCGTCTGCCATACCGACCTGCATGCGGTGAACGGTGACTGGCCGGTAAAACCCAATCCACCATTCATCCCCGGCCACGAGGGCGTCGGTTATGTCGCCAAGCTCGGCTCCGGCGTCAAGCGGCTGAAGGAAGGCGACCGCGTCGGCGTGCCGTGGCTGCACACCGCCTGCGGTGGTTGCACGCCATGCCGGACCGGATGGGAGACGCTCTGCGGCAGCCAGCAGAACACCGGCTATTCGGTCAACGGCACGTTCGCGGAGTATGGCCTGGCCGATCCGGACTTTGTCGGCCGGCTGCCTGATAAGCTCGAGTTCGGCCCGGCGGCGCCCGTCCTTTGCGCCGGCGTCACGGTTTACAAGGGTCTCAAGGAAACGGAAGTGCGCCCCGGCGAATGGGCGCTGATCTCCGGCATCGGCGGTCTCGGTCACATGGCGGTTCAATACGCCAAGGCCATGGGCATGCATGTCGCAGCCGTCGATATCTTCCCCGACAAGCTGGCGCTGGCGGGAAAGCTGGGCGCCGATCTCGTCGTCGATGCGCGCGACAAGGATGCGGTCGAGCAGGTGCAGAAGGCGACCGGCGGCGTGCACGGCGCGCTGGTGACGGCCGTGGCACCCAAGGCGATGGAGCAGGCCTTCAACATGCTGCGCTCCAAGGGAACGATGGCGTTGGTCGGTCTGCCGCCTGGCCAGATGTGCGTGCCGATCTTCGATACGGTCCTGAAGCGCATCACCATCCGCGGCTCTATCGTCGGCACCCGCCAGGACCTCGAGGAGTCACTGGAGTTTGCGGGCGAGGGCAAGGTCGCCTCCCACTTCACCTGGGACAAGATCGAGAACATCAACGCCATCTTCCAGCGCATGGAAGAGGGCAAGATCGATGGCCGCATTGTGCTTGATCTCGCCGGCTGATCCGCCTGCTGCGAAGTGTGCCTTTCCGCCAAGCGGTAACGCAAGTTTGTATGTTCGATGCCGCCCGCTGACCTATTCTGTCGCGGGCGGTAATCTTTCGCGCTGCCGCCACTGCATAATTCCTTAAATCGGAACCGATTTGTGGGAGAAATCATGCAGCGAGTTTAAAGCCTTACAGCGCCCTTGGCGCACCATATCTAACGCGCGGCGCTGTTGAGGAGAAGAAACCGAAGGAGGCCGTCATGAACAAACCCGTCATCACGCAGGCAATGATCGACGCTTACGACGAGTACACCCATCTCAGTCTTGATCGCCGCCGTTTCATGGAAACGCTGACCGCACTTGCCGGCTCTGCCGCGGCCGCAGCATCAATTGCCCCCTTGCTTGCTGCTAGCAGCGCCAAGGCCGAAATGATCGCAGATACCGACAATCGCATCATCGGCGAGGACATTTCCTATCCCGGCGCCGACGGCGACATGAAGGGCTATCTGGTCCGCCCGGCAAACATGACCGGAAAGCTGCCGGCCGTCATCGTCATCCACGAGAACCGCGGGCTCAATCCACATATTCGCGATGTCGCCCGCCGCATGGCGCTCGAGGGCTTCATCGCGCTCGCCCCGGATTTTTTGTCGCCATCGGGCGGCACGCCGGCGGATGAGGACAAGGCACGCGAGATGATCGGCGCGCTCGATGCCGCCGAAACCAATGCGGATGCTGTGGCAACCGTCGCATTCCTCGAAGAGCACGCGCAGTCGACCGGCAAGGTCGGCGCCATCGGCTTTTGCTGGGGCGGTGGACTGGTCAATCGGCTTGCGGTCAATGCGCCCGATCTCAAGGCGGGTGTCGCCTATTATGGCGCGCAGCCCAAGGCCGAGAACGTGCCGAAGATCAAGGCGGCGCTGTTGCTGCATTATGCCGGCCTCGACGAACGCATTAATGCGGGTATCGAAGCCTATCGCAAGGCGCTGACCGACAATGGCAAGGACGCGACGATCTATGTCTATGACGGCGTCAACCACGCCTTCAACAACGACACGTCGGCCGCCCGCTACGACAAGGCCGCAGCCGATCTTGCCTGGAGCCGCACTGTCGAATTTCTGAAGGCGAAGCTCGGCTAGAGCAATTCCAGGAAGAGTGTGAAACGGTTTCCCGTCCGGAATTGCGTTATTTCAACGAGTTAGATCATTTCACTGTTTCGATGAAACAGTGAAATGATCTAGCCGCTCACGCCTATGAAGGCGGCGCGATCAGCAGCGCTACCTTGTAAGCGGGGAGAAGAGGCGGGCACTGGGTCCGCCTCTTCCCTCCCGTCTCGTTTCGCATAAAAAAGGCCGCGCCTCCCACGGGAAGCGCGGCCTTTTTGCTAAGTGTCGAAAAATGCTTACCAGCCCGGCAGCATGTGGCTTTGCCGCAGCCGCGGATAGCGCGGAAAACCCTTGATATCGCCGTCGATGTCGTCGTTGACGGTGATCGGCGTGATGTTGTCCAGGCAGGCGGTGATGTGGTTGGTGATCGCATTCGATAGCGATGGCGACAGACCCGGCCGCTTCATGATGCCGATCTGCACTGGAGCCAGCGCCGGGAAGCCGTCCGCAAGCGTCAGCACCTTCATGCCCGGACGCAGCGCCGATTCCGGCAGGACCGAAACCGCCATGCCGGCAAGCACGGCGGCCGCGACCACGGTCGAGGACCAACTGGTAAACAGGATCTGGTATTCCTTGCCGGTCGCATCGAGCGCGGCGCAGGCCGCCTGCCGCCACTGGCAGTCGCGTCGGCCGACCGCAAGCGGGATTGGCGCATTTTCCGGCAGCGGATGGTTGATCGAACTTACCCAACAGAGCGGCTCTGTGCGCACCACGTCCGAGGCTCGGGCACGTGGATTGTGCGTAACCAGTGCGATGTCGAGATCGCCCTTGGCCATCTTCTCCGCAAGATCCACCGAAGGTTCGCAGATGATGTAGAGCTCGACGTTCGGATGCGTCTTGGCAAACCGCACGATGATCTCCGGCATGTAGCGGTCGGCATAGTCATCAGGCGTGCCGATGCGCAGCGTGCCCTCGAGGCGATTGTCGTCGAAGGAGGCCATCGCCTCGTTGTTGAGACGGATCATCCGGCGGGCGAAGTTGAGCAGCCGGTCACCCTCGACGGTCAGGCGGTTGCCGCGCCCGTCCTTCATGAACAACGGCTTGCCGATGCGCTCTTCCAGGCGCCGCATCTGCATGGATACGGCCGACTGTGTCTTGAAAACCCGGTCGGCGGCCTTGGTGAAGCTGCCCGTGTCGGCGATCGCGACAAAGGTTTGCAGCTGATCAATGTCAAGCGGTGCGGACATGGCCGTGATACACCCATAAGATTGTTTGATGAATATCATTAAAAACATTCGTTGGACTGATCAATAAGGATTTGCGATCTATCAGGGGCAAATTTCATTGATCCCGGCCGGCACAGGTGCCGGCTAATCCCAACTTCCCTGGCCCACCCCTGCGTTTGACCTCGCGCAGGGGACGGGTCCCTTCGTGCCTGAAAAAAGGAGTACCGTCATGCGCACGACCGACCACGTCCTCGACCTCGTTGCCGGAAAGCAGGCCTATGCCTCCCGCGCCGCTGGCGTTATCGGCGTGATGACGGCTGCATGGCGCCTGTTTCGAAGCCGATGCCAGATTGCGCGTCTGAATGAGCTGGATGACCGCCAACTGCTCGATATGGGGCTACGGCGCGAAGATGTGCACGAGGCGATCACCTCGCCCTTCTTCGACAATCCCGCCAGCTATCTGACGCGTGCGTCGCGAAACCGCGTGAGCCTCTTCTACAAGGGGATCCGTCACGATTGATTTCCCTATGGCGCATCCCGCCGCTTGAGATGCGCCAGTCGAGCATGATCCGCGCAAGCTGCCGCCAACGCGGGTCATGCTACGAATTTCGAAGTTTCGGTGCTGCTGCCTCTATCGCGCGCCCAAACGTTCCCCGCAGGGTAGAGCCAATAGACCCTGCCGCTTGGCCCGGTACATGAACCAAGACATGTACCGGGCCTTTTTCTTTTCCAGCAGGTGCCGGATTGGTGAGGGTAGCGTCGTCGAGCGTTTCCGGTTTAGACGGAGTCGCAGAAACGCTCTATCTCTTTGTTTTTACGCATTTCCAGGCGGAAAACCACTTCGCACTTTTTCTGGAAATGCTCTAATCCAGCTCAGGCCTTGTCGCCGGTGCCGGTCTTGTAGCTGTCGAACAGCGCCTCGATGTTCTTCTGATATTCCTTCTGCATTTCCAGCCCGCTGTCGAACATGCTGTTCATCATCTGCGAAAACTGGGCGACGGCAGGATTGTCAGCAGCCGGCTTGGCTGTCGTGCCGGCGCCGGTCTGCATCATGTCCTGGAACGCCTTCATGAAGGGATTATCGGCGAAGAGGTCGGGCGCCTTGGCCTTCTCTTCTTTCTTGCCGGCACCGAAGAAGTCCTGCATCGCCTGCGTAAACGGATTGTCGAAGGGGTTGGCCTGCGGCTCCGGCTTCCTGGCAAGGCCGGCCGCCTGCATCCACTGCTGCATCATCGTTGCCATCGGATTGTTGGCAAAGGCGACGTTCGCGCCTGCAAACTGGCCCGTCGCCTGCTTGAACAGCCCGCCCATCAACGTATCGGCCATGGCCGGCAGCATCTGCTTGTAGATCTCCTGGCTGATGCCGGTGACCTGGGCTGCCTGGGCCGCGATCGCGCGCGACATTTCCTTGGAGCCGAAGAGCTGGCCGAGGATGCCGTTGCCGTCGGCCATGCCTTGCGGCGTGAATGCCTGGCTCACGTCCTCGAAGTATTTGGCATAGCTGCCGCTGGACATCGCCGTCAGCAGCGCGCCGAAATCGTAGGGGTTTGTGGTGTTGCGCTTGAAGGCGGCGGAAAAGGCCGGGAGCAGCGCTGCGGTAGCTTTCGCCATCTGCTCCTGCGCAAGCCCGAATTGTCGAGCCATCAGCTCCGTGGCCTGTCCGTTCTGCGCCTGCGTGAACATGTCAAAAAGCGGTGCCATCCCCGGTTCCCTTCGGCTGCTGCCTGATTCCTTAGATCGGAACGATTTAAGGGGAAAATGATGCAGCAAGTGTAAAGCGTGGCAGCGTCCTTTGCGCGTCATGTCTGATGCGCGGCGCTGCAAGCGACGCATATCGTTGCACTATACCGGGAAATTGGAGGCTGGAAACCGCTTTTTACTGCATAATTCCTTAAATCCGGCTCGATTTAAGGACGAAATTATGCAGCAAGTTTAAGCGGTTACAGCGTCCTTGGGCGCGTCATGCCTGACGCGCGGCGCTGTAATGGCAGGCTTACCGGCTCAGTACTGGTACTCGGCAAAGACCGGATCGACGGAGCCATTCCAGCGGCCGTTGTAGAGCGACAGCAGATCCTCGGCGAGCGTTGCCTTCTTGGCAAGCACTTCGTCGAGCGGTGCGAGGAACTGGCTTTCGTCGATGCCGTCGCCGTTCAGCCGGTTGCGTCGCTTCAGGCCGCCGCGCGAGATCGAAACGACTTCGCGGGCGATGTCGTAGAGGCTGCCGGCGCGGAATTTTGTGTTGAGCGCCTGGGCGGGCACTGTGTCACGCAGTGAGCCGACCTCCTCGAAGGTCCAGTCGCGCGTGAGTGCTTCGGCGGCAGAGAGCGCCTCGCCGTCGTAAAGCAGGCCGACCCAGAAGGCAGGCAGAGCGCAGATCCGACGCCAGGGGCCGCCGTCGGCGCCCCGCATCTCCAGGAAGCGCTTGAGGCGCACGTCGGGGAAGAGGGTCGAGAGATGATTGGTCCAGTCGCCCATGTTCGGCTGCCAGTCGGCGATCTCGCCCTTGAGCGCTCCGCCCATGAACTGACGGAAGGTGACATGGGTACAGTCGTGATAGTGGTCGTCGCGAACGACAAAATACATAGGCACGTCGAGCGCCCATTCGACATAGTCCGCAAAGCCGAAGTCCGGCTTGAAAGCGGAAGGCAGAAGGCCGGAGCGCTGGTTGTCTGTGTCGCGCCAGATATCGCCGCGCCAGGACAGGAGCCCGTTCGGCTTGCCATCGGTGAAGGGGGAGCTTGCAAACAGAGCGGTCGCCAGCGGCTGCAGCTTCAAGGACACCTGCATCTTGCGGCGCATGTCCTCTTCCGAGGAGAAGTCGAGGTTCACTTGGATCGTGCAGGTGCGATACATCATGTCGAGACCCTTGGTGCCGACCTTGGGCATGTAGCGGCTCATGATGCCATAGCGCGATTTCGGCATGCGCGGCGTTTCGTCAAACGTCCATTTCGGGCTGCCACCGATGCCGAGGAAGCGAATGCCGAGTGGCTCGGCCACTTCGCGCAGGACGGCGAGGTGCTGGTTCGATTCCTTGCAAGTCTGGTGGAGGTTTTCGAGTGGCGCACCGGAGAGCTCGAACTGACCGCCCGGCTCCAGCGAGATCGCCCCGTTGCCGGAATGCTCGGCAAGACCGATGATATTGCCCTCGTCAACGATCGGATCCCAGCCGCTCTTTGCAGCCATACCGTTGAGCAGCGCCTGGATGCTGGCGTCGCCGTAATAGGGCACGGGGCTGTTGTCCGCCTTAAAGAAGGCAAACTTTTCGTGCTCCGTTCCGATCCGGAACCGCTCCTCCGGTTTCGAGCCCTCCGCCAGATAAGCGGTCAGGTCAGCGACAGAGGTTACCGGCGTCTGGTCGGTGGTATCTCGGGCCATGAGCGTCTTCTTTTGCTTGAGCGGTTCCGCCGGTCAGCGGAAGTGGATGGGGCTGCTTGAACCGTATTCAGGTGCGGTGCAAGTCAATTTCTTTCAAGATCTGTTCAAAAAAAGTATGCGCCGCGCTTGCGTGCGAACGACCGGTTAGTGCCAATCACCGACCGTTGCCTGTATGACCGCCATGGCCGCAACCGCTGCGGTATCGGCCCTGAGAATGCGGGGGCCAAGAGGAATGGCGGTGACGAAATCGAGGCTGCGCAGCAGGCTTCGCTCGCTGTCGGAAAAACCGCCTTCGGGCCCGATCAGCAGTGCCAGCTTCTTTTCCTTAATGCCGTTCAGGATCGGTAGCGGATTCTGGCTGTTGCTGCCTTCGTCGCAGAAGATGATGCGCCGATCCGCGGGCCAACTTTGCAGCAGGTCCTCAAGCCGGCGGGGCTCTTCGACACTGGGTATGCCGAGCACGCCACATTGTTCCGCGGCCTCGACGACATTGGCGCGCACCCGGTCGAGGTTGCCGATCTTGCCCTGAACATGTTGCGTCATCACCGGCTGGAGCACCCCGGCGCCCATCTCGACGGCCTTCTGCACGAGGTAGTCGAGGCGGCCGACCTTTAGCGGTGCAAAGAGATAGACGAGATCGCAAGGTGCCGGCTGCGGACGTGTCTGCTCGACGGCAGTCAGGATCAGGCGCTTCTTGGTCGGGAGCGAAAGCTCGGCTCGCCATTCGCCGTCGCGGCCGTTGAACACGAGGACGGACCCGCCTTCCTCGTAGCGGAGCACGTTGATCAAATAGTTGAACTGTTCCTTGGTCGTCTCCTGGGTTGCACCGGCATGGAGTGCATGTTCCACGAACAGTCGCTGCATGCGAAAATTGGCGCGCATGTCGATTACCTCTAGATGAACAGGCTGGAAAGGATGAAGTAGACGACGGCCGAAAGCAGGGCCGAGGCCGGAACGGTGATGACCCAGGCGGCAACGATCGTCAGAAAATGCGAGCGGCGCACCAGTCGGCGGCGGCGGACCTCGGCAAAGTTGGTCTCGGTCGATCCCATGAAGTCTGCCTGCCCGGTCTTCTGGCGCACATATTCCAGGCGACGCTGCGAGTGCCGAGTATACCATTCGCGGAAGAAGCCGACGCCGAAGACGGCGCCGACCGCCGTGTGGGTCGAGCTGATCGGCAGGCCGAGGGCGGAGGCGAGCAGCACGGTTACCGCGGTTGCCAGCGCAACGCAGAAGGCGCGCATCGGATTGAGGCGTGTGATTTCCTGGCCGACGACGCGGATCAGCCGTGGGCCATAGAGCAGCAGGCCGAGCGATATGCCGATGGCGCCGATCGCAAGTTCCCAAAGCGGTGTTGGCGATCTCTCCGTGGTGATGACACCGTCGAGCGCGGACACGATCGCCGACAGCGGACCGATGGCGTTGGAAACGTCATTGGCGCCGTGTGCGAAGGAAAGCAGCGCAGCCGCCAGGATCAGCGGCGCACGAAACAGCTTGCGTAGCGACTGATTGCGGTTGTCGAGACCCTCCGACTGACGGCGAATCCACGGTTTGCTCAGGAAATAGACGACGATGCCGACGATCAGGCCGAGGCCGAGGCCCGTCACCAGCGAGATCGAGGCAACCTGCACCAGGGCGATCACCGCGAGATAGGCGGTAAAACAACCTGCCGTCACCCCGAGAAGCACGGGCATCCAGCGCCTGGCCGATGCGATCTTGTCCTCGCGGTAGATGATGAATTCCTTGAGAAGCGCAAGGAAGGCAGCGGCGATGACGCCGCCGAGAACAGGTGAAATCGACCAACTGGCGGTGATGCCGGCAAGTTCCCACCATTGCACGCTGGAGACGCCTGCAGCCGCAATGCCCGCTCCGACGATGCCGCCAATGATCGAATGGGTCGTTGAAACCGGCGCGCCGGAATAGGTGGCGATATTGATCCAGACGGCCGACGAGGCGAGCGCCGCCATCATCACCCAGACGATCGTCTGGGCCCCGAGAATGTCTTCTCCGTAAATGATGCCCGCCTCGACCGTCAGTGTCACCTGACGGCCGGCGAGCATCGCGCCAGCGATTTCGAAGACGGCGGCGATTGTCAGCGCCGTTACCATCGACATCGCCTTGGCGCCAACGGCCGCGCCGACGTTGTTGGTGACGTCGTTGGCGCCGATGTTCATCGCCATGTAGCCGGCGATCGCGGCTGCGGCGATGATGATCGGCGCGGTCGCCGAGTTCGTCACGAAGCTTGCGGCAAATGCCATGCTGAGCAGCAGGAACAGGAGAGCGAGGCCCGGGGCTGCCAGACCACGCATCACCTGCTGCGATGCCTCCTCGGCAAGGCTGAACTTGTCCAGATCCTTGTCGAGCGTCTGCTTTTCAAGGCGCGTGCGCGACTTTGGCAATGGCGGTCTCCCTTTTCACCATGGCCACTACTGCCACCGCGAAATGCTTTCAAGCGGAATTGATGATGTCTGCAAAGCTGTGCAAAAGATGGCCGAAGATATCGCCCGCGGTGGCTAGCCGGTGACGGCCTTGGGGACCGGCGAGGGCGGTGCCGCCACGCGGCGGCCGAAGGCGAGGATAAGCTCCTTCAGTGTCGGCTCTGCGACACGGCTGGCTGCCTCCTCGCAGCTGACCCATTCCAGCTTGCGCACACCTTCCTCGGGGAAGTGCTTGCAGAGATCGTCTACCTCGAGGGCATGCACCTGGACCTTGACCGAGATCTTCAGGCCGTGATCCATGCGCTTCTTGTAGAGATAGAAGCCGGCCGGGGCCTTCTGCACTCGGCCCTTGACGCCTGCCTCTTCATAGGCCTCGCGCTCGGCCACCTCGTGGGCACGCTTGCCTTGCATAGGCCATCCCTTGGGAATGACCCAGCGGCCGGTATCACGGCTGGTGATCAGCAGAATCTCGAGCGCCTTGGACTTCTTGCGAACACGGAAACAGAGCGCTGCATATTGCATGCGCGCCGGTCGACGCAGCATCAGCTGCACATCGGATGCGAGCCGGTTCAGGAAGTTCAAGGTCGTTTGCTCTCCTCTTAGCGAATCAGTGTTCGTTGGACGTTCCAGCCAGTATGCCAGCGTCGCGTTGCGTGTAAACGTCGCACCGTGTCGGCTGCCGGATATGCGGTCAGCTTCGCTGCAAACTGTGGTCCCGATGCGACAGAATATGGTGCTTTCGCGCCTGTTTTGCCAGCGGGGCGGCAACCGGGCGTTGGTCCCGGCTTCAGCTCGCCTGATCGCGCTGCTGGAGGCGCAGCCGCGCGATGCGCGCCCACTCGCCGGTGCGCTCGGCCTCGCGGGTGGAGGCGGCAACAAAATCGATATGGCTTTGGGCAGCGGCCTTGGCCGCTTTCGGGTCTCCGGCCATGATCGCGTCGTAGATTGCCTCGTGTTGCGCGAGCAGCCGGTCACGCGCCCCTGGCGCGTCGAAGACCGAATTGCGGTGAAAAAAGATCCCCTGCGTCAGCAGCCGGTAACAGGCGCGCAGCGTGTGCATGAGGATGATGTTGTGGGCGCTTTCGCCGATCGCCTGATGCAACTCGACGTCGGAGGCTAGTTCGTCGTTGAAGTCACCACTGCGGTGGGCGGTTCGCATTCGCTCGATAATGCGCGTGAGGATATCGCGGTCGAAATCCGTTGCGCGCGTTGCCGCCAGTTCCGCGGTCAAGCCTTCGAGTTCGCGGCGATATTCGAGATAATCCTGCGTCGCCTTGTGGTGGCGGCCGATCAGCTCGATCAGCGGCTTGGAGAAGACTTCGCCGACGACATCGGCAACGAAGGTACCGCCGCCGTGGCGGCTCTCGACGAGGCCGCGCGCCTCCAGTTCCTTCAACGCTTCGCGCAGGATCGGCCGCGACACGTCGAAACGCTTCGACAGTTCCCGTTCGCCCGGCAGCCTGTCGCCGTCGCGCAGGATGCCTTCGAGGATGAGAAGCTCGATCTGTTGGACAACCTCGTCCGCCGTGCGGCTGTGGCTGATGCGGGCATAGAGGTCGATCTGGTCTTCGGTCACGCTTGGGTCTCCCATGCGCCGCAATCTAGGCATCGGCAGCCAACTGGTCAATTTCCTTGTCCACTTTGGCCGCCCTGACAAAAGTCAAACTGCGGCAATGCGTCCTTTTGCTTTTGCTCATTCGGTTGATAAGAGAGTCATGATGAACGCGTGAGGGGGATAAAGCGCTTCATGGCAAAGGGAAGTTTTGCATTTCCGGTCGCGCCGATGCGAGCGCAGGCGCTGGGCGAGGTCCATTCGCGGCCTTACGCCCTGGTGGCGACGCCGCGCGTGATCTTTCAGCTCGCCTTCATGACCGAGGGCGGCTCGATCGTCGACCACGCCGTTCTGTCGGAATTGTCGCGTTCGCGTGGCATTGCGCCGCCTGGACGCGATGCCAACCATCATGCCATGGCCTGGGGGCAGGGCACGCTGCGCTGGGAACGGCATACGGAATTTTCGACCTATTTTTGGGACGGCCCGGCGCCGGAGCATTTCGGTGGCGAGGTGGCGATCCACCCATTCGGCGACGGCTTTTCGCCGCCCGGCTCGCTCATTTCGGGCATCCGCCTCGAGATCCGCGCGGACTCACCGGAGACCCGCGAGGCGATCAAGGCTTTCGACCCGACCAGCCTCTGTTACAGCGAGACGAAGAACGGCCAGGCGATCCTCGTCACTGACTTTCGCCAGAACGGTGACGGTCTGACGCAGATCCTGGTGATCGACCGCGGCATGACCGAGGCCGGCACCGGCGCGTTGATCCAGCGTCTGCTCGATATCGAAACCTATCGGACGCTGGCGATGGTCGGCCTGCCGTTGGCGCAATCACTGTCGCCGGAGATCCGCCGCACCGAAGACGGCCTGACGGCGATCACTCAGCGCATGAAGGAGAACGTCCGCGAAGAGGCGGACGACATGCTGGCGGAGATCACCCGGCTTGCGGCCGATCTGGAGGCGGGTGCTGCACTCAGCCTCTATCGCTTCGGCGCCAGCCGCGCCTATTACGGCATCGTCCAGGAGCGCATCCGCACCCTGGCCGAGACGGCGGTCCCCGGCTACGAGACGATCGGCACCTTTCTCGAGCGTCGGCTGGCGCCGGCAATGCGCACCTGCCAGTCGGTGGAGGAGCGGCAGGCGAACCTGTCGCGCAAGCTCGCCCGCGCCACCGCGCTCCTGCGCAGTTGGGTCGATGTCGAACTGGAGCGGCAGAACAGCGCCCTTTTGAACTCGATGGATCGGCGCGCGAAGTTGCAGCTGCGGCTGCAGCAGACTGTCGAGGGTCTGTCGGTTGCCGCGATCTCCTATTACGTCGTCGGTCTGTTCGGCTATCTCGCCAAGGCGGTCAGCCATGAGCTGCCGATCGATCCCGGTCTGTTGACCGGACTTGCCGTGCCCTTCGCGGTCGCCGGCGTCTGGCTCATCGTTCGCCGCATCCGCCACCATCACGGCGACGGCGAGCACAAATAGCGCCTATCGTTCCCAATAGGGGACAGGCCCGTAGAGGCCGGCGAGATAATCGATGAACAGGCGCACCTTGGCCGGCAGGAACTGGCGGCTCGGGTAGACGGCCGATAGCGTCAGGTTCTTCGAGCCCTCCCATTGCGGCAGCACCTGCACCAGCTGGCCGCTGCGCAGCTCCGGGCCGATATCCCAGGTGGAGCGGAGCGCGATGCCGGCGCCGGCGATCACCGCCGCCCGGACGATTTCAGAGGAATTGGTCACCAGCGGCCCTTCGGGGTGCCAGACGAGCGATCCCTCCGGCCCTTCGAGCTTCCAGTTGTCGTTGTTGTGGGCGGGCAGGCAGAAATGCCGGGCGAGGTCGCCAATCTCGTTCGGGGCGCCGTTGCTGGCAATGTAGTCCGGCGAGGCGCAGAGCAGCCTGCGGACCGGCGCGAGCTTGCGCGCTACCAGGCTCGAATCGGTCAGCTCACCGATGCGCACGGCCATGTCGAAGCCCTCGGCGACGATATCGGTAAAGTCGTCGGTGAGCACGATGTGCAGCTTGAGATCCAGATGGTCCTTCATGAAGCCGGTCAGATGCGGCGCGATATGCATGCGGCCAAAGGAGGTCGGCGCCGAAATGCGAAGCACGCCCTGCGCCTGCGACGAGCGTCCTGAGGCATAGGCTTCCGCCTCTTCGATGCCCGTGAGGATGCCGAGCACGCGGTCGTAGAAGCCCTGGCCCGCCTCGGTTAGCGAGATCTGCCGGGTGGTGCGCTGCAACAGGCGCGTGCCCAGCCGGTCTTCCAGCCGCTTGATCCGTTTGGAGATGACCGCGGGGGAAAATCCGAGCGCCCGCCCTGCTGCCGACATACTGCCGGAGGAAACGACGCGTGCAAAAATCTCAAGATCGCCTAAATTCGTCATCAATCGTTGCCATTGTTTCCGAAATGGAAAAGCTCGATAGCATTTGCGAGGGGGCTATCCTAGTGGTAAAGAAAATGAACCAATTGACATATGGGCGGAGGATTTGATGGCGGAAACGATCGGCTTTCTGCAGCCAAGGCCGGCCGTCATCGCCCGGCGCCGCGAGATCGCTGCTGACCTGGCAGACCTGCTGCCATCAGGCTGCCTCATCAGCGACGAGCGCGGCTTAAAGCCGTTCGAGACCGATGCCTTCATCGCCTATCGCCGCATGCCGCTTGCCGTCGCCCTGCCCGAGACGACCGAACAGGTGGCAGCGGTGCTTAAATATTGCAGCCGCTACGGCATTCCCGTCGTGCCGCGTGGCGCCGGCACCTCTTTGTCCGGCGGCGCCATCCCCCAGGAAGACGCTGTGGTAATCGGCCTCTCGAAGATGTCGCGCATCCTCGATATCGACTTCTTCAACCGCACCGCGACGGTCCAGGCCGGTGTGACCAATCTCAATATTTCCGAAGCCGTTTCCGCCGATGGCTTCTTCTACGCGCCGGATCCGAGTTCGCAGCTTGCCTGCACCATCGGCGGCAATATCGGCATGAATTCCGGCGGCGCCCATTGCCTGAAATACGGCGTCACCACCAACAATCTGCTGGGCGTGAAGATGGTGCTGTTCGACGGCACGATCATTGATCTCGGCGGCAAGGCGTTCGATGCGGCCGGCTACGATCTGCTCGGCCTTGTCTGCGGCTCGGAGGGGCAGCTCGGCATCGTTACCGAGGCAACCGTGCGGCTGATCGCCAAGCCCGAGGGCGCCCGCCCGGTGCTGTTCGGCTTTGCCTCCTCTGAAGCCGCCGGCGCCTGCGTCGCCGACGTCATCGGTTCCGGCATCATCCCCGTCGCCATGGAATTCATGGACAAGCCGGCAATCGAGATCTGCGAAGCCTTTGCCCATGCCGGCTATCCGCTGGATGTGGAGGCGCTACTGATCGTCGAGGTGGAGGGCTCGGAGGCCGAGATGGACGCGATGCTCGCAAGCATCATCGACGTTGCCCGGCGCCACGGCGTTACCACAATCAAGGAAAGCCAATCGGCGCTCGAGGCGGCGCTGATCTGGAAGGGCCGCAAATCGGCGTTCGGCGCAACCGGACGCATCGCCGACTATATCTGCATGGACGGCACCGTGCCGCTCAGCCAGCTTTCCCACGTTCTGCGCCGCACCGGCGAGATCGTCGCTTCCTACGGTCTGCGCGTCGCCAATGTCTTTCACGCCGGCGACGGCAACATGCATCCGCTGATCCTCTACAACATCAACGACCCCGATGATGCGGCACGCGCCGAAAGCGCCGGCAACGACATCCTGAAGCTTTGCGTCGATGCCGGCGGATGCCTGACCGGCGAACATGGCGTCGGTATCGAGAAACGCGATCTCATGCTGCATCAGTTCACCCAGACCGATCTGGACCAGCAGATGGCGGCGCGCGCCGCCTTCGATCCACAATGGATCCTGAACCCGTCCAAGGTCTTTCCGCTCGAAGGACGCCCCGCCGCATGATCGTGCATTTCGAGCCTGCGAGCGAAGAGGGGATCGCAACCGTGGTTCGGGCGATGGCCGCGGAAAGGGCGTCGCTTACCGTCATCGGCGGCGGCACGCGCTCCGGCCTCGGCAACCCCGTGCGCGCCGACCGGGTGCTGTCCACCCGCCGTCTCTCAGGTATTGTCAGCTACAACCCGGCGGAAATGACCGTCAGCGCGCTCGCCGGGACGCCGCTTGCCGAGGTCGAGGCGGCCCTTGCCGAAAACCGGCAGATGCTGTCATTCGAACCGATGGACCACCGCCCGATCTTTGCAACGACCGGCGAACCGACGATCGGCGGGGTTTTCGCGGCCAATGTCTCGGGGCCGAGGCGCCTCATCGCCGGTGCCGCTCGCGACAGCCTGCTCGGCGTCCGTTTCGTCAATGGCAGGGGCGACGCGATCAAGGCTGGCGGCCGGGTGATGAAGAACGTCACCGGCCTCGATCTGGTAAAACTTTTGGCGGGCTCGCACGGAACGCTTGGAATTCTGACCGAGGTGACATTCCGCGTGCTGCCGAAGCCGCCAGCCTGCGAAACCGTCGTGGTCTCGGGCTTGAACGATGCCGAGGCGGCGGCCGTGATGGCAGAAGCCATGGCGCAAACGGTCGAGGTATCAGGTGCGGCGCATCTGGCCGAGAGCGTCCGCGGCCGGTTCATCGCCGGCGGCCTGCCCGATGGCGCAGCAACCGTTCTTCGGCTGGAAGGCTTGCAGGCCTCGGTCTCGATCCGCGCGGAAAAACTGTCGAAGGCGCTCGAAAAGTTCGGTCCGGTATCGCGGCTCGATGCGGAGCAGACGGCGGCGCTCTGGTTGGAGATCCGCGATGTGAAGCCCTATGCAGATGGCACGGATCGCCCGCTCTGGCGTGTCTCGGTTGCGCCTTCGGCCGGCCACCAACTGGTTGCCGCGTTGCGCCTGCAAACGGGTGTCGATGCCTTTTATGACTGGCAGGGCGGACTTGTGTGGCTGCGCATGGAGGCCGATCCGGAGGCGGCGCTGGTGCGCCGCTATATCAAGGCGCTTGGCGGCGCCCATGCGAGCCTCGTTCGCGCAGCTGACGGCTTTCGCGCGACCATTCCATCGTTCGAGCCGCAACCCGCGCCGGTGGCGCTGTTGAGCGAGCGCGTCCGGGAAAAGTTCGATCCACAGCGGATCTTCAATCCGGGCCGGATGCAGGCCGTCTCCTGAGGTACGGGGAAATGACGAGAGAGGGAGGTATCGATGAGTGACAATGGTCCGCAGGCTCCGCCTCCCAGAGAGACCGATCGCTGGCTGGAGCCCGGGAAGGTCAACGTCCAGGTCATTTATGTGCTCTATCTCGTCGCTTTCGCCGTGGGGATCACGTCTGTCATCGGCGTCGTGCTTGCTTATCTCAACCGCGGCAAGGGTGCGCCCTGGGTCCAGACACACTATACTTGGGCGATCCGCACCTTCTGGATTGCGCTGTTGTTCGGTCTCATCTCGGCGCTGCTGATGGTGTTGCTGATCGGGTTTTTAGGGTTTATCGCCACCGCGGTCTGGATCGTCGTGCGCTGTGTCGTCGGCCTGCAACGCGCCGCTCGCGAGGAGCCGATCAGCAATCCGGAAAGCTGGATGATCTAAACCGTGTGGCGCAAAAGTGTGTAGCGGTTTTGCGACAGCGACATGGGAAAACAAGAGCTTGAAATGCGGTAAGCGATCAGAGATCGCAACGCGCGTGAGGGGCAGAGCCCCGATACTGGAGTAGCCGCTTGCAAACGAACTTTACGCCCGCGCAGCTTGCCGATCCGCATGTGGCCGAATCCGAGGCCATCCTGCGCAAATGCGTGCATTGCGGTTTTTGCACCGCCACCTGTCCCACCTATGTGACGCTTGGCGACGAGCTCGATAGCCCGCGTGGCCGCATCTATCTCATCAAGGATATGCTGGAGAACAGTCGGCCGGCCGACACCGAAACCGTGACGCATATCGACCGCTGTCTGTCCTGTCTCGCCTGCACCACCACGTGTCCGTCAGGCGTCGACTACATGCATCTCGTTGATCATGCCCGTGTTCATATAGAGAAGACCTACAAGCGGCCATTGAAGGATAGGCTGGCCCGCGCCGTGCTGGCGCAAGTCCTGCCCTATCCCTCGCGTTTTCGCCTTGCCTTGAAGGCGGCCGCTTTCGGAAGGCCCTTTGCCAGGGTTCTGAAAAAGGTGGCGGCGCTCAAGACCTTCGGAGTGATGCTCGATCTGGCGCCGAAGGCGGTGCCGGAGCCCTCGGCGACCGCGATCACGGGCACCCATGCCGCCAGCGGCAAGCGCGTCGGCCGCGTTGCGCTGCTGAACGGTTGCGCGCAACCGGTACTGAAGCCGGAGATCAACGAGGCAACCATCCGCCTCCTTACCCGTCTCGGCATAGAGGTGGTCGTCTCGGCAGGCGAGGGCTGTTGCGGCGCGCTGGTGCATCACATGGGGCGGGAGGGCCAGGCGCTCGACGCGGCCCGGCGCAATGTCGATGCCTGGCTGAGCGTGGCAGACGAAGGTAGTCTCGATGCGATCATCATCACCGCATCCGGCTGCGGCACGACGATCAAGGATTATGGCCACATGCTGCGCCTCGACCCCGCCTATGCGGAAAAGGCAGCAAGGGTCTCGGCCATGGCGAAGGACATCACCGAATACCTGTCGACTCTGGATCTTCCAGTGCAGGATCCGCGCGGCATGACCGTGACCTATCATTCCGCCTGCTCCATGCAGCACGGCCAGAAGATCACCATGGCGCCGAAGCAACTGTTAAAACAGGCGGGGTTCGTCGTGCGCGATCCCGCAGAAGGCCATCTCTGTTGCGGCTCGGCCGGCACCTACAACATCCTGCAGCCGGAGATCTCGCAGAAGCTCAAGGACCGCAAGGTCAAGAACCTCGCGGCGACGAAGCCCGACGTGATCGCCACCGGCAATATCGGCTGCATCACCCAGATCGCGACCGGCACGGCGATCCCGATCGTCCACACGGTCGAACTGCTCGACTGGGCCTATGGCGGCGCGAAACCGGCTGGATTGTGAAACGAAAAATGCCGGCGCGATGGCGCCGGCATTGGTTTTTCTGGGCTATTTCTGGCGAGCGTATCAGCCGCCAAAGATCTGGCGGAAGATATCGACGCCGCGATCGTTGAAGTAGGTATCGCCGGTCTTGCTGCCGGGTCCGATGACGATCACCTTGGTGCCGACGTCGGCCCGGTCGTAGAGGTGCTCGATGTCGTTATTCATCATGCGGATGCAGCCCGAAGACATATTCTGGCCGATCGTCCACGGCTGGTTGGTGCCGTGGATGCGGAAGATCGTGTCGCGGCCGCCCTTATAGAGATACATGGCACGCGCGCCGAGCGGGTTGTCGATGCCGCCTTCCTGCGTGATCGGCAGGATGCGGCCCTTGGCGGCTTCGCGGCGGCGCATTTCTTCCGGCGGCGTCCAGGTCGGCCATTCAGCCTTGCGGCCCACCTTCACCACGCCTGACCAGCCGAAGCCTTCACGACCGACGCCGATACCGTATCGGGTCGCGCGGTTCGGACCGTCGATGTAGTAGAGAAACTTGTTGTTGGTATCGACAATGATCGTGCCGGGGGCTTCGTCGGTGCTGAAGCGAACCTTGGTGCGCCAGAATTGCTTCGGCGGCTTTTTCTGCGTCGCGACAAGGACGATATCACTGCTCTTGGGAGTGGTTCCGGATGTCGGCGCGGGCGTGAAAGCCTGGGCATTGGCGGCGGCAAGAATAGCGCTGGTCGCGATGGCGATCGCGACCAATTTGCTGGCATGACGTTTCATATACGATTCCCTCTAAGCCCTCGTTACATCAAGGCTATGCAAATTGGCCCGAAGTTCAAGCCCGGGATACATCCGATAGACCGAACATGGTCACGGATTTTGTATCTTTAAGCCCGTCTGTTGCCTGAAGATCACGACCAGGCAACAGCAAAACGTATGGGGAGAGGGAAATATTCTATGTCCGGCGCCAATTATATGACGATAACCTTGGTGCCGACATTCACCCGTTCATAGAGATCGACGACGTCCTCGTTGCGCATGCGGATGCAGCCTGAGGAGACCGCGTAACCGATCGTCCAGGGCGCATTGGTGCCGTGGATGCGGTAAAGCGTCGAGCCGAGATACATGGCGCGTGCGCCAAGCGGATTTTCCGGGCCGCCGTCCATGCGGGCCGGCAGGTAGTGCCCCTTGGCGGCTTCGCGCGAGATCATTTCCGTCGGCGGCGTCCAGCTCGGCCATTCCGCCTTGCGGGTGACCTTATGAGCGCCGGCCCATTCGAACCCCGGCTTGCCGACGCCGACACCGTAGCGCCGTGCCTGACCATTACCGGCGACAAGGTAGAGGAAACGATTGTTGGTATCGATGACGATCGTGCCTGCCTTTTCCTTGCCGTCGTAGGCAACTGTCTGCGGCAGATACTGCGGGTCGAACTTAGACTTGACGGGACGCTGGGCGCGGGTGGCGTTGACCGGTTGTACCAGCGGGGCGCCGACGCGGCGTTTTGCCTGCGGCTTCACGGTCAGGCCCTGATAATACTGTTTTCGGGTGGTGGTCGGTATCTGCTGGCGGTAGATGACCCGGCGCGCCTGTTGCGGCTGGCCGCCGAGCTGCATCACCCACGGGGCGGTCAGGTCTGGGCTGACGATCACCGGCGGCCGGTTCTGGTACCGGTCCTGGGCCTGCG
Source organism: Ensifer sp. Root142 (assembly GCF_001426785.1). Classification (NCBI taxonomy): domain Bacteria; kingdom Pseudomonadati; phylum Pseudomonadota; class Alphaproteobacteria; order Hyphomicrobiales; family Rhizobiaceae; genus Ensifer; species Ensifer sp. Root142. The sequence continues at coordinate 562,369 of NZ_LMFK01000012.1, forward strand.
CCTGGCCGGCGACGAGGGTGAGGATGGATGCGGCTACAACAAGGGATTTTTTCAACATCGGACGGACTCGCTACCTTTCGCCGAAACGTATCAAAATGGGGCGCGGCCAGCCGGAGAACGGGTCTCCAGGACGGACGGCATGCGCCTTGGCAATGGGGCGATCGTGTCATCGCGGCGCCACGGAATGGTAAACGGCAGCCCGCGAAAGGGAGGAAGCGCCGATAAAGCTTTGGGTAGGGTTATCCGTCGCTTTAGGAATCTGGTTTGTGAATGGTAAATGCGGAAGAGCACGATGAAACGGGGCTGGTAATGACGACCAAGGGCATAATGATTGGCGAAGACGGCCTTGGGCGTTGCGCCTGGCAGAGCAATCTCGATGACTACAGACGGTATCACGACGAGGAATGGGGGCGGCCGGTTACCGATGACCGGCGCCTCTTCGAGAAGATCTGTCTGGAGGGGTTTCAATCCGGCCTCTCCTGGCTGACGATCCTGCGCAAGCGCGAGGCCTTTCGCGCCGCCTTCGCCGGCTTCGACGTCGATGCGGTTGCCGCCTTCGGCGATGCTGACATCGAGCGCTGCCTTGGCAATACCGGCATCGTGCGCCATCGCGGCAAAATCGTCTCGACCATCAACAACGCCAAGCGCGCCCAGGAGCTTAAAGCCGAGTTTGGTTCGCTTGCTGCCTATTTCTGGTCGCACGAACCCGGCCCGGACGAGCGGCCGGCATTTGTCAGCTATGAAGCGATCGCCGCCAATCCGACGACTCCGACCTCGACGCTGATCTCCAAGGATCTGAAAAAGCGCGGCTGGACCTTCGTCGGCCCGACGACGATCTATGCCTTCATGCAGGCCATGGGGCTTGTCAACGACCACATCGAAGGCTGCCATTGCCGCGCGACGGTCGAGGACATGCGGCGGGCGCTGACGCGCCCGCAACCCTGAATTTGCATCTTTCCAGGAACGGCTTCAGCCACCGTTCTTGGCAAGCCAATCCTTCATCATCTGGATCTCGCCCTCCTGGGCCTTGATGATGTCTTCCGCCAGTTTGCGCAGTTGTTCGTCCTTGCCGTATTCGAGTTCGACCCTGGCCATGCCGATCGCGCCCTGATGATGGGCGATCATGCCCCGCACGAAGTCGACATCGGCGTTGCCGGTAAAGGCGATGTCCATGCCCTTGTGCATGCGGGCGTTGACCTCGGCGAAAGCCTTGCTGGAGGCGGAGGTGTCGCCGGCCGGCGCCGCCGCCTCAGCCGATCCGTGATGCATGCTGCTGCCGTGGTCCTGGGCCATAGCGGGAGCATAAAGTGACGCGATCAGGACTGAGGCTGCTATGATCGTTTTCAAAGACATGATGGTTTCCTTCTTCATCTCATTATCATCTCGCGCGACTGAGGCAGCGCCGTGCAATCGCCGAAATGTCGGCCGGTTGTTGCGGCCGGTCATATGGAATTTCGTTTCGTCAGCGCAGCCGATACACCCGAAGGTGAGCCACGATGACGGTCACACAAGCAGGAACGACTTGGGTGGTGGCGAGCGCGGCCCGATCGCGTGCAATGCGGGATATGTCGCTGCCGCCAGACGCGACGATGTCGTGGTCGCCGGATCGAACATCAAGGCAATTGGCTCGATCGCGATGCAGGCCGAACAGGACGAAGGATGCGCCTGTTTTTTCGAGTGGTCCTTGCATGCCCGGATATCTTCGCAGGAGATCGCATGGCCAGCGTGAACGGCTTGCTTTTGCGACGAGTCATGGGCGGCGGTTTGTGCGGCACCGGCCGCCAGGTCCTGGGCCTGCAGCATCGCCGAAGGCGCGCCTGAGAACAGGGCTGCAACGAACAGGAGTATGACGGCGGCAAAACGCATGCCCTTTACTTAGGATGGCCCGTGGCAAAGAGAAGACGTGATCGGCACGCTGCCGGTCCGATCGTTGCCTTCGCGCACGCCTGGAGCCGCTTTGCGCCGTGCTAACCCTTGCCGCCCATGCCTCTATCCGATAGGGAAAGCTCGAAACCCGCTGACAGTCCGGAATGCTCCCCATGACCGAGAAACAAAAGAAACCGCAGAAGCTCAAGGCACGCCTTCCGCGTGGCTTTGTCGACCGTTCGGCCGCCGATATTCGCGCCACCGACGACATGATCGTCAAGATCCGCGAAGTCTATGAGCGTTATGGTTTCGATCCGGTCGAAACGCCGCTGTTCGAATACACCGATGCGCTTGGAAAATTCCTGCCCGACAGCGACCGCCCGAACGAGGGCGTGTTTTCGCTGACGGATGACGACGACCAGTGGATGTCGCTGCGCTACGACCTGACGGCGCCGCTTGCCCGTCACGTCGCCGAGAACTTCAACGAGATCCAGCTTCCCTTCCGCACCTATCGCGCCGGCTACGTTTTCCGCAACGAAAAGCCGGGCCCGGGTCGCTTCCGCCAGTTCATGCAGTTCGATGCCGATACGGTCGGTGCCGCCGGCGTCCAGGCGGATGCCGAAATGTGCATGATGATGGCCGACACGATGGAAGCGCTCGGCATCAAGCGCGGCGACTACGTGATCCGGGTCAACAACCGCAAGGTTCTTGATGGCGTCATGGAGGCGATTGGCCTCGGCGGCGACGACAAGGCGAATGCCCGCCTGACGGTGCTGCGCGCCATCGACAAGCTCGACAAGTTCGGTCCCGAAGGCGTGCGCCTGCTGCTCGGCGAAGGCCGCAAGGACGAGAGCGGCGACTTCACCAAGGGCGCCGGTCTGAACGGCGAGCAGATCGACAAGGTCCTGTTCTTCGTTGGCATCCAGGACTACGCCGAAAGTGCCGCCGAACTCGCAGCGCTCGTTGCCGGCACAGCCAAGGGCGGCGAGGGCGTCGAGGAACTCAACACCATCCGCAGCCTGGTCGTGAGCGCGGGCTACGAGGCCGATCGCATCAAGATCGACCCTTCGGTCGTTCGCGGTCTCGAATATTACACCGGCCCGGTTTTCGAGGCCGAGTTGCAGTTTGCCGTCACCAATGAGAAGGGCGAAAAGGTCGTCTTCGGTTCGGTCGGCGGCGGCGGACGTTACGATGGTCTCGTCTCGCGCTTCATGGGCCAGCCGGTGCCGGCCACCGGTTTCTCGATCGGTGTTTCGCGCCTGATGACCGCGCTCAAGAACCTTGGCAAGCTCGGCACGTCGGACGTCGTGGCACCGGTCGTCGTCTGCGTTATGGACCGTGACATCGACAGCATGGGCCACTACCAGCGCTTCGTGCAGCAGCTCCGCCATGCCGGCATTCGCGCCGAGATGTACCAGGGCAACAAGAAGAACTTCGGCGACCAGCTGAAATACGCCGACCGTCGCGGTGCGCCGCTCGCGATCATTCAGGGCGGCGACGAGCGCGCCGCCGGTCTGGTGCAGATCAAGGATCTGATCGAGGGCAAGCGCTTGTCGGGCGAAATCGAGGACAATGCGGCATGGCGCGAGGCGCGGGTGGCGCAGGTCTCCGTGCCCGCAGGCGACCTTGTCGAAAAGGTGCGTGAAATGCTCGCGGCACAGGCCGAGGACCGGGCAAGGGCAGGCTGACGGCGATGCCTCTGATCAACCTTCCCGCCTTCTCCGCAGATCTGCTTGCCGAGTTCGAAAGTCTCGGCACGCTTCGGGTCGACACACCGGTGATCCAACCGGCGGAGCCGTTTCTCGCCATGGCTGGCGAGGATCTTCGCCGCCGCATCTTCATGACCGAGAGTGAGACCGGAGAGAGCCTCTGTCTGCGGCCGGAATTCACCATCCCCGTCTGCCTTCGCCACATCGAAACGGCAACCGGCACGCCCAAGCGTTATGCCTATCTCGGCGAAGTGTTTCGTCAGCGCCGCGAAGGCGGCAACGAATTCTATCAGGCCGGCATCGAAGATCTCGGTGATACCGATATCGCCGCCTCCGACGCGCGTGCGGTCGGCAATGCCATGCGGGTGGTTGCCAATCGTCTTCCTGGCCGGCGCCTGGCGGTCACGCTCGGCGACCAGTCGGTCTTCGAAGCGGTCGTCGGTGCCTGTGGCCTGCCGGGCGGCTGGCAGAAGCGGCTGATCCATGCCTTCGGCGACCAGAAGCACCTGCAGAAGCTGCTTGCCGAGCTTGCCGATCCAAAGGCTGCCGGCGTCTTTGGCCCCGAGGTCGAGCGGCTGGCGATCGCCGGCATGCTCGATGACGAGGTGCGGCTTGTCGCCCATATCGGCGAAACCATGGAGGCGACGGGCTACTCCACCAATGCCAGCCGCTCGCCGCAGGACATCGCCCGCCGCCTGAAGGAAAAGATGGAACTGGCGAATACCCGGCTCGATCCGGAAACGCTGGATCTCGTGCGTGAATTCCTGGCGCTCGACATGCCGCTTGCCGAAGCGCCTGCCGCACTCTTCCGCTTTGCCGAGAAGACCGGATTGACGCTCGATGGAGCGCTGGCGCGTTTTGACGCGCGCGTGGCGGCGCTTGCCGGCATCGGCGCCGATGTCGATGTCATTCGCTATCGTGCCGCCTTCGGCCGCCCGCTCGACTATTATACCGGCCTCGTCTTCGAAGTCGAAGTCGAGGGGACACCGGCGGTGCTTGCCGGTGGCGGGCGCTTCGACCGGCTCCTAACCCTGCTTGGCGCGCGCGAACATATTCCCGCCGTCGGCTTCTCGCTCTGGCTCGACCGGATCGAAGCGGCGATCGCCGCCAGCGGAGGTGCCGCATGACCATCACCATCGCATTGCCGTCCAAGGGGCGGATGAAGGACGACGCCTCGGCGATCTTCGAGCGCGCCGGCATGAAGATCGTCGCCGTCGGCAATGACCGCTCCTATCGCGGCCGTGTCGAAGGCTGGGACGATGTCGAGATCGCCTTCCTGTCGGCCTCGGAGATTTCGCGCGAGCTCGGCAACGGCTCGATCGATTTCGGCGTCACCGGAGAAGACCTTGTGCGCGAGGGGCTTGCCAATGCCGACGCTCGCGTCGAGTTCTGCGCCCGCCTCGGCTTCGGCCATGCCGATGTCGTCGTCGCCGTTCCGGAGATCTGGTACGACGTCGACACCATGGCCGACCTCGGCGACGTCGCCGCCGACTTCCGCGCCCGCCACGGGCGGCGGCTGGCGATTGCCACCAAATACTGGCGGCTGACGCAGAACCACTTTTCCGGCAGCCACGGCATCCAGCTCTACCACATCGTCGAAAGCCTCGGAGCGACCGAGGGTGCGCCGGCCTCCGGCTCTGCCGACATCATCGTCGACATCACCTCGACCGGTTCGACCCTGCATGCCAACCACCTGAAGACCCTTGCCGACGGCGTCATACTGCGGTCGGAGGCCTGCCTGGTGCGTGCACGCAAGCCGGCGCATGACGGCGACCCGATCGTCGGTCGCATTCTCTCGGCGGTGCGCGACGCGCTTTGAAACTTAAGAACCGCCGCTCAGGCGCTCTGCCGGGCGCAGCGCAGGTTGGTATCTGCGCGGCGCAAGCGGCGGGTGCCGTTCGCGCCATTCGTTTCGAGGAGCATTCCATGGCCGACCTTTCCGCCTTTCCGATCACCAAGCGCTGGCCTGCGAAGAACCCGGACATCGTCCCAGCTCTATTCCTTGCCGACGCCGAACGGCGTGAAGATCTCCATTGTGCTCGAAGAACTGGGATTGCCCTACGAGGCGCACCGGATCTCGTTCGACACCAACGACCAGAAATCGGCGGAATTCCTGTCGCTCAACCCCAATGGCCGCATTCCGGCGATCATCGATCCGCACGGCCCTGGCGGCAAGGCGATCGGGTTGTTCGAGTCTGGGGCGATCCTTCTCTATCTCGCGGAAAAGACAGGGAAACTTCTGCCTTCGGATGCGGCCGCGCGTTATGAAGCGATCTGCTGGGTGATGTTCCAGATGGGCGGCGTCGGCCCGATGCTCGGCCAGTTCGGTCACTTCTTCAAATTCGCTGCCGACAAGGTCGCCAACAACATCTATCCGGTGGAGCGCTACCGCGACGAATCGAAACGGCTGCTGGGCGTGCTGGAGGGGCGGCTCCAGGGGCGGTAATGGCTGATGGGCGATGAGTATACGATCGCCGACATCGCCACCTATCCCTGGGTCGAAGGAGCGCGCAAATTCTATGGCGGCGCCGATGTGCTCGACTACAAGAGCTTCCCGAATGTGATGGCCTGGGTCGACCGAGGACTGGCGCGTCCGGCAGCGCAAAAGGGCATGGAGATCCCGGCCAAGGGCTGACGATCGGCCGGCGTGGCCGTCGTTCGAGTTGACGAGGCTCGGGCGGAAAGGCTACGCCTTGTTGTACAAACGAATAAATGACGGGTGAGAGCGTGTCCGGAAAGCTTGTTGTTATCGGTGGCGGTCAGGCCGCCTTTGCGTTGGTCGCCAAACTGCGGGCGTTGAAGGACGAAAGACCGATCACCATCGTCGCGTCCGAGGCAAGCCTGCCCTATCAGCGTCCGCCACTTTCCAAGAAATACCTGCTTCGCGAGATGAGCCTTGATCGACTGCTTTATCGGGCGGAAGCCTGGTACGGCGAGCATGATGTCGACATCAGGCTGTCGACCACGGTGACGGATCTCGACCGAGATGCCAGCCGCGTGATGCTGAGCGACGGCACGTCGCTCGACTATGAGACGCTCGCGTTTGCAACCGGCGCCACCCCCCGTCGGTTGCCAGCCTCGGTCGGCGGCGATCTCGACGGCGTTTTCACCGTCCGCGACTTCAGGGATGCCGATCTGCTGGCTGAAGAGATGAAGCCGGGCAGGCGGGCGCTCGTCGTCGGCGGCGGCTATATCGGCCTTGAGGCCGCGGCCGTTGCACGAACGCTCGGGCTTGAGGTGACGGTCATCGAGATGGCCGACCGCATCCTGCAACGCGTCGCCTCCGCGGCGACGTCAGGCATCGTTCGAGAAATCCATCGATCGCGCGGTGTCGATATTCGCGAGGGAACAGGGCTCAACCGGCTGGTTGGCGAGAATGGCCGCGTTACCGGCGTCGAGCTTTCCGACGGGTCGGTGCTTCCGGTCGACCTCGTCATCGTCGGTATCGGCGTGACCGCCAACGACCACCTGGCGCACGACGCCGGTCTTGAAACCGCCGGCGGCATCGTCGTCGACAGCCACGGCCGCACCTCCGACCCGGCGATTTTCGCGATGGGCGATTGCGCCGTTCAGCCCTGGGGCAACATGCGCATCCGCCTCGAATCGGTTCAGAACGCCGTGGATCAGGCCGAGGCTGTTGCCGCCGTCATTGCCGGCGGTGTCGAGCCTTATGCGCCCAAGCCCTGGTTCTGGTCGGACCAGTACGATGTGAAGTTGCAGATCGCCGGCTTTGGCCTCGGCCACGACGAAACCATCGTTCGCCCCGGCCAGCGCGAGGGCAGCGTTTCGGTCTGGTATTTCCGCGAGGGCAAGCTTCTGGCCGTCGACGCGATCAACGACGCCAAGGCCTATGTCACCGGCAAGAAGCTGCTGGAGACGGGTATTCATCCGGACAGGGCCGTCATTGCCGATCCGCAATCGGATCTGAAGGCGCTTCTGGCCCAGGCTTAGAGCCTGTCGCGCAAAAGTGCGTAGCGGATTTGCGACATCGACAGGCGAAAACAGGGGCTTGAAGCGCACCAAGCGAATTCTACAGCGCCGCGCGTCTTATTAGACGCGCAAAGGTCGCTGTAGCACTTTGAATTGCTGCATGTTTTTATCCTTATATCGAAGACGATTTAAGGAAACATGCAGTAGAGACCCCGATGCGCTTTAGCGGTGTGACCGTCACAGCGTCATTGGGCCGCTTCGAAATCTTTAACTACAAGGCGTTGGCATTTCAGCCTTCGTTAAGGACGAAAGCAACGTCCTGTTTCGAAACGGACGTTGCGACCTGACTTTTCACAATTCCTTAAACGGCACGACGCCAACAGAAGCGATGAACCGGAAGTGGGCGTTCCATTTCCGGACCAGAAATTTCATTTAGGCGTTTGGCGATGTTCAAGGTTCTTACATGCCTCGTGGTCGAGCATGACCCAAAGCTGGTCGTGCTCGCCGCCCTCATCTGCTTCCTGTCGAGCTACGGTGCCGTGACCTTGCTTCAGCGAGGACGCGCATCCGCAGGCAAGGCGCGGGCGATATGGGCCGTGGCTGCCGGCATCGCCAGTGGCTTCGGCATCTGGGCGACCCACTTCATCGCCATGCTTGCCTACGACCCAGGCGTCGTGCTCGGCTATCAGATCGATCTGACGGCCCTGTCGCTTGCCGTCGCGGTCGTTCTGACGACGATGGCACTGCTGATTGCGACCTATGCGCAGGGACCTGTCGCCTGGATCGCCGGCGGCATCGTCCTCGGTTTCGGCGTCGCCTGCATGCACTTCCTCGGCATGGCGGCGCTCGATGTTCCAGGTACCATCCGCTGGGACTGGACGCTCGTCGTCGCCTCCGTCTTTGCCGGCTCCCTGTTCGATATCGGCGCCTTGCGGGCCATCACACACATCGATCGGCCGTTGAAAGCCAAAATTCTGGCGACGCTGTTCATGACGCTCGGTATCGTCGCCTTGCACTTCACGGCGATGGGTGCGGTGACGATCGAAGCCGATTTGCTGCTGCCGTCGCCCGAGGGGATGATACAGCCGCATTTTCTTGCTTTCGTCATCGCCGGAACCGCTTTCTTCCTGCTAACCATGGTCTTGCTTGCCGCAGGCTTTGCGCACCATGCCGAGCTTTCCGCCGCCGCCTCCGAGCGCGAATTCGCCCGCTTCGTGAAAAGCGTCAAGGACTACGCCATCTACATGCTCGACGCAAAAGGCCGCGTCGCGAGCTGGAATGCCGGAGCCGAAGCCAACAAGGGCTATACTGCCGACGAAATCGTCGGCAAGAGTTTCGGATGCTTCTATTCTCCCGAGGATCAGCGGGCAGGCGTACCGCAACAGGCGCTCGACGAAGCCTATGCCAACGGCAAGTTCGAGTGTGTAGGCTGGCGCTATCGCAGGGATGGCACGCGCTTCTGGGCGCATGTCGTGATCGACCCGTTCCTGCATGAGGATGGCACGCATGCGGGCTTCATCAAGATCGTCAAGGACATCACCAAGGAAAAGGTCGACGCCGACCGCATCGCCGAAGTGAGCAAGAATCTCGACATTGCGCTTGAGAACATGTCGCAGGGCATCTGCCTCTTCGACAGCGGCGACCGCCTGCTGCTATCCAACCGGCGCTGCCGCGAGATCTTCGGCTTCTCGGAGACGCTGGCCGGAAAGGGCCTGACGTTCCGCCAGATCCTCGACGAGGTTTTTGCCCGAACCTATTCCGATCCGGTCATCGCCCGGGCGAAATCGGAAGAACTCTATCAGAGGCACCGCGTCGACATGGTCGGCAAGGGCGGTGGCGACATCGTCGAAAAGCTGCCGAACGGTCGCTCGATCCTGACCAAGCACCGCACCCTCGCGGATGGCGGCTGGGTCAGCACCTACGAGGACATCACCGAGCGCCTGGACAGCGAGGAGCAGATTTCGTTCCTCGCTCGCCATGACAGCCTGACGGGCCTCCCGAACCGGCTGCAGTTCAGCAGCTATCTAGAGGAGGAACTCGATGCGGCCGCCTGGTTCTCGCGCAAGGTCGCGGTGATCGGTCTCGACCTCAATAAGTTCAAGGAAGTCAACGACCTGCATGGCCATGCTGCCGGCGATTTCGTGTTGGTGACGATTGCCCAGCGGATGAAGTCGCTGTTGCAGGAGGGCGAGTTCGTGGCCCGCTTCGGCGGCGACGAGTTCGCGGCCGTCAAGCGCTTCGAGGAATTGTCCGAACTCAACGACTTCCTCCGCCGCATCGAGAAAAGCCTGCATGAAGAAATGCGCTTCGGCGACTTCGAGTTGAAGTCCGGTGGCAGCATGGGTGTCGCGATCTATCCGCAGGACGCCGAGACGGCCGACACGCTGATCAACAATGCCGACCTTGCGATGTACCGCGCCAAGGCCGCGCTGAACCAGAGCGTCTGCTTCTACGAAGTGTCGATGGATGAGGCTGCACGCCAGCGCCGCAGCCTTGCCAACGATCTGTGGGATGCGATCGAGAAGAATCAGTTGGCGTTGCACTACCAGGTCCAGAAGTCGGTGATGTCAGGTGACGTCATCGGTTATGAGGTGCTTCTGCGCTGGCACCATCCCGAGCGCGGTATGGTGCCTCCGAACGAGTTCATTCCGCTGGCGGAAGAATGCGGCGCGATCCTGCCGATCGGCGAATGGGTTCTGCGCGAGGCCTGCCGCGAAGCCGCGGGCTGGCAGAGCACCCACAAGATCGCCGTCAATCTTTCGCCGGTGCAGCTTGCCAATGGTGACATCGTCAGCCTGGTCGAGGACGTGATTTCCGAGACCGGGCTCGACCCGAAGCGGCTGGAACTCGAAATCACGGAATCGACGATCATCGACGACAAGGAGCGCGCGCTCCTGACCCTTCGCCAGATCAAGGAGCTTGGGGTCACCATCGCGATCGACGACTTCGGCACCGGCTATTCGTCGCTCGAGACGCTGCGGTCCTTCCCGTTCGACAAGATCAAGCTCGACAAGAGCTTCATGTGGGAGGTGGAAGCAAGTCCGCAGGCAAAGGCGATCGTGCGCGCCATCCTCGCACTCGGGCAGAGCCTCTCGGTTCCTGTTCTCGCCGAAGGCGTCGAGACGCAGACGCAGCTCGATATCCTGCAGGCGGAAGGCTGTGACGAAGCGCAGGGTTACCTGCTCGGCAGACCAGCACCGATCTCAAGTCTCGCCATGGGCAAGGTGAAAGTGGCGGCCGCCTGACGGTCGCCGCCGCCTGCACGACACGGCGGCCCGGCAAACATCATTGAGGCTATTTCCAGGAAAAGTGCGATGCGATTTTCCACCAGGAAACGCGTAAAGACAACGAGCTGGAACGCTTTTGGGACTCTGTTTAAGCGCGGAAGCGCTCTGTAGGCGGGAATGCACCTACTGGCGCAGAAGCATCTTTCCCGCACCTTCGACAAGGAAGCGCGGGAAGAAGAAGATGCCGTGGATCGTACCGGAATAGCGTTCTTCGAGGCCCGAGGATTCGCCGATGCAGAACACCGGCTGCTTGTGGCCGGATTCGAGGCTGATCGTCGTCGAGAAGCAGAAGGACGAACACGTGGTTGCCGCCTGCTCAAAAAGCTCGAGCACGTGGTTGCGGTCGGCGAGGTCGTAGCAGCGCACGAAATTGAGCAGCCCGCATTCGCTCTCGTTGAGACCGTGGATCGCGGACGCCTTCTCGCCAAGCCGGAACAGGCCCGTCGACAGGTCGCCCGACCAACCTTCGGAAACGCAGAACTGTTCCAGGAATTCCTGATGCGGGAGACCGGAATGCATCTGTCCCGGAACACCGAGGGGAACTGAATTTGTTCTCGTGATCTTAAACACGGTCTACCCCAGCACGACCCCTGGCGAATGTCGTCTTCCCACCAGGCAGGCCCATCCCCAATATACAACCCTCGCCAGCCATCGACCCATAGCAGGAAGAACACGCACGATAGTCGTTTGCGTCTTTCTGTACGGAAAGGTCACGAAACTGTGACGTAGCTCGCCAAGCGAAATGATTTCGCAGGAAAGGCCGGCTTAATTTGCGATGAAATACTTATATGCTTTGCGTGATGTTCTCAAAGAGAGCTTGGACACACAGTTAATATGAAAAGTTTGAGCGATTTTTCGCTCGCTTTAGGCCCACCATCCAGTCTCTCGTGAATCTCTGTCCACTTGGGGCGGTGTTATAGTTCGTTTTTTCTCGACTTCAACGCTTTTTTAGTGCCGCCGCAGCTACCGGGTAATTTTTCCTGCGGACAGCTTTGACGTGCACGTTAGATGCAACCGCAGGATTATCGCAAAAACGAGAAAGGGCGACCCGAGGGTCGCCCTTTCCGATCCGAATGGATCATCGTGGATCTGCTTGAACAGGTCCGCGATAAGGCTGGCGCCCTATCACATCATGTCCATGCTGCCCGTTCAGCGCGCTTGACGCGCTGAACCGCTCTTAGTGCATGGGCAAAGCTTTATGGACAATGCTGCGATTGGGCTGGCGCCCTATCACATCATGTCCATGCCGCCCGTTCAGCGCGCTTGACGCGCTGAACTGCTCTTGGTGCATGGGCGAAGCTCTATGGACAATGCTGCGATTGGGCTGGCGCCCTATCACATCATGTCCATGCCGCCCATGCCGCCCATGCCGCCCGGCATCGCCGGCGAGTCCTTCTTCGGCAGTTCGGCGATCATGGCTTCCGTCGTAACGAGAAGGCCAGCAACCGAAGCCGCGTCCTGAAGGGCGGTGCGAACAACCTTGACCGGGTCGATGATGCCCATGGCAATCATGTCGCCATATTCGCCGGTCTGGGCGTTGTAGCCGAAGTTGTCCTGGTCCTTGTCGAGGATCTTGCCGACAACGATCGAAGCTTCGTCACCAGCGTTCTCAGCGATCTGGCGGGCCGGAGCCTGCAGAGCGCGACGAACGATGTTGATGCCGGCTTCCTGGTCGTCGTTCACACCCTTGACGGTGATCTTGACGGAAGAACGCAGCAGGGCAACGCCGCCGCCCGGTACGATGCCTTCCTGAACAGCAGCGCGCGTCGCGTTGAGAGCGTCGTCGATGCGGTCCTTCTTTTCCTTCACTTCAACTTCCGTCGAGCCGCCAACGCGGATTACGGCAACGCCGCCAGCGAGCTTGGCAAGACGTTCCTGCAGCTTTTCGCGGTCGTAGTCAGAAGTGGTTTCTTCGATCTGAGCCTTGATCTGCGAAACGCGGCCTTCGATGTCGCTCTTCTGGCCAGCACCGTCGACGATCGTGGTGTTTTCCTTGGAGATCGAAACCTTCTTCGCACGGCCGAGCATGTCGAGCGTGACGTTTTCGAGCTTGATGCCGAGGTCTTCGGAGATCACGGTACCACCGGTCAGGATGGCGATGTCTTCGAGCATGGCCTTGCGGCGATCGCCGAAGCCCGGAGCCTTGACGGCAGCGATCTTCAGGCCGCCACGCAGCTTGTTGACGACGAGCGTAGCAAGAGCTTCGCCTTCGACGTCTTCAGCGATGATGAGGAGCGGCTTGCCGGTCTGAACGACAGCTTCGAGAACCGGGAGCATGGCCTGGAGGTTCGAGAGCTTCTTCTCGTGGAGGAGAACGAAGACGTCGTCGAGGTCAGCGACCATCTTTTCCGGGTTGGTGACGAAGTAGGGGCTGAGGTAGCCACGGTCGAACTGCATGCCTTCGACGACTTCGAGTTCGGTTTCGGCGGTCTTGGCTTCTTCAACCGTGATGACGCCTTCGTTGCCGACCTTCTGCATCGCTTCTGCGATGTCGAGGCCGATCTGACGCTCGCCGTTTGCCGAGATCGTGCCGACCTGTGCGACTTCTTCCGAAGTGTTGATCTTCTTGGCCTTGGCCTGGAGATCCTTGACGACTTCGGTGACAGCGAGGTCGATGCCGCGCTTCAGGTCCATCGGGTTCATGCCGGCAGCAACAGCCTTGGCGCCTTCGCGAACGATCGCCTGGGCCAGAACGGTTGCAGTCGTGGTGCCGTCGCCGGCGATGTCGTTGGTCTTCGAAGCAACTTCGCGGACCATCTGGGCGCCCATGTTTTCGAACTTGTCTTCAAGTTCGATTTCCTTGGCAACTGATACGCCGTCCTTGGTGATGCGCGGAGCGCCGAAGGACTTGTCGATGATGACGTTACGGCCCTTCGGGCCGAGCGTGACCTTTACGGCGTCAGCGAGGATATCGACGCCACGCAGCATCTTTTCGCGCGCGGTGCGGCCGAATTTGATTTCTTTTGCAGCCATTTGAGAAAACTCCCGGGCTCATTGCCCATTGGTTGTCATGAAAAGGTGTGGACGACGGCAGATCAGCCGATGATGCCCATGATGTCGGCTTCCTTCATGATGAGAAGGTCTTCGCCGTTGATCTTGACTTCGGTGCCCGACCACTTGCCGAACAGAACGCGGTCGCCAGCCTTGACGTCGAGAGCAACAACCTTGCCGCTTTCGTCACGGGCGCCCGAGCCAACAGCGACGATTTCGCCTTCCTGCGGCTTTTCCTTAGCGGTGTCCGGAATGATGATGCCGCCCTTGGTCTTTTCCTCAGACTCGACGCGGCGGACGACAACGCGGTCGTGCAGCGGGCGGAAATTGGTGCTTGCCATTAGTCTAATCCCTCGATCAAATGACACTACGGATCGCTCAACGACCCGATGGATGGGTGTTAGCACTCTCTTTTGTCGAGTGCTAGCGAGGCCGAGATAAGGCTGGGTCCGGGACGAGTCAAGGATTGGCCGTTCAAAAAATTTCAGGCGACATGATTATCGGCGGCTGATGACAGGCAACGAACGGCGGCCGGGCCGGAACGTTTGCCTGCCTATTGCATGAAGCGGTCGGAATTTGGGCAGATCCGATATCGAGGATTTGCCTGGTCTCGCTGCCCGATCCGGTTGTTATCATGAGCCTCGGGGTCGGCAGGCCCTGACGCTGATGTCCCGTGGACCGTCTCCTCGGCATGAGGGAGGGGCGGGCGCCGAATCCTTGGGAATGGCGGCGATTTTCTAGGCGCGAGGCTTGTATTCTCGGCCCTTCCTTGCCATGCAAGCCGGAAACCGAGTTTGCAGGAAGCCCGCATGGCCGCAAGGATCAACAGTTTTCGGGAAATCGCAGGGCGCTATGACGTCGTGCTCTGTGACGTCTGGGGTGTTCTCCACAACGGCGTTCAGGCGTTTGCGTCGGCCTGCGAGGCCCTGGCGGAAGCGCGTGCAGCAGGGCTTACGGTTGTCCTCATCACCAATTCTCCCCGGCCAAGCCCCAGCGTCAAGGTACAGATCCGCGGGCTGGGCGTTCCCGATGAAGCCTATGATCGCATCGTCACGTCGGGCGATGTGACCCGCACCTTGATCGCCGCAGCCGACAAGAAGATTTTCTTCATCGGCGCCGAACGCGATCTGCCGTTGCTCGAAGGGCTCGGCACCGAGATCGTCTCGTCGGAAGATGCAGAGACCGTCGTCTGCGCCGGCTTCTACGACGATGAAACCGAAACGCCGGAGCACTATCGCGCGACGCTGACCGGACTTGCCAAGCGCAAGATCCCGTTCATCTGCGCCAATCCGGACCTGGTGGTCGAGCGCGGCCACCGGCTGATCCCCTGTGCCGGCGCCATCGCCAAGCTTTACGAGGAGCTCGGCGGCGAAGCCCGGATCGCCGGAAAGCCCTATATCTCCATCTACCGTGCCGCGCTGACGGAAGCCAAGGCCGTTCGCGGTCCACTCGATCTGTCGCGTGTCATCGCCGTCGGCGACGGTATGCCGACCGATGTCAAGGGCGCCCAGGATGCCGGCTTCGATCTGCTTTACATCAGTGCCGGTATTCACGCGCAAGAATACATGAACGAAAGCCGCACCGACGAGGCGAAGCTTACTGCCTTCCTGAGGAAGGAAGGTGCTTCGCCGAAGTGGTGGATGCCCAGGCTCGCCTGACGGGAAGATCGAGATGACGGTTTTTCATCGCAACGAAACCCGCGACCCGCTGCCCGAGCGTCTGCGTGGCGGCGTTGTCGCCATCGGCAATTTCGACGGTGTTCACCGCGGCCACCAATCCGTGCTGGAGCGAGCGCTGGAAGAAGCCGCGGCACGCGGCGTTCCCGCACTGGTGTTGACCTTCGAGCCGCATCCGCGCACGGTCTTTCGGCCAGACACGCCGGTCTTCCGGCTGACGCCCGCACCGCTGAAAGCCCGTATCCTCGAAGGCATGGGGTTTGGCGCCGTCATCGAATACCCGTTCGATCGCACCTTCTCCGAACTTTCCGCGTCCGATTTCATCCATCGGGTGCTCCTGGAGTGGCTGCATGCCTCGCATGTGGTCACCGGGTTCGATTTCCATTTCGGCAAGGGGCGCGAAGGCGGTCCCGCCTTTCTGATGGCGGCGGGCGGCGAAAACGGCTTCGGCGTCACCCTGGTCGACGCCTTCCGCGATGAGAATGCCTCGGTGATCTCCTCGAGCTTCATTCGCTCGCTGCTCGGCCAGGGCGACGTTTCTCACGCGGCCGGCTTGCTCGGCTATCGCTACACGGTCGAGGCCGAAGTAATCGACGGCAAAAAACTCGGGCGGACCCTCGGCTATCCCACGGCCAACATGCGTCTACCGCCCGAGGTCGAACTTAGAACCGGCATCTATGCCGTGCGCTTCCGCCGGGCTGACGGCTCGCTCTATGATGGCGTTGCCAGCTTTGGCCGGCGTCCGACCGTCGACAGCGACGGCGAGGCGTTGCTTGAAACCTTCGTCTTCGATTTTTCCGGCGATCTCTACGGCGAGGTCTGTTCGGTTTCGTTCTTCGGCCACCTGCGCGACGAGCTGAAGTTCGACGGGCTCGACCCGCTGGTGGCGCAGATCCGAAAGGACGAAGACGAGGCGAGGGCGTTGCTCTCCGGCGTCACGCCCTTGAGCGATATCGATCGCCGGATCAACTTCGCCTAAAGAAATCCGTCGCGCCGAAGCGGCGGACCTTTTCAAAAGGCCGAAAACGCCTTAAACAACCGGCCACCATGACCCGGCACCGTCGACTGACCATCGATCAGCGAATTATTGGCCCGGCTTTCCGCGCGCACTAGGCCGCCGGAAGGTCCGGGATTTCGGCGTTTCCAACGCCTCAGTCATCTCTGGAGCGCCGCGCGTCTCTTGGACACGCTAAGGTAGCTCGAACACTTTGAAGCTGCGCATGATCCTTTTCCGAAAATCGATCCCGATTTCAGGGTTATGCGCCGGATACCGAACCCTTTCGCATGCGCGATGATCCGCGCGGAAAAGACGATTGCAAAGACCATGACAGATACCGCTGAGAAGATCGACTATTCCTCCACCCTCTATCTGCCGCAGACGGAGTTTCCGATGCGTGCCGGCCTGCCGCAGAAGGAGCCCGAAACGGTTTCCCGCTGGCAGAAGATGGGTCTCTACAAGAAGCTGCGTGCCTCGGCCGCCGGTCGCGAGAAATTCGTGCTGCATGACGGCCCTCCCTACGCCAACGGCAACATCCATATCGGCCATGCGCTGAACAAGATCCTCAAGGACGTCATCAACCGCTCGTTCCAGATGCGCGGCTTCGACGCCAACTACGTGCCGGGCTGGGATTGCCACGGCCTGCCGATCGAATGGAAGATCGAGGAGAAGTATCGCGAGAAGGGCCAGAACAAGGACGAGGTCCCGGTTAACGAGTTCCGCAAGGAATGCCGCGACTTCGCTGCGGGCTGGATCCAGATCCAGGCGGAAGAGTTCAAGCGCCTCGGCATTGAGGGCGACTTCGACAACCCCTATACGACGATGAACTTCCACGCCGAAGCCCGCATCGCCGGCGAACTGATGAAAATCGCCAAGATGGGGCAGCTCTATCGCGGCTCCAAGCCGGTGATGTGGTCGGTCGTCGAGCGCACGGCGCTGGCCGAAGCCGAAGTCGAATATGCCGACGTCGAAAGCGACATGATCTGGGTGAAGTTCCCGGTCACCGAAGGCTCGGCAGATCTTGCAGGCACCTTCGTCGTGATCTGGACGACCACACCCTGGACGATCCCCGGCAACCGCGCCATCGCCTTCTCCTCGCGTTACGCCTATGGTCTCTACGAGGTTGCGACTGCAGAGAACGATTTCGGTCCGCAGCCCGGCGAAAAGCTGATCTTCGCCAAACGTCTGGCAGACGAGTCCGCCGCCAAGGCGAAGCTCACCTTCAATTTCGTCCGCGACATCGAGGGCGCTGAACTGGCCGCCGTCACCTGCGCCCATCCGCTGCATGGGCTGGGTGGCGGTTACGCGTTCAAGGTGCCGTTGCTCGATGGCGACCATGTCACCGACGACGCCGGCACCGGCTTCGTGCACACGGCGCCGAGCCACGGCCGCGAGGACTTTGACGCCTGGATGGACAATGCCCGCGCGCTTGAAGCCCGCGGCATCTCCTCGGCAATTCCGTTCACCGTCGACGACGCCGGTTATTTCACCGCCGACGCCCATGGCTTCGGCCCGGACGCCGAAGGTGGCGCCGGCCGCGTGCTCGACGACAAGGGCAAGAAGGGCGATGCCAATGATCGCGTCATCAAGGCGCTGATCGCCCGTCACGCGCTGTTTGCCCGCGGCCGTCTGAAGCATTCCTATCCGCATTCCTGGCGTTCCAAGAAGCCGGTGATCTTCCGCAACACGCCGCAGTGGTTCGTCTACATGGACAAGGGCTTCGGCGACGGCACCACGCTGCGCTCGCGCGCCCTGTCGGCCATCGACGATACCCGCTTCGTCCCCGGCGCCGGCCAGAACCGCCTGCGTGCGATGATCGAGGGACGTCCGGACTGGGTGCTCTCGCGCCAGCGTGCCTGGGGCGTTCCGATCGCGATCTTTGCCGACGAGCAGGGCGAGATCCTTGTCGATGAGGCCGTCAACGCCCGCATTCTCGAAGCCTTCGAGCAGGAAGGCGCCGATGCCTGGTTCGCCGAAGGTGCCAAGGATCGCTTCCTCGGTAATGACCACGACCACGAGAAGTGGCACCAGGTCATGGACATTCTCGACGTCTGGTTCGATTCAGGCTCGACGCATACCTTCACGCTCGAAGATCGTCCGGATCTGAAGTGGCCGGCTGACGTCTATCTCGAAGGCTCCGACCAGCACCGCGGCTGGTTCCATTCGTCGCTGCTCGAATCCTGCGCAACGCGCGGCCGTGCGCCCTACAACGCCGTTGTCACTCATGGTTTCACCATGGATGAGAAGGGCGAGAAGATGTCGAAGTCGAAGGGCAACACCGTCACGCCGCAGGAAGTGATGAAGGATGCCGGCGCCGACATCCTGCGCCTCTGGGTGATGACGACGGACTATTGGGAAGATCAGCGCCTCGGCAAGACGATCATCCAGACCAACATCGACGCCTATCGCAAGCTGCGCAATACCATCCGCTGGATGCTGGGCACGCTGGCGCACGACAAGGGCGAGGAAGTCGCCCACGCCGAGCTGCCCGAGCTGGAAAAACTGATGCTGCATCGCCTGGCCGAACTCGACCAGGTCGTTCGTGAAGGTTATGACGCGTTCGACTTCAAGAGGATCGCCCGCGCTCTGATCGATTTCTCGAACGTCGAACTCTCCGCGTTCTATTTCGACGTGCGCAAGGATGCGCTCTATTGCGACGCACCGTCGAGCCTTCGTCGCCGGTCGGCGCTTGCGGTGATCCGCAAGCTGTTCGATTGCCTGGTGCTGTGGCTCGCGCCGATGCTGCCCTTCACCTGCGAAGAAGCATGGCTGTCGCGCAAGCCTGACGCTGTCTCGGTCCATCTCGAGCAGTTCCCGGCGATCCCGGCGGAATGGAAGAACGACGCCCTCGAGGCGAAGTGGGAAAAGATCCGCGCGGTGCGCACGGTCGTGACCGGGGCGCTTGAAATCGAGCGTCGCGAGAAGCGTATCGGCTCGTCGCTGGAGGCGGCTCCCGTCGTCTACATCGCCGATCCGGAGCTGTTGAAGGCGCTCGAAGGCGAAGACTTCGCCGAGATCTGCATCACGTCGGCGATCACCGTCGAGGCGGGCGAGGGCCCTGCCGACGCCTTCCGTCTGCCTGAGGTCGCCAAGGTTGGCGTCGTTCCGGAGGCCGCCGTTGGCCGCAAGTGCGCCCGCTCCTGGCGGATCACGACCGATGTCGGTTCGGATGCACTCTACCCTGAGGTGTCTGCCCGCGATGCCGCCGCCCTGCGGGAACTTGGCTTCAAGGCTTAAGGGATCATTTACCGGATGAATTGCGCTTACCGCATTCATCCGGTAAAACCTGCCCGAAATTTGGCGGATTTATCCGCCATGGCGCTGAGTGGCCGCGCACGTGACGGTGGCCGGTTAGAAGGAATTTCATGGAAATGACGCGAGAGTTGCGACTGTTTGCTAGCGTTGCCGCCATTATGACGAGCGGCCTGGTACTTTCCGGCTGCATCGGCGGTCCGACCTACGGCACCGACAAATCGGCTGGCGAGCAGTTGATCGACGATCTCGGAAGCGCTGTGAGCTTTACCCCGACGAAGCGTGATCCGGTCAAGTACCAGCCGCGCCCCGGCCTGGTGCTGCCGCCTACCGGCCAGCAGACCGCCCTCGTGGAGCCGCAGAAGTCGCTCGCCAGTCGCGAAGCCAATCCGGAGTGGGTCGAATCTCCGGAAGAGGCGCGCAACCGTCTGCGCGAAGAAGCCGACGCCAACAAGGACAACCCAAACTACGTCTCGCCACTCGCAAAGGCCAGCGCCAATGGCCGCCGCCTTTCGGCCAAGGAGCAGCAGCAAGCCTATCGCGACGCGCGCAAGATCGAGATGGGTGCCTACGCCGACAAGCGCCGCTTCCTGAGCGATCCGCCGCTCGAATACCGCCGCCTTCCGGAAGCTTCGGAAGCCGACCTTGGTGAGCCGGAAAAGCTCAAGGAGCGCCGCCGCAAGAAGGAAGCGCAGATCAAGAATTCCGGCAGCAAGTGGTACTGGCCCTTTTAAACCATGACGATCAGCATTCGCGACGCGCGACCGGAAGACGCGGAAACCATCCTGCGCTTCATCACAGAACTGGCCACCTACGAGAAGGCGCCCGACGAAGTCGAGGCGACGGTCGAGCAGTTGCAGGCCTCGCTCTTTGGCCCGGATGCGCTCACCCGTGCGGTGATCTGCGAGAAGGACGGAAAGCCGGCTGGCTTTGCCATGTGGTTCTACAACTACTCCACCTGGCAGGCGCGCAAGGGGCTTTATCTCGAAGACCTCTACGTAACGCCGGATTGCCGCGGCTCCGGCGCGGGCAAGATGCTGTTGAAGCATCTCGCCAAGATCGCCGTCGAGGAAGGCTGTGGTCGTTTCGAATGGAGCGTGCTCGATTGGAACGAGCCGGCAATCCGCGTTTACGAAGCCGTCGGCGCCGAACCGATGTCGGAGTGGACGCGCTACCGGCTTGCGGGTGCGGCGCTAGAGTCTTTCGCAGCCGGCTGAGAGTTCGCTCACTTAGCGTTTCCCGGCAAAAAAATCCCTGAGAATGTCAGCGGCTTCGCGCTCGGCAAGCCCGGAATAGACATCGGGCACGTGGTGGCATGTCGGCGAGCCGTAAAAGCGCACGCCGCTATCGACCGCGCCACCCTTGGGGTCTTCGGCGCCGTAGTAGAGGCGACGGATGCGGGCAAAGGAAATCGCTGCCGCGCACATGGTGCAGGGCTCCAGGGTGACATAGAGGTCGGCGCCCGTCAGCCGTTCGTCGTTGAGCACCATGGACGCTTCGCGGATCGCAACGACCTCGGCATGGGCGGTGATATCGTTGAGTTCGCGGGTTCGGTTTCCGGCGCGCGCGATGATCTCGCCGTTGAAAACGACGACGGCGCCGATCGGCACCTCGCCACGTTGGCCCGCCTTTTTGGCCTCTTCGAGGGCCGCATCCATGAAGCGTGTCGTATCAGCCATCGCTCAAACAATAATTTCTCTTAACCCACGGGCTCCGACCTGATAGGACAGCCGCAAAAGGCAGGCAACACAAATGACATCCAAAGACAAGCCCACGCGGCCTGGCGGCAAGCCCGCTGGCCGGGACAAGAAACCTCAATTCGCTGGCAAGAAGGCGGCAGCGCCTGAAGCCGGTGCCTCGCGGCCGCCCAAGGCAGGCCCGAAGCCCGCCGCCGCAAGCAGCGACGAGCCGCAGCGCATCTCCAAAATCCTGGCGCGCGCCGGCGTTGCCTCGCGCCGCGATATCGAACGCATGATCATGGAAGGTCGGGTGAAGCTCAACGGCGTCATTCTCGACACGCCTGTTGTCAACGCGACACTGGCCGACAGCATCGAAGTCGACGGAAATCCGATCCGCGGCATCGAGCGCACCCGTCTGTGGCTCTACCACAAGCCGGCCGGACTGGTGACCACCAATGCCGACCCGGAGGGCCGCCCGACGGTCTTTGACAACCTGCCGGACGAGCTGCCGCGCGTTCTATCGATCGGCCGCCTCGACATCAACACCGAAGGCCTGCTGCTTTTGACCAACGACGGCGGGCTTGCCCGCGTGCTCGAACTTCCGTCGACCGGCTGGCTGCGCCGCTACCGCGTGCGCGCCCATGGCGAAATCGACCAGGACGAACTGGACAAGCTGAAGGACGGCATTGCCGTCGACGGCGTGCTTTACGGCGGCATCGAAGCGACGCTCGACCGTGTGCAGGGTTCGAACGTCTGGATCACGATGGGTCTGCGCGAAGGCAAGAACCGTGAGATCAAGAACGTGCTCGGCGCGCTCGGGCTCGACGTCAACCGCCTTATCCGTATCTCCTACGGCCCGTTCCAGCTCGGCGAATTGCCGGAAGGCCATGTGCAGGAAATCCGTGGCCGGACGCTGCGCGACCAGCTCGGCCCGCGCCTGATCGAAGACGCCAAGGCGAACTTCGACGCGCCGCTCTACAACGATCAGTCGGCAACCCTTCCTGGCGAAGCGCCGGAAGGCGAAGCCTCCGACACCCGCAAGCCCGAGCGTGCCAACCGCTGGGAAAAGCCGGAAGACAAGCGCGAGCGCGCGCTTTCCCGTCTTGATACCCGTCGTGACGACCGCCGCGACGGTGGCCGTGGCAAGGATGGGCCGCGTGGTAAGGAAGGTCCCCGCGGCAAGGGTGGCCCCCGCGAAGAGCGCGGCGACGCCAAGTTCGAGGATCGGCCGAAGCGCACGCCGGCGCAACGCGCCCGCACGGCCAATGTGTGGATGGCGCCCGGTGCGCGTCCGCTGGCCGAGAAGAAGCCGAAGTCCGCTGAAGGCGATGCCTCGGCAACGCCGGCCCGTCGCGAGCGCCCGGATGGCGCTCCGAAGACCAAACGCTACGGCCGCACGAAGGATGGATTTGCGACGAAGTCATCCGGCAAGTTCGATCCCGACCGCAAGGGCGGTGCGCCCAGGGACTTCGACCGTCCGGCTTCCGCCGCACCGGTCAAGCGCCGGGATGAAGAGGGCGAATGGATCAGCGCCAGCGAACCCGCACGCCGCGGCAAGGATGAAGGCCGTGATGGCGGCTTCGGCCGGCGCAAGTCGGGCGATGCCGGAGACCGCAGGTCGCGCGATCACGGTGATCGTCCCCCGCGTCGCGAAGGCGGCGATCGGCCGGCCCGTTCAGAAGGAGGACCGCGCAGCTTCTCCGACAAGCCGCGGTTCCCGCGCGCTGAAGGCGACCGGCCTGCACGTCGCGAAGATGGCGACCGCCCACGTGGCGATCGGCCTGCCCGCGCCGAAGGTGGTCCGCGCAGCTATTCCGACAAGCCGAGAACCCCGCGCGCCGAGGGCGATCGTCCGCCACGCCGCGAAGGCGGTGACCGCCCGTTCGGCGATAAGCCTCGCGGTAAGTCCTTCGGTGGCAAGCCATCCGGCGGCAAATCCTTTGGTGAACGCTCGGGTGGTCCGCGTGGCGGCAAGCCCGGTGGCGGAAAACCGGCTGGCGGCGGCGGCAGGCCCGGTGGTGGCGGCCGTCCCGGTGGCGGTGGGCGCCCGGCCGGCGGCAAGCCGCGCGGCAGAGGAAACTAAGCGGTCGTGCGCATTGTCGGCGGAGAGTTCCGTGGCCGCAGTCTGGCTACGCCCAAGTCGAATGATATCCGTCCGACCACCGACCGGACGCGCGAAAGCCTGTTCAACATCCTGAGCCATTCGTATCCGGAGGCTCTCGATGGCACCCGGGTGCTGGATCTTTTTGCCGGCACCGGAGCCGTGGGCCTCGAGGCCCTGTCGCGGGGGTGCCGTCAGGCACTCTTCGTCGAACAGGGCGTCGAGGGCAGGGGTCTCCTGCAGAACAATATCGAGGCGTTCGGCCTGCAAGGTCGCGCCAAGGTCTTCCGCAGGGATGCGACCAGCCTCGGTTCCGTCGGCACGATGGAGCCGTTCCACCTGGTCTTTGCAGATCCACCCTACGCGATGGGATTGGGAGAGAAGGCGTTGGCGTCGGCGGCTCTCGGCAATTGGCTGGTTCCGAATGCCCTTGTCGTGCTGGAGGAGCGTGCCGACGTTCAGCCTGCGCCAACAGCCGTTTTCGAGCGGCTGGACGTCAGGGTGTTCGGCGATACACGCATGCATTTCTACCGCTTCCGTGGCGTCTGACGTCACACTTTTGATTCGCTTGCAAAGTTAGACTGCCGGCTGAACTGAGGTGCAGGTCGATGAAGCAGGACGTTTCCACCGCGGATATTTCGCCGGTCAGCGCGAGCGAACCGTCGGTCGCGCTGGCGCTTGGCGGCGGCGGTGCCCGCGGGCTCGCCCATATCCATGTCATCGAGGCTTTCGACGAGTTGGGCATTCGCCCTGTTGTCATCGCCGGCTCGTCGATCGGCGCCATCATGGGCGCCGGTATGGCGGCGGGCCTCAGCGGCAAGGAAATCCGGGAACACACGCTTGCGACGGTTGGCCACCGCCGCGAGGTCGTCAATCGCCTGTGGCAGTTGCGACCGGCTAGCTGGTCGGAAGCGATGACCAACGGCTTTCGTTTCGGTCAGTTCAACATCGAGCGCGTCTTGAAGGCGTTCCTGCCCGAAGCCATCCCCGCGACGTTTTCAGAACTGGATATTCCGCTCAAAGTTGTCGTTACCGACTACTATGGCCAGACCGAGCACATCTGCGCGACAGGCGACCTGCAGAAGGCGCTGGCGGCGTCCGCAGCCCTGCCTGCGGTCTTCATGCCGGTCAAGATCGACGGCCGGGTGATGATCGATGGCGGCATCTACAATCCCATCCCCTTCGATCATCTTCGCGGCCTTGCTGAGATCGTCGTCGGCGTCGATGTCGTCGGCGGCCCGGACGGTGATGGCGAGACGATCCCCAGCCGCATCGACAGCCTGTTCGGCGCCAGCCAGCTGATGATGCAGTCGATCATCGCCATGAAACTGAAGGAAGGTGCGCCGGATATCCTGCTGCGGCCGGATGTCGGCCGCTATCGGGTGATGGATTTTCTGCGCGCAAAGGAAGTCCTGGCGGCGACCGCCGGCATCAAGGATCAGTTCAAGCGGACGCTTGAGGAGCGAATGAAGGTGGCCGGCGTCTCCGGATAAGGCTGTCGGCCGGTCGCCGTTTCTGTTAGAGCGACAGAGCCGCAGAAACGCTCTATCTCCCTATTTTAACACATTGCCTGACGGAAAACCGCTTCGCCTTTTCCTGGAAATGTTCTAGGCGCTTTCCCGCTCGTCAGCCGGCAATCCCGGCAGGATGCTCTCGCCCGTTTCCGAGGAATGATCGACGTCGCGCTTGGGCTTGACCAGCGGCTCGGGACGCACGGGCTGCGAATGCAGCATGTCGCGCCCGGCGGTGATGCCCTCTGCCTCCTGCAGCACCAGGCGGGCCTCGTCGCGCTTGCGGATATCGTCCATGATGGCGAGCGCCTCTTCGTTGCCGACGCCCAGCGCCTCCAGCGTCTTTCGACCGAAGAGCAGGCCGGACTCGAAGGTTTCGCGCAGCTCGTAGTCGACGCCCTTCGCCCTCAGTTCGAGCGTATGCAGCCGGTCGTAGGATCGCGCGAAGATACGGGCGTCCGGATATTCGGCCTGAACCAGATCGACGATCCGGTCGGTCGTTTCCTTCTTTTGCGTGCAGATGGCGATGAGCTTCGCCCGCTCGATGCCGGCGGCACGCAGCACGTCGAGCCGGTTGCCGTCGCCGAAGTAGATCCGGAAGCCGAAGGTCGCCGCCTGGCGAACACGCGCGGCCGAGTGGTCGATGATCGTCACGTCGCGACCGCCGGCAAGCAGGATCTGCGCGGCGATCTGGCCGAAACGCGAAAAGCCGATCATCAGCACGTCGGCATCAGCACCTTCGAAGTCCTCCTCCATTTCGTCGGCCATCTCGTCCTGTTCGCGCATGAGGCGCGGGGCGAGCATGGAGGCGATCGGGGTCAGCGCCATCGAAAGCGTAACGATGGCGACGAGCAGCGATGCGCTGCCCGGCGAGAAGACGCCAGCGACCGCTCCAGCAGTAAACAGGACGAAGCCGAATTCGCCGCCTTGCGGCAAGAGCAAGCTGACGCGCACCGCATCGTTGTGATGCGAGGCGGCCAGGCGGCAGAGCCAGTAGAGGATGAAGCTCTTCACCAGCATCAGCAGAGGTACGGCAACAATGATCACCAGGTAATTGTCGATGATCACGTCAAGTTGCAGCGACAGGCCCACGGCCATGAAGAACAGGGCTTGCAGGATGCCGCGAAAGGGCTCGATATCGGCCTCAAGTTCATGGCGATAGGAGGATTCTGCCAGGAGCACGCCGGCAAGGAAGGCGCCCATGGCCATGGAAAGGCCGGCCATCTGCATCAGCGTTGCCGCTCCCATGACCACCAGCAGGGCGGCGGCAATCATCACGTCGCGCGCGCCGGTTCGGGCGATGATCTGGAACAGTGGGTTGAGTAGATAGCGGCCTGCGGCCACAAGGACCGCAACCGCTGTGATGGCGATGGCAAAGTCTTCGAGTGGCGGCGTCGTATCCTCCGGCGCTTGCGCCGCCAGAAGCGGGATCAGCGCAAGCAGCGGGACAATCGCCAGATCCTGCAGCAGAAGGATCGAGAAGGCGCGTTGGCCGAAGCGCGTATTGCGGTCGTTGCCCTCATCGAGAATCTGCATGGCAAAGGCCGTGGACGACAGCGCTAAGCCGAAGCCGGCGACGATGCTTCCGGCATGATCGAGCAGTCCGGTCAGGGCGATCCCGTAGGACAGGACCACACCGGTGATGAGGACTTGCGCCGTGCCGAGACCGAAGATGTCGCGCCGCAGCTGCCAAAGCCGCGACGGCTTCAGTTCCAGCCCGATGATGAAGAGCAGGAAGACGACGCCGAGTTCGGAACCGTGCAGGATCTCTTCGCCATCGGTGATGCTCTGGGCAACCGGGCCGATCAGGATCCCGGCCGCGAGATAGCCGAGGATCGTGCCAAGCCCGAGACGCTTGAACAGTGGCGCCGCGATGACTGCGCCCCCGAGCAATATCAACGCCTGGGAGTAGATGATCGGGGTCGTCGTCATGCTGATTGCTTTCGATATGGCCTCGTCCTGCCCAGGCAGGCAGAGGTTTCGGCGGGAGTGTCATTGCAGTGTATGGGGCAGTGTATGGGCGGGAATCATGCCAATGCCCTTGATGCATGCTTCAGTGCACAATAAATGGGGCAGGAATGAAAGGCCACATCATGTCAGAAACGATCGATTCCGCCTCCCTCGAAAAACGCGCCGCCGAACTGGTGGATCTTGCCCGCAAGGCAGGTGCCGACGCCGCTGACGCCGTCGTCGTTCGCGGGCGCTCCCGTTCCGTCTCGGTTCGCCTCGGCAAGGTCGAAGCAACCGAAGCATCCGAAAGCGACGACTTCTCGCTGCGCGTCTTTGTCGGCAACCGCGTCGCCAGCGTTTCGGCCAATCCCGGGTTCGACCTGAAGGTGCTCGCCGAGCGGGCCGTGGCGATGGCCAAGGCATCGCCCGAAGATCCCTTCGCTTCGCTTGCCGATCCGGACCGGCTGGCGAAATGCTACCCGGATCTCGAGCTTTTCGACGATCGCGAAGTTTCGACGGACGCCCTGACCGAGGCGGCACTCGCCGCGGAAGAGGCTGCCCTTGCGGTGTCTGGTGTCACCAACTCCAGCGGCGCAGGTGCCTCCGCCGGCATGGGCGGGCTCGTGCTCGTGACCTCGCATGGTTTCTCCGGCTCCTACATGGCGACCCGCTTCGGCCGTTCGGTGAGCGCGATTGCCGGCGAAGGCACGAAGATGGAGCGCGACTACGACTACGACAGCCGCATCTACTTCGACGAATTGCGTGCTGCCGAAGAAATCGGCCGGCTTGCGGGCGAGCGTGCCGTCGCGCGGATCAACCCCCGCCAGGTGCCGACTGCCAGGAATGTCACTGTTGTTTTCGATCCGCGCATGGCGCGCGGCTTCGTCGGGCATATCGCCGGCGCCATCAACGGCGCATCCGTCGCGCGCAAGACCAGTTTCCTGCGCGATATGATGGGCAAGCAGGTCATGAAGGCCGGCCTGTCGGTGACGGACGACCCCTTGATCGTCCGTGGCTCCTCTTCGCGTCCGTTCGACGGCGAAGGCGTCAGCGGCTCCAAGCTGACGATGGTCGAGGATGGCGTGCTGAACCATTGGTTTCTGTCGACCTCCGCGGCGCGCGAACTCGGTCTTGAGACCAACGGCCGCGGCGTGCGCGGCGGCCCGACGGTCAATCCGGCTTCCACCAACCTGGCGCTCGAACCGGGTTCGGTTTCACGCGAAGACCTGATCCGCAGTGTCGGAACCGGCTTCTACGTGACCGAGCTGATCGGCCAGGGCGTCAATATGGTGACCGGCGAATATAGCCGCGGCGCCTCAGGCTTCTGGATCGAGAACGGTGAGCTGACTTTTGCCGTGTCCGAGGTCACGATCGCGTCCAACCTCAAGCAGATGTTCATGGCGATCACGCCGGCCGACGACATCGACAGGAAGTTCGGCGTTGCCGCACCGACACTCGCCATCGAAGGCATGACGCTCGCCGGCCTCTGAGCTGCTGACGTCGATGCCATGACAAAAACGTTCGGCCGTATGCCGACGCATAAGGATTTGAATGTCAGACAAAGCACCATCGATCGCGACGTGGAAGGAGGATCTGGATCTGATCCTTTCCGCCGCGATCGCCGCCGGCGAAACGGCTTTGACTTACTTTCGGAACGAGCCCGATGTGCGCTGGAAAAACGAGGGGCGTTCGCCGGTCAGCGAGGCCGATATCGCCGCCAACGACATCCTTAGGGACCGCCTGCTGGGCGCCCGGCCGCACTACGGCTGGCTGTCGGAAGAGACGGACGACGATGAGAGCCGTCTCACCCGCGAAACGGTCTTCGTCATCGACCCGATCGACGGTACCCGCGCCTTCATCGCCGGCAAGGATCTCTGGTGCGTCAGCGTCGCTGTCGTCCACCGTGGCCTGCCGGTTGCCGGTGTGCTCTATGCGCCGGCGCTCGACGAGCTGTTTCAGGCAACCGTGGATGGTCCGGCGCTGAAGAACGGTGCGGGCATTCGCGTGCGCGACGTCCACGATGGCGAAGCGCTGCATGTGGCGGTCGCCGAAGACGTCGTCTCGGCCCTAGCACCGTCCTATCGCAACGGCATCGTGCGGGTACCGCATGTGCCTTCGCTCGCCTACAGGCTGGCAATGGTTGCGGACGGGCGGATCGACGGCACGGTGGTCAAGAAGAACTCACATGACTGGGATCTCGCCGCCGCCGACCTCATCCTCGAAAGGGCGGGCGGGGCGCTCAATACGCTTGAATCTCGGGCCCTGTCCTACAATCGCCCCAATGTCGTTCATGGGCTTCTTTGCGCGGCGTCGAAGGCGACGTTGCCGGGATTGCTTGCTGCCTCAAGGACCCTTGAGGGCCATTGACCTTTCTGGCCGAATGCCGCAAACCAACGCCCATACCCTAAAAAAAATGGAACTCCAATGGCTCACGACTCCGAGAAGAAACAACGTCTGCATTTGGTCTTTGGTGGTGAACTGACCACACTCACCGATGTTCATTTCCGTGACCTGGACAAGCTCGATATCGTCGGCATTTATCCTGACTACGAAAGCGCCCACATTGCCTGGAAGTCGAAGGCCCATATGACCGTCGACAACGCCCATATGCGTTATTTCATCGTTCACATGCATCGCCTGCTCGATCCGGAAAACGATTGATGCCGATGCCTTGGGCATGCGTGGCGCGTTCCCGCGCGCGCGCTGCGTCTGACCCTCGCCCGAGCTTTCCATTGGGCTGGGGATTGAGGCCATGAGCAGCTTTCGCGCCCGGCTGGCGCTCTCCAGCTATCGCTGGATTGGTTCGGCGATCTATCCGTTCGTGTGGTCCTATCTTGCCCTGCGCGCTGCGAAGGGCAAGGAGGACCCGGCGCGCCGCCGCGAGCGTTACGGCCATGCCAGCGTGCCGCGTCCGCAAGGTCCGCTCGTCTGGTTCCACGCTGCAAGCGTCGGAGAGACCAATGCGGTCATCCCGCTGATCAAGGAAATCCATCGCCGCGGTATCAATGTCGTGCTGACGACCGGCACGAAGACGTCGGCGCGGGTCGCGGCTGGGCGTCTGGGCGAGGCGGTCATTCACCAATACGTGCCGCTCGATTTCAAGCCGGCGGTCAATCGTTTCCTCGAATACTGGCAGCCGGATCTGGCCATCATCGCCGAATCCGAGATCTGGCCGATGACCATCCTGGAACTTGGGCGACGCCATATCCCGCAGGTTCTGGTCAACGGCCGCCTGTCCGACCGCACATTCGCCCGCTGGAAGAAACGGCCGGCGCTCGCCGATGCACTGTTTGAGAACCTCGCGCTCGTCATCGCCCAATCGGATGTCGATGCCGAGCGGTTTCGCACGCTCGGTGCTCTGCCGGTAATGGTATCGGGTAACCTGAAGGTCGATACCGACGCGCCGCCGCACGACCCGCAGGCGTTGAAGGAATATCGCCAGCAGATCGGCACGCGCAAAACCTGGGCGGCGATCTCGACCTTCGACGGCGAGGAAAATGCTGCCGGCGTCGTGCATCGTGCCCTCAAGGAGCGCACCGGTCTGTTGACCATCGTCGTGCCGCGGCACCCCGAGCGCAGCGATGCGATCGAGGCGGCGCTAACGGCCAAGGGGCTGAAAGTTGCGCGTCGCACCCGTCGCGATCCGCTGACATCAGACGTCGATATTTTCCTTGGCGACACGATCGGCGAGATGGGGCTCTATCTGCGCCTGACCGAGGTGGCCTTTGTCGGACGCTCGCTGTTTGCCGAAGGCGGGCAGAATCCGCTGGAGCCGGCAATGCTCGGCTGCGCCGTTCTTTCGGGTGGCAACGTCCAGAATTTCCGCGAGACCTACCAGATGCTCGCCAAGAACGGCAGCGCCAAGATCGTCCGCGATACCGAGATGCTGGCAAAGGGCGTCAACTACCTGCTCGCCAACGACGACATGCGTCGTTCGATGATCGATGCCGGCCTCGAAACCGTGCAAGAGATGCGCGGAGCGCTGTCGGCGACGATGAAGGGGCTCGAGCCCTATATCAATCCGCTCGTCGTCAAGGCGCGGCTCGAACCGCGCAACGACATCTGACCACACCGGGAGACGTAAGATCACCATGAGCGCACCGACAGCCATCGCCGGTATCCTGTTCGACAAGGACGGAACGCTGCTCGACTACGCCAAGAGCTGGGTGCCGGTGAACTACGAACTGGCGAAGATCGCAGCCAAGGGCGACGAGGGCCTGGCCCGCACCCTGCTCAAGGCCGGCGGCATGGATCCGGACACCGGCCATGTGTTGCCCGACAGCCTGCTTGCCGCCGGCAACACCGTCGAGATCTCGACCGGGTTCGTCACCGCCGGTGCGCCGTTTACCGTGGAAGCGTTGACGACGCTGCTTGACGGGTTGTTTGCCCGTTCTGCCGAGTACGCGGTACCGGTCACCGACCTCGGGTCGTTCTTCGCCGGTCTGCATGCCAAGGGCTATCGCCTGGGTGTCGCATCCAGCGACAACGAGCGCTCGATCCGCGAAACCGCCAGACGCTTTGGTTTCGACGGCTATCTGCATTACGTCGCCGGCTACGACAGCGGCTACGGTGTCAAGCCCGAGCCCGGCATGGTGCTCGGCTTCTGTGCCGCGACGGGGCTTGATCCGCAGCAGGTCGTGGTCGTCGGCGACAACAATCACGACATGCACATGGGCCGCAACGCCGGCGTCGGCATGACCGTCGCAGTGCTGACGGGCACCGGCTCGCGCCAATCGCTCGCCGATGCCTCTGACCATTGCCTGGCTGATATCACCGAGCTTGAAGCCGTTCTCTAGGTTTTGCCGAGCTGTATTTCCTTCGTTGCCGCTCTCACGAGTTTCAAGCATGGTCCTATGATCGCCAGAGGACCGATAAAGCCAACGCCGAGAGATAGAGCCCGAAGCCGAATGCCGCATGTGCGAGCAGGCTGCGCAGGCGGGCAATGTTGGGGCTCGGCGTTTTCGAGGCCGCGATGCCCGCGCCCATACCCGGCTGCATCAGGAAGAACGGTGCGACCACGGTCGCGAGGCCGACAATGAGTGCCGGGACAAGCGTCGGCCGCTCCGCCCAGTCAGTCCCCCAGATCAGCAACAGAAGTCCGGCGAAGACTACGCCGATCGCATAATGTGCAGTCCAGCCGATCAGCCGCTCGCTACGGACGGGTGCCGCTGCTGCGATACGCTGGTGCAGGAAGCGGCCCTGCGGAAAATGTCCGATCCAGCGGCCCACCATGCCGTAGTCCAGGGAAGGTATGCCGAGCAAACGTTTCACCGCCACCGCCCAGAGATCCATGACCGCAGTCGCACCGATCCCGATCAGGATGGCCTGCAACACCAGATCCTTTTCCATATTCGTATCCTCTCACATCATCTTCATGGCCGCTGCATCGACAGATCGCGCACATGCGGGCGTTCGATCTGTCATCTGACAAGTCAAAGCATCATTCAATTGAGTAATTGAATGAGTCATGGAGAAATGCTAGGCTTCTGTCAATGACCGACCTTCAACTCCATATCTTCGAGGAATTTGCCGAGCTTGCCCGCACGCTTGCGAGCCCCCAGCGCCTGCTCCTGCTCGAGCATATCGCCCAGGGCGAGCGCTCGGTGGAGCGTCTTGCTGAGCTCGCCGGCCTGAGCATCGCCAACGCGTCGCAGCATCTGCAGCAGTTGCGCCGCGCCGGTTTTGTCGAGACCCGGCGGGATGGCAAGCGCGTGCTTTATCGGCTGGGTGCCGGCCCGGTGATCGGCCTGCTCTCGGCCCTGCGTCAATATGCCGAGCACAATCGCGCTCAGATCCGCGAACTCGTCGCCGATCGCCTCGACCGACCGGACCGCCTCGAGGCGATTTCGCGCGAAGAGTTGCTGCTGCGGATGCGGGGAGGGGACGTCACGCTGCTGGATGTGCGGCCGCAGGACGAATTTTTGTCGGGTCATCTTCCCGGTGCGATCAATATTCCGATTGCGGAACTCGAACGACGCCTTGCCGAACTGCCTGAAGGAGGCGAGATCGTCGCCTATTGCCGCGGGCCTTACTGCGCCTTGTCGTTTGACGCGGTGAGGGTTCTGCAAGGCAACGGCTTTACCGTCCGCCGGCTTGAGAGCGGGTTCCCGGATTGGAAAGCAGCCGGCCTTGCTGTGGAAAGCCGGGACCTCAGCTAGACGACAAGTCTGACGCAACAGGCATTGTCTTGTGCCGCTTGCCTTTTTCCGCGTTCTGACGTTTTTTGTCGGCAGTTACGCCGTCGCCGGTTTTGGCCAGCGGCAGCCAAGATGTGCATCGTCCTTCCCGGAAGGACCAGACGGGGCCACGGAAACAAAGATGGTATCGGAAGCGCCGCCGTTCTGGTGGACAAAGGCGGATTGGCGTGCGCGGGCTTTGTGGCCGTTTTCCTGGATCTATGGACGTATCGCCGGCCTGCGCATGGACCGCGCTCGCCGAGCGTCCGTTCCGGTCCCGATCATCTGCATCGGCAATTTCACGGTCGGCGGCGCCGGCAAGACGCCGACGGCGATCGCGCTTGCGCGCGCCGTCAGGGCCAAAGGCCTGAAGCCGGGTTTCCTCAGCCGCGGCTATGGCGGTTCGCTTGATGTGACGACGATCGTCGAGCCTGAACACCACAGGGCACGCGATGTTGGCGACGAGCCGTTGTTGCTGGCGCGCGAGGCGCTGACGGTTGTGTGCCGTCGCCGCGTCGATGGTGCCCGCCGGCTGGTGGCCGAAGGCGTCGATATCATCATCATGGACGATGGTTTCCAGAGCGCGCGGCTGGCCTTCGATTTTGCGCTGCTCGTCATCGATTCCCGCCGCGGCATCGGCAACGGTTACCTCGTGCCGTCAGGCCCGGTGCGCGCGCCGATTTCCAATCAGTTGCGCCATGCGACCGCGCTGTTGAAGATCGGCAACGGCGCCGAGGCGGATGCCTTGATCCGTCGCGCCGCCCGGGCCGGCAAGCAGGTCTACCAGGCGGAGGTCGTGCGGCTCGACGACGGCTCGCTGAACGGCGTGAGAGTGTTGGCCTGGGCCGGTATCGCCGACCCGGAAAAATTCTATCGCACCGTACGGGAAACCGGCGCCGTCATCGAGGAAACCCGCAGCTTCCCCGACCATCATCATTTCTCAGAGGACGAGATATCGGACCTTCTCGACCGGGCCGCAGCACTCGGCTGCACGCTCGTGACCACGGCCAAGGACATGGTTCGCCTGGAGCCCGGCCACGGCCGGGCAGCGGAACTGGCTCGGGCAAGCCGGGTGATCGAAATCGACGTGCACTTCGACGATCCGTCGGCACCGGCAAAGATCGTGACAACCGCGCTGTCGGCCGCGCGCACCCGCAAGCTGCGGGAAGCGGAACAGAAGTAAGGCTGGATTTGGCCGTTAGAGCGTTTTTGTCGCCAGCGGAGCCATGGGAAGGCCCTCCTGACGGAAAACGTTAGCGGCGCTGGTTCGGCAGGGCGCCTGCGCGCTTTTCCGCTTCGAGCGAGGCTTCCGCGTCGACATAGGGCTGCTGACGGGCAACGCTCCAGTAGCGCAGTTCGTCCACGGGAATGGTCTTGCCCGTCATCGCGCAGATGACATGCGAGCCAGCAAGGACGATCTGAAAGTCGCCGTCGAGATAACGGACCTTCGCTTCGCGCGAGGCGCTTCCTTCAAACCGGTTCATCATTTTCTGGGCCTGTTCCGTCTTCGTGGTCTGCTGTCTGATCTAGCCCGACGCCCGGTAAAATGCCAGTGCATTTCGCCGCGCCGGACCGCTCCCGGCATCAGCTCCTGCCGAACAGTCGCTCGATGTCGGAGAGCTTCAGCTCGATATAGGTCGGCCGGCCGTGATTGCATTGGCCAGAGCCCGGCGTTGCTTCCATCTGGCGCAACAGTGCGTTCATTTCCTCAGTCCGCATGCGGCGGCCGGAGCGGACGGATCCATGGCAGGCCATGGTCGCGGCGAGATATTCAAGCCGGCTGGCGAGCCCGTTGGCCGTGTCCCATTCGGCAATCTCGTCGGCGAGCTGGCGCACGAGGCCGGCGGCATCCATCTCGCCCAGCATGGCCGGCGTTTCCCGCACTGCGATGGCGCCAGGTCCGAAGCGCTCGATGCCGAGGCCGAGGCGACCCAGTTCTTCCGCATGCGTCATCAGCCGGTCGCAATCGTCTTCGGAAAGATCGACGATTTCCGGGATCAGCAGCGCCTGGGCGGCGACAGGCTTCGAATGCAGCGCCGTTCGCATGGTTTCGAAGACGAGACGTTCGTGGGCGGCGTGCTGGTCGACGATGACAAGGCCGTCCTGCGTCTGCGCGACGATATAGTTTTCGTGAAGCTGGGCGCGCACGGCGCCGAGTGGAAACGATTGCGGCGCCAGCGCGTCCGCAACGGTCCGGTCAGGCTCTGCCAAAGGCGACGCCGTGCGGGCCGAGGGTGCGGAGAAGGCAGAAAAGCTTGCCTGCGGCGTCTCGGACAGGCCGCGCACGATGGTCTCGAAATGCGTCGGCCGGTAGGGCGAGGTTTCCGCGCTCCAGGGCTGACGCGGCCGGAACTGCTCGGCGCGGAACGCCTGCATCATTCCGCTCGCTCCGGTCGTCGATGCCCGGTCACCCTCGCGGGCCAGGGCCTCGCGGAT
The DNA here is from genome assembly GCF_001426785.1 of Ensifer sp. Root142. Taxonomy (NCBI): domain Bacteria; kingdom Pseudomonadati; phylum Pseudomonadota; class Alphaproteobacteria; order Hyphomicrobiales; family Rhizobiaceae; genus Ensifer; species Ensifer sp. Root142. The sequence goes on from NZ_LMFK01000012.1 coordinate 597,930, forward strand.
GGCACCGATGATCAACCCGCGGATGAGGCCCGGATCGCGGAAGCGAACATCCGATTTCGCCGGATGCACGTTGACGTCGACGAGTGCCGGGTCGAGCGCGATCGACAGCACCGCCACGGGATAGCGGCCATGCGGGATCGTTTCGGAATAGGCTGCCCGAATGGCGGAAAGCAGTTGCTTGTCCTGAACCGGACGGCCGTTGACGAAAACATATTGCTGCAGCGAGTTGCCGCGGTTGTAGGTCGGCACCCCGGCAAAGCCGGTCAGCTGAATGTCCTCGCGCTCGGCATCGATCTCGATGGCGTTGTCGCGGAAATCCTTGCCGAGCACCTGCGCCATGCGGGCGAGCCGGTCGTCGCCCGTCGCCGGAAACTCCAGCGTCGTCCGGTCAGATCCCGACAGCACGAAACGCACCTTCGGAAAGGCGATCGCCATGCGACGCACCACATCCGAGATCGCCGAGGCCTCGGCCTTTTCCGACTTCATGAATTTGAGCCGGGCGGGGGTCGCAAAGAACAGGTCGCGGACTTCGACGACCGTGCCGGTATTGGCGGGCGACGGGCGGACGGGGTCCGTCCTGCCGCCGGCAATGGAAATGACGGCACCCTCGCTAGCGCCTGCCGTTCGAGTGGTGATCGAAAGCCGGGAGACCGATCCGATCGACGGCAGAGCCTCGCCGCGAAAGCCGAGTGTGCGGATATCGAACAGGTTGTCGTCGAGCTTCGACGTGCAGTGCCGCCTGACCGCCAGCTCCAGATCGGCCGGCTGCATGCCCGCGCCGTTGTCGGTGACGCGCAGCAACGTCTTGCCGCCACCGGCGGTGGCGATTTCGATCCGGGTCGCACCGGCATCGAGCGCGTTTTCGATCAGTTCCTTGGCGGCACTGGCCGGGCGTTCGATGACTTCGCCGGCGGCGATCTGATTGATGAGGGTCTCGGAGAGCTGCTTGATGGCCATGCTCTATTTTCCCGGATTCGGCGACGGAACGGAAGTGGAAATACAGCTCTGTCCCCGCCTCGTGCCTTCTATTATTGGGCTTTGGTTGTGCAACCCATTGGTGCACCAAAAAATGAGACGGAGATTTAATTGCCCCTTAATATTCTGCTGCGATTTTCCACAACAACCTGAATGATCACGGGTTTTGTCTTTGGAGCACCGCGGCGTTGCTGGACGTCGTGTCACCCCCGCTCGAAGAGACGCCTTCCAAGGCCATCCCAGCATGTCCCGAAATGAAACCGCCGCAGGGGGCGAGTGAGGACAGCGCAATGAACGATGGGGCGCCGAACGGCGCGGACATCAACAGGATCATTCTTGAGTCGAGCTGCGATGCGCTCGGCTCAGCGATGGTTGTCTGCGGCCGGGACGACACCATCCTCTTTGCCAGCCGCACCATGCTGCAGTACTTCCCCGTTCCCTCCGAGATGCTGTTGCCGGGAACGCGATTGCGCGATTTCCTCGGCGCCGTCTACGACACCGGAGTTCGCCCCGGCACAGTTCCCGAAAACAGCCGTCGTCGGACGAACCGCGAAGACTGGATTGCCGAGCATATGGCGCTGCACTGGCGCGAGCGCTACGAGAATGTCGAGCGCGCCGGCCGCACGCGCTGGGTTTCCATGCGCAAGCGTCGTCTTTCCAACGGTATCGGCATCCTTTCGATCACCGATGTCTCCGACCAGAGGAAGCGTGACGAGCAGTTGCAGACGGACCTCGAGCGGGTCGAACTGACCGAAGAGATCCTGGATGTCCAGCCCAATCCGATCTGCGTCAAGGATCGCAACCTCAACTACATCGCGGTCAACAAGGCGTTCTGCCTAATTCACGATCTCTCGCAGGACGCGATCCTCGGTCGTTCGGCCTGGGATCTGGTCGACAGCGAACTTGCCGAACGTTTCGAGCACTCCGATCGGCGCGTGCTTGAAACCGGCAAGCCGCATTCGGAAGCGGAACATATTGTCCGCGCTGATGGCAGCGACCTCTGGGTTCTCACCCGCAAGTATCGCGTTGGCATGCCAGGCCGCCATTTCGTCGTGACCTGCATGAGCGACGTGACGGATATCGCCGGCTGGTACAATGGCTCCGAGGATGGTTCCGCTCCCTCCGGCGGTCTCCAGATCAACGACTACAGCATTTTTGCGCCGGCCCAGAATTTCTACGATCCGTTCCGCGCGCTGAACGTACAGCAACTGGTCGAGGCGGGCTCGATGATCGAGACCCTTCCGGCGCGCGGTTTGCGCGTTCTGCTTGCCTCTGCCGATCGGCTGACGGAAGATCGGCTGGTTGCGCGTCTGCGCGGCTCGGGCCTTGAAGCCTGTGCGGTGCGCAACCTCGATGAGTTGACCGCCTTCGGCATGGCCGCCGAAAGCGCCGGCGTGAAGCTCGACATTCTGCTGCTGGATGGTGCTTTTCCGGATGGGCAGCATATTCCGGGGGCCTGGCGCAATTGCCCGGTCGTTACCGTCGAATCCGATCAGGATGCTGCCGCTGTTCTGACCGAGGTTTTCCGTGTTTGTGCCGAGCGCCCGCAGGCCTCGCCGCTCCTACAATCGGACTGGTCGATCTCGTTTGAGGACGAGGGCACAGCGTCCGTGCCGGTTTCACAGGTCGACGTCCTCGTTGCCGAAGACAACCAGATCAACCAGTTCGTCTTCACGCAGATCCTGGAAGGGCTCGGCGTCTCCCATCGCATTGCTGCCAACGGTCGCGAGGCCGTCGAACTCTGGCATGAGCTTCAGCCGGCACTGGTCCTCATGGATGTGTCCATGCCTGTCATGAACGGCTTCGATGCGACCGTTGCCATTCGAACAGCGGAAAAGGCGAGAAACGACAGAACGCCAATCATCGCCGTGACCGCTCAGGCCCTCGATATCGATCTGGAGCAGTGCAAGAGGTCGGGCATGGATGATCACATCATGAAGCCGGTTAGCCCCGACATGATCGAGGCCGTGCTGCGAAAATTCATGCCGGTAATGGCCATGCGAACGGCAGGTTGAACGGAATTCGTGTCAACTCGCTAGAATTGGGGATGTCGATGGCAGATCTTGGAGCGAGGCGATATCGGATTGTTAACCCCCGATTGCGATCTTCTGCACCGTATTGCCAAAAAGTGTAGAGCCCCTCCGGAATGCATCGCAGCCCCACAGCCGTCAACGTCGGAACTTCGCCGGAAGCGCACCGCCGCTTCGCGGACCGGCTTGCCTTGTCGGCCGACCGGCACGGACGGGCGGGTTCTTTTGAGATCCAGGGGCTTGGCCGATGATGTCGGGCGAAACTCCCTATCATCGCATCGGCAGGGAGGCTCCGGCTATCGGCGGCTCGGTCGATCTGTTGACCGGGCTCGGCAACGCGCGCCAACTCCGCAAGACCGTTTGCGATCTGGCTGAAGAGCGCGCCAGCGATCCCGCTCCCTTTACCATCGGTCTTGCCAATATCGATGGGTTCAAACCGATCAACGATCTGTTCGGCCCGCGAGCCGGCGACGAGATCCTCTGCCAGGTTGCCCATCGGCTGCAAGCCTGTGCACCTGAAGGCGCGACAATCATTCGCTCCGAGAACGACGAATTCGCTTTCGTCCTGCCGCTCGTCTTCGAGCGCAAGGGTGCGGAGAAAGTCGGGCAGATGTTGAAAGAGGTGCTGTCGGCGCCCTTCGATCTCGGCGATCGCAACGTCCGCCTTTCCGCTTCGTTCGGCTTTGCCGTCTATCCTTTTGCCGGCGAGGTCTTTGACGACCTGCTGAAGAGCGCCGATACGGCGCTTTATCGTTCCAAGCGCCGCGGCCGCGGCCAGATCACCGTCTATTCCCAGGAAATCGCCCAAGAGATGAAGCGCGCGACGCAGCTCGAACAGGCGCTGCGCAACGCGATCATCGCCAACGAGGTCGACGTGCACTTCCAGCCGATCGTCGATCTGCGCAACGACGCGGTCGTCGGTTTCGAAGCCCTGGCCAGATGGTGCGACGCCGACCTCGGCTATGTCTCTCCAGCCGTGTTCGTACCTTTGGCAGAAGAGCGCGGCTTCATCGAATCGCTGGCCGAGACGCTGTTGCGCAAGGCCGCCCATGCGGCACTCGCCTGGCCGAAGGAGCTGTTCCTGTCGTTCAACCTGTCGTCGGCACAGTTGATGGACCCGGCGACCAGCACGCGTCTCCTGACGATCATCAACCAGATCGGTCTCGACCCGCGACGGTTGGAACTGGAGATCACCGAGACGGCCGTCATGGCTGACGCGGAGACTGCCCAGAAGATCGTGACTGAGCTTCGGGCAGCCGGCGTGCGCGTCTCGCTCGACGATTTCGGCACGGGTCAGTCGAGCCTTGGGCGCCTTCGCGACTTCTCCTTCGACAAGGTCAAGATCGACCGTGCCTTCGTGTCGCGGATTTCCGCCGACCGGGCCTCCGAGCATATCATCAAGGCGATCGTGTCGATGTGCGAAGGCCTGGAACTTGAGGTCGTCGCCGAAGGCATCGAGGATTTTTCCGAAGCGTTGAAGCTGAAGGCGCTCGGCTGCGGCATGGGCCAGGGCTACTTCTACGGCAAGCCGGCCGACGCTGTCGCGACGATGCGCTACCTCTCGGACCGCTATCGCGGCGTTGCAGCTCAGCTTTAGACCCTGCCGCAATAGTGGGTTTCAGTCCTTGGCGCTCTCGGCCCGGTTTCGCGTACCTTCCGCCAGCAGCCAATCCCTGACCCGTCGCGCCTGACTGTTCAGCTCGCGTGAGCGCGGCCAGACGACGTAAAACGCCAGTCCGGTCTTCAGCACGTGACCGCAGACCGGCACCAGTGCACCGGAGCGAACCTGCGGATCGGTCAGGTGCTCCCAGCCAAGCGCCACCCCTTCGCCTGATAGCACCGCCTGGATCACCAGGACATAGTCGTTGATGGCGAGACGACGCGCCTGAGGCGGGTAGGGAAGGCCGGCGCTGGCGAACCATTCGGTCCAGTCGCAGGCGCGCCGGACCGGTTCTTCCAGATGAATGAGGTTGTGGCGCAGCAAATCGGCAGGTTTGCTTGGCAGTCCATGCTGCTCGATATAGGCGGGCGTCGCCACCGCATTGACGACTTCCTCGGCCAGAAGTGCTGCATGGTAGCGCGGCCAATGGCTCGGATCGCCGCCGCGGATGCCGAGCGGGATCGGCTCCTCGTCGAGGTCGAGATCGCGCACGCTCGTCTGGATCCTCAGATCGATCTCCGGCAGATCCTCGCGCATGCGGTTGAGGCGCGGCAGCATCCACATCGAGGCAAAAGCGGTCGATGCCGCAAGCGTCACATTAGTCTCGCGCCCCTTGGAGCGAATGTCTTCCGCCGACTTCTGGATCCGTGACAGACCGACGGATACGTCGGCGTGGAATTTCTCACCAGCCTCCGTCAATTCGACGGCGCGATGCACGCGGTGGAAGAGCGGTACACCCAGCTGCTCTTCCAGCCCGCGAATGGCGTAGGAGACGGCCGCCTGCGTCATGCCGAGCTCGTTGGCGGCTCGGGTGAAATTCTGATGACGGCCGGCAGCCTCGAACACGATGAGGCTGGTTGCAGACGGGAGCAGGCGGCGTAGATTTTCCATAACTTAGGCTTATCGCATGGCTCAATTTTTTCCAGCGTTACAACGTGATTTTTCGTCAATACCATCACCTCAAATGATGGGAGGACGGCGATGGAAATGGTGGCTGTGGAAGCGGGCGAAGCACCGAGACGGACACGAGGATCAAGGCCGCAACGCGGCGGTGTCAGCGCCAAGAGCCTTGGCGTCCCCTACATCGTCCGCAATATTCCGACCTACGATATCCTGAGCGAAGAAAACCTGCTCCGAATCGAGAAGGTCGCCGACCGTATTCTTGCCGAAGTCGGCATCGAGTTTCGCGATGACCCGGCATCCCTTGATCATTGGAAACGCGCTGGCGCCAAGCTGGACGGCGTGCGGGTGACGTTCGAGCCCGGCATGCTGAAGGAGATCGTGCGCTCGGCGCCGCGCCAGTTTACCCAGCATGCCCGCAACCCCGTCCGCAGCGTCGAAATCGGCGGCAACAATGTCGTGTTCTCGCCAGCCTACGGCTCTCCTTTCGTCACCGATCTCGACAACGGCCGGCGTTACGGCACGATCGAAGACTTCCGCAATCTGATAAAGCTGGCGCAGTCGAGCCCCTGGCTGCACCATTCCGGCGGCACCATCTGTGAGCCGGTCGATGTTCCGGTGAACAAGCGCCATCTCGACATGGTCTATTGCCACATCAAATATTCCGACCGAGCCTTCATGGGCTCGATCACCGCCGAGGATCGCGCCGAAGACTCGATCGAGATGGCGCGCATTGTCTTCGGGCACGATTTCGTCGACGCCAACTGCGTCATTCTTGGCAACGTCAACGTCAATTCACCGCTCGTCTGGGACGGAACGATGACGAAGTCATTGCGCGCCTATGCGCGGGCAAACCAGGCGGCTGTCATCGTGCCCTTCATTCTCGGCGGCGCCATGGGTCCGGTCACCAATGCCGGAGCGATCGCGCAATCCTATGCCGAGACGCTGGCCGGCTGCGCCTTGACCCAGCTGGAGCGCAAGGGCGCGCCTGTTATCTTCGGCAACTTCCTGTCGTCCATGTCGCTGCGTTCGGGGTCGCCGACCTTCGGCACGCCGGAGCCGGCGATCGGCAGCATGGTGATCGGCCAACTGGCACGGCGCCTCGGCCTGCCGCTGCGCTGCGCCGGCAATTTTTCCAATTCCAAGCTGCCAGACGCGCAAGCGATGCAGGAGGGCGTCATGTCGATGCTGTCGGCGGTGCATTGCGGCGCCAATTTCATCCTGCACTCGGCCGGCTTCGTCGATGGGCTGCTCGCGATGTCCTACGAAAAGTTCGTCATGGACACGGATTTCTGCGGCGCGCTGCATTCCTACCTCGCCGGCGTTGTCGTCGATGACAACACGCTGGCCATGGACGCCTTTCTGCAGGTTGGGCCAGGCAGCCATTTCCTCGGATGCGATCACACCATGCGCAATTACCAGACCGCCTTCTGGGATTCGGCCCTGTCCGACAACGAGCCTTTTGAAAAATGGACAGAGGAGGGCGGAACCGACATGGCGGCGCGCGCCAACAGGAGTTGGAAGAAGACGCTGGCCGAATACGAAGCGCCGCCGCTGGACGTGGTGATCGACGACGCTTTGACGGACTATGTTTCTCGCCGCAAGAACGGCATGGCGGACGCCTGGTACTGAGCCGACGCCGAGCCTTCTTTGAGAATGCGCATAACAAGAATGATGCCGTGCCACCGGTCCAGCTCAGCGGACAGGCGGTGCTCAAGGGAACAGAAATGACGCTGCCGAAAGACCCACTGCTCCAGCCTTACCGCCTCAAGCATCTGACGCTCAAGAACCGGATCATGTCGACGTCCCATGAGCCGGCCTATTCCGAAGACGGCATGCCGAAGGATCGCTACCGCCTCTATCATCTTGAGAAGGCCAAGGGCGGCATGGCGCTGACCATGACGGCGGGTTCCGCCATCGTTTCGGAGGATTCTCCGCCTGCCTTCGGCAATCTCCACGCCTATTCCGACGAGATCGTGCCCTGGCTGAAGAAGATCGCCGACGACTGTCATGAGCACGACACCGCGGTGATGATCCAGCTCACCCATCTCGGCCGCCGCACCGGCTGGAACAAGGGCGACTGGCTGCCGGTTCTCTCAGCCTCGCCGGTGCGCGAGGCCGCGCATCGGTCGTTTCCAAAGGAGATCGAAGACTGGGATATCGAGCGCATCGTCGGCGACTATGCGACAGCCGCCGCCCGCATGCAGGCCGCCGGCCTTGATGGTATAGAGCTTGAGGCCTACGGCCATCTGATGGACGGCTTCTGGTCGCCTGCCACCAACCAGCGCGACGACGACTTCGGCGGCTCGCTCGACAACCGCCTGCGCTTTACCCACATGGTGCTCGACGCCATCCGCAAGTCCGTCGGGCCGGATTTCATCGTCGGCATGCGCATGGTGGCAGACGAGGATTGGGAGAAGGGGCTTTCGAAGGAAGAAGGCATCGAGATCGCCCGCCGCCTGGCAAACTCCGGCAAGGTCGATTTCCTCAACATCATCCGCGGACACATCGACCATGATGCGCCGTTGACCAAGGTCATCCCGATCCAGGGCATGGCCGCCTCGCCGCATCTCGATTTTGCCGGCGAAATCAGGGCGGCGACCAAATTTCCGGTTTTCCATGCGGCCCGCATCGCCGATGTCGCCACCGCACGCCACGCGATAGCCGAGGGCAAACTCGACATGGTCGGCATGACCCGTGCCCATATCGCCGACCCGCATATCGTCCGGAAAATCGAAGAGGGCCGGGAAGCCCAGATACGCCCCTGCGTCGGCGCGACCTACTGTCTCGATCGTATCTACGAGGGTGGCGGCGCACTCTGCATTCACAATGCGGCGACTGGGCGCGAGGCGATCGTGCCACACGTCATCTCCAGAAGCGAAGGGCCGAAGCGAAAGGCCGTCGTCGTCGGTGCCGGTCCGGCCGGCCTTGAGGCGGCGCGTGTGCTTGCCGAGCGCGGCCATGTGGTCGAGATCATCGAGGCTACCGGCGAGGCGGGCGGGCAGATTCTGCTTGCCCAGCGCAATCCGCGGCGCAAGGAACTGATCGGCATCGTCGACTGGCGGCTGTCGGAGCTGGAGAGGCTTGGCGTGCCGATCCACTACAACGTCTTTGCCGGCGTCGACGATGTTCTGGAGCGGTCGCCCGATCTTGTCGTCGTTGCTACCGGCGGCATCGCCCAAAACCCGGCTCTGGAGGCGGGGGACGAACTGGTTGTCTCAAGCTGGGATATCATCGCCGGTGCGGTGAAGCCGGAGGGACCCGTGCTGCTCTATGACGACAACGGCGCCCATAGCGGCATGACTGCGGCCGAATTGATTGCGCGCGCTGGCGTCGAGCTCGAGATCATCTCGCCCGAGCGCATGTTCGCGCCCGAAGTCGGCGGCATGAACCATGTGCCTTACGCCAGGGCGTTTGCAGATCACAATGTGCGTGTGACGATCAACACCCGCCTCCGGTCGGTTCGGCGGGAAGGCAATGGGCTGGTGGCGACGCTCGGTTCCGATTTTTCTGACACGGCATCGAGCGAACGCCGGGTGGCGCAGGTGGTGGTCGAGCACGGCACCGTGCCGATGGACGATCTCTACCGCGAATTGAAGCCGATTTCTCGCAATCTGGGCGCCGTCGACTACAAGGCGCTGCTTCGCGGCGAAAACCCGATCCCACTGCGCAACCCGGGCGCCGGCTTCGACATGTTCCGCATCGGCGATGCCGTCGCCAGCCGCAACATCCATGCCGGCATCTATGATGCGCTGCGCTACGGCGTGCTTTTCTGAACAAAACGAGCGGCGGTGAAAGCACCGCCGCTCCATCTTCTGGTCGTCTAACGATCCAGCTTACTGCTGGGTACCCTCAGCCGGTGCCGGCTGCATCGGGGTAGCCGGTGCCGTTCCGGTGGTCGAGGAGGTCGTCGACGTGTCAACCGGCTGGTTGGCGAGCTGTTCGGCGACCTGCTGCGCCTTGGTCTTGAACTCGGGAGCCGCCTTCAAGGTTTCGGCGGTTTCCGTCGTCGTCAGCTTCAAGGCATCCGTATTGGCCTGTTCGGAGATCTGAATGCGATCGAACGGGACCGCAACGTTCTTCTCACCGAGGCCCAGGAAGCCGCCGACACCGATCACAGCAGCTACAACGCCGCCATCCTTCTTGATGATCAGGTCGTTAATCTCACCGACATTTTCGTCGCCGGCATTATAGACGGTCTGGCCGACATAGGTGCTGGTCGCGATCTGGTCACTGGCCTGTTCGGTCAGGTACGTTCCGTCAGACTGGGCCGTGACAGCAGGTGCTTCGGTGGTTGCCGGCGGTGTCGTCTGCGCCTGGTCTGCAGGTGCTTCGGCACCCGGAGCCGGCTGAATTTCCATCGTCTGCGGCTCGGCCGGCTTAGGCTGGGTGGCGTCCTGAGCGAAGGTCATCGGCGCGAACGCAACACTCGCGATAAGCGCACCGGCCGCAACGGAAGATACAAGTTTCTTGGTCATCTCAAACTGCCTTTCCTTGACGTTGTCGATCAAGGCGCGGTCCTGATCGTCGCCAGGTTTCCACCGCACCGGTGATACCAAAGCAACGCCTGGCGGCAGAAACGGTTCCAGAAAAATTCGACTGATCGCGCCGGAATTCTGGCAGTCATGCGCCAAACTTCTATGGTCGCAGATCAATATCGCCGGTGGTCGTCGCTCACCTTTCGGCAGATATCGGAGCGTCATCACTCCGGCTATGTATTTTAGTGGTTTATTGAGTTCTGCTTTACATTCATACAATATTGAGTGTTCTTGCCTATACTTGCTGAAGACGGGATGGAGCATTCTTCGTGGATATTCCATCCTGTTGATCTGGACGGTTCCCCATGTTTCTGCCACGGCGATTTCTCTCCGTTTCCCTGCTTTCCGTTTTGGTGATGGTCTGCCTTGTCGGGATCGAGCGCAGCCTGTTCGGCGTGCGCTATTTTTCGGAGCGGATGCCTGAGATCGAACCCTACAATCTTTGGCATGCATGGGTGTCGCTCAGTCTGTCGCTTGCGGCTATTCAGGGGTTCACGCGCGATGCGTCCTGGCTCGGCGCACCCGCGCTTCGGATGGCCTCACGCCGCGAACTGTGGATCTGCATCGCAATGCCGGTCTTTGCAGCCGCGGCGGCCCTTCTTTTCAGCGTCGATGCCGCGATCTTCAGCGCCCTGGCCCGCGAGGACAACATCTTCGAGTGGCTTTCCGCCCTGTTGATCTTTGCCTCAAGCGTGTTCTTCGCGCTGGCGGCCATGGGTCAATTGCGCGCGGCGCGGGGTGAGGCCGATCGCGTCGCATGGCTGGCGGCCGGTGCCGCGGCATCCTTCAGCCTTGTTCTGTTCATCGTCGGCATGGAAGAGATATCCTGGATGCAACGCGTGTTCGGCATTTCCACGCCCGACGCGTTGCTGGGCCTCAACAAGCAGCAGGAACTGAACCTGCACAACATCTCAACCGGTTTCACCGAGCTGCTCTATTATACCGGCAGCTTCGTGCTTTTGACGTTAGCGCCCTTTGTCTGGCTCTACCTTCGCAAGGGTTTCGCGCTCGGGCGGTTCGAAGCATTCACGCCGAGCGTTTTGGTGTTGGCGGCAAGCGCACCGATGGCGGCGTTCAACAGCGACAACTGGAGCATGCTGCCGACCCAGATGATGGTGATGATGACGATAATCATCCTGCTGGTGATCGCCGATCTCGCACTGCGGGGCGGCTTATGGCGGGAATTCACAGTGCTCACCGCCGGCGCGATCCTGATCGTCGCGATCCAGGAACTGTTCGTGCTGCAGGCGCAGGAACTCGTGCGCATCTGGGATCCGACCGAATACAAGGAACTCTTCATTGCGGTTGGTCTCGCCATCTATGGCTATGAGACCTGGTCGCGGCTGCGCTCGTTGGCGCCGGCCACCGAGTTGCTGGTCGGTCGCCGATCGACGGCCGGATAAACGAAAACCCCGCCGAAGGGGCGGGGTTCCACTGCCGTGTCGCTTGGCGCAACAGCTATCCTCAATGGCTTTCGCGCAGAACCTCGCTGCCGCTTCCGCCAACGAGGAAATCCAGGTCGGCGCCCTTGTCCGCCTGCAGCACCGTATCCTGATAGAGCTTGTAGTAGCCGCGTGTCCATTTCTGCTCCGGCGGCTGCCAGGCGGCCATGCGGGCTGCAAACTCTTCCTCGCTGATCATCAGGTTGAGTTCGCCCTTCATCGCGTCGAGCCGGATGCGGTCACCGGTTCTGACGATCGCCAACGGCCCGCCGGCGTTCGATTCCGGGCTGACATGCAGCACGACGGTTCCAAACGCCGTACCCGACATGCGGGCGTCCGAAACGCGCACCATGTCGCGCACGCCCTTTTCGACCAGCCGGCGCGGGATCGGCATGTTGCCGACTTCCGCCATGCCGGGATACCCCTTGGGACCGCAGCCCTTGAGCACCAGGATGGTGTCTTCGGTCACCGGCAGATCCGGATCGTCGATCTTGGCCTTCAGGTCCTCGATCGTCTCGAAGACATAGGCCGGGCCCTCATGCGCCAGCAGATGTTCGCTGGCGGCAGACGGCTTGATGACCGCGCCGTTCGGCGCAAGGTTGCCTTTGAGCACGCGAATGCCGGCTGCCGCACGCAGCGGATTGTCGAGTGGGCGGATGACGTCGTCGTTGAAGACCTCGGCGTCTTCCCAATATCGGCTGATCGGCATGCCGAAGACCGTTGGCGCATCCGCATGCAGCAGATGCTGGATGCGGTTCATGACGGCTGGCAGGCCGCCGGCATAGGCGAGATCCTCGATCAGATACTTGCCTGAAGGCATGCAGTTGACGATGCACGGCACCTGACCGCCGACGCGGTCGAAGTCCTCGAGACAGAGATCGACGCCGGCACGGCCGGCGATCGCCAGCATATGCACGACCGCATTGGTCGATCCGCCGACGGCGGCGTTGGCAATGATCCCGTTTTCGAAATTCTTCTTGGTCAGGATCTTCGACAGGCGCAGATCCTCATGCACCATCTCGACGATGCGCTTGCCCGTCATGTGCGACAGCGCCATTCGGCGCGCATCGACGGCGGGGAGTGCGGCATTCATCGGCAGCGACAGGCCCATCGCCTCGACGATCGACGCCATGGTGGTGGCCGTGCCCATGGTCATGCAGACGCCGGGCGAACGCGACATGCCGCTCTCGGCCGCCATGAACTCCTGAACGCTCATCTCGCCGGCGCGCACCGCTTCTGAAAATTTCCAGACGTCGGTGCCGGAGCCGATGTCCTTGCCCTTCCATTTGCCGTTCAGCATCGGCCCGGAGGAAACGACGATCGTCGGCAGGTCCACCGAAGCCGCGCCCATCAGCTGGCCGGGTGTCGTCTTGTCGCAGCCGCCAAGCAGCACGACGCCGTCGATGCCATAGGCGCGGATTGCCTCCTCGACGTCCATGGCGAGCAGGTTGCGAAACAACATCGCCGTCGGCCGCATCTGCGTTTCGCCAAGCGAGGACACCGGAAACTCGACCGGAAAGCCGCCGGCCTCCCAGACGCCGCGCTTGACGCCCTCAGCCAGAATGCGCAGGTGGCTGTTGCATGGGGTCAGTTCCGACCAGGTGTTGCAGATGCCGATGATCGGGCGCCCGTCGAAGACATGGTCCGGAAATCCCTGGTTCTTCATCCAGGAGCGATGGATGAAACCATCCTTGTGGGTGCCGCCATACCAGTGCCGACTGCGCAGTTCTTTCTTCTTGTCGCTCATTCAAGCTTCCTCCTCACCATGCGATTGATCGCGTGGATGAATTGTATGACTTTTTATTGGCGCTTCGCTACTGCATGTTTCTTTAAAATCCCATTCGATTTAAGGAAAAAACATGCAGCACTTCAAAGTGCTACAGCGACCTTTGCGCGTCTAATAAGACGCGCGGTGCTGTAGGGTTTCCGATCAGAGGCGGAAGGACGGCTCGAACCGGCCGTTGACGCTGACGCCGAGTTCGAAGGTCTTGCCGGCATGCGGATCAGCTGCGCGCGCCGCTTCGTCCAGATCCTGCCAGGCCGACGTCACCAGCATGCGGTCGGCCTTCGCCCCGATGAAGGCCGTGCAGCTCGGCTGCGTCGTCGGCATCGCATAGCGCGTGAGACGCACGCCGTCGGGCCTATAGACGTCGACCGTGCCGCTGCCCCAGCGGGCATTCCAGATCAAGCCGTCGGCGTCGCAGACCGAGCCATCGATGCCGCCGGCCTCGCCGCTGCTGTCGACGAGCAGGCTGGGCTCGCCCGTTGGCAATCCCGTCTCGGCATCGATGTCGACGCGCATCAGGTGGTTGACATCGGTGTCGACGAAATAGGCAACGGTTCCGTCAGGCGAAAAGCAGATGCTGTTGGGAATGGTGATCCGGTCATAGAGCCTAGTCACCTGCGTGCCGGCGACGTGATAGATCGCGCCCGCTCCCTTTTCGGCGCTGCGCCCCATGGTGCCGATCCACAGCGAACCGGACGCATGAACGCGGCCGTCGTTCGAGCGGTTGCCGGGCTTGTCCTCCAGCGTCGTCACGAGGCTGAACGCGCCCGTCTGCGTATCTCTCAGGAACAGCCCCTGGTCGGAAACGATCAGTTGCCGGAGCGGATCGATGACGGCAAGGACGCTGCCGAGGAACGGAAGCGCATGCACGGCCTTGCGGCCGGTTTCGAGGTGCAGTTCGTGCAGTTCCTGGCCCTTGATGTTGAACCACCAGGCGGTGCCGCTGCCGGGGTCGTAGGTTGGGCCTTCCCCGAGGATCGAGGTCGCTCCGCAAAGGATGCTGCCGGCAAAAGGAATACTATCGCTCATCATCGTGCTCCGTAGACGGCGTCGTAGGCCTTGACTGTCGCGACGGCGCGCTTGCCGACGTCGGAGGCACTCATTCCGGGCTTGTAGAGGCTCGATCCGAGCCCGAAGCTTCTGATGCCGATCTTGGCATAGTCGGCGAAATTCTCCTCCGACACGCCGCCGACGGCTGCCACTTCGACATCGGTCGGCAGCACGGTGCGGATCGCGGCGATCCCGGAAGGGCCGAGCACGCTTGCCGGGAAGAATTTGAGGCCGGTTGCGCCTGCCGCAGCGGCCGCGAGCGCCTCCGTCGGGGTGAAGACGCCGGGCATGGTCACCATGCCCTTTTGCGCCGCCAGCCGGATCACTGCCGGCTCGACATTGGGGCTGACCATCAGCCGTCCGCCGACATCGGCAAGCTGTTCGACCTGCGCGGTCGTCAGCACCGTGCCGGCGCCGATCAGGCAGCCCTGCGGCGCCATCTTTACCGCGGTTTCGATCGACCGGAACGGGTCCGGCGAATTGAGCGGGATCTCGATCGCGGTGAAGCCCGCCTCGATCAGCGTGCCGACGACGCCTTCGGTTTCCTCGGGCTTGAGGCCGCGCAGGATGGCGACCAGCGGGTATTTCATCGGCGGAAAGGGGATACGGTTCATATCAGCAGTCTTTCGGTCAGAGGGGCCAGATTGCCTGTGCGGCAGTCGAAAGGCCGGCGCGCACGGCCTCGTCGGCGTCGACGATCCGGGGGCTAAGATTGAGGCTTGCAAGTGCTTCGCGATAGAGCGCACCGAGAGAGCCGGAGGCGACGAGGCAGACGCTATCGACGGTTCCGGCCGCTGCCAGGGCGCCGGCGATCTCAAGCCCGATCAGCGTACCCGACAGCGTCGCCTTGGCGTCCGTCGCCGTCGTGCCGTGCAGCAATTGCCCGGCCCGCACGCCGAACGGCAGGTTGGTGGCGAGCGCCGGGTCGGCGTAGGCCGCCGCGACGGCGGCGAGGAACGCGGGATGGTCGCGGGAAAAAACCTGCGCATCCGCGACCGAATGGCTGAGAATGGAATGCCTGGCGATCACGTCGAACAATTCGCCGGTCATGAAGGTCGAGAAACCGGTGACCTTGCCGCCGTCGAGCCGCACCCATTTGCTGTGGGTTCCGGGCATGCAGACGAGGTGCCGGCCGTCGCCAAGCCTGGCTGCAGCGCCGAGCAGCTGGGTCTCTTCGCCACGCATGACGTCGGGATGCTGCTGATCGCGCTGGGCAAGACCCGGCAGAATGCGGATGTCGCGGCCGACATCGGGCACCGCGACGGCGCTTGCCGCAATTCTCGAGAGGACGGCGGGCGTATCGAGGTAGCCGGCCTCCAGCCAGCCCTGCTTGGCGCCCGCCATGCCGCAGATGATGACGGGCAGGTGCGTCGGTGCGGCCACCGCCGCCAGATGTGCTTCCAGCACGGTTGAAAAGCCGGTCTTGGCGGCCGTGGTCATGCCTTCGCCGCTGCGCCGCTCTGCAAGCACCGCGCCGTCTTCGGCAATGATCCAGAGCCGAAAGCTCGTGGTTCCCCAGTCGACTGCGGCATAATAGGCTGCGGTCATCAAAGTGCGCCTCCGTCAATGATCATCGTTTGGGCCGTCATGCCCATGGAACTGTTGGACGCCAGGTAAAGGCATGGGCCGACGAGGTCCTCGGCGGTCAGGCTTCGCTTCAGGCATTGTTTCTCCAGCATCGCTGCAATCGCCGTTTCGTCGAGCCAGAGTTTCTTTTGGCGCTCGGTAACGATCATGCCGGGTAGGATCGCATTGACGCGGATATTGTCGGGGCCAAGCTTGCCGGCAAGCGACTTCGTCAATCCGATGATGCCCGCCTTGGCCGTCGCATAGGCGGGGATTTCCGCCATGTTGAGCAGGAAGGCGATCGACGAGAAGTTGACGATCGATCCGCCGCCGGCCCGGCGCATATGCGGCGCTATCGCCTGGCTCATGAAGAACAGGTGCCTGAGATTGACGGCCTGGCTTTCGTCCCAGCTCTCTTCGGTGACGCTTTCGAGCGGCTGCCGGTCGTCGCGTGCGGCATTGTTGACGAGCACGTGGATCGCGCCAAGTGTCGCCGCGGCCGTTTCGGCGGCTGTCCTCAATGCCTCGATATCGCGCAGGTCGGCATGAATGAAGAGCGGCCTATATCCGGCCTCGACAGAAAGCCTGTCGGCGAGCTCCCGGCTTGCCGCCTCGTCGATGTCGACGAAGGCGACGTGCGCCCCTTGACGAACGAAACCTTCGACGAGTGCCGCACCGATGCCGGCGCCACCGCCGGTGACAAGGATACAGCGATCCCTCAGGTCGTGAAATTGGGCCGCAGGCAACGGCATCGGTCGGGCACTCCCCATTCGCGCCGTCCCGGCACGCTTGCAGGTTTCTTTGTTCCAATATGTGGAACGTGATTTTATTATATGGAATTATCGGGCGACGGCGGTTATCTTGTCAAGATAGGATGGCGGACCTTGGACCTTGATGGGACCGGAATGATGCGAGCGACATGAGCGAAGACCTGGCAGTGTTTGCGGATGGTGAGGTGGCGGGTACCGGCACGCTCGGCAAGGCCATGGCCGTTCTTGAGGCCGTTGTGATGGCGGATGGGCCGCAGCGTTTCACCGACATCCTTGCCCGATCCGGCCAGCCGCGCGGAACCTTGCATCGGCTGCTCAGCCATCTCGTCGAGGAAGGGCTGCTCGTGCAGCGGCGCGATCTCTGCTACGAGCCGGGCCTGCGCCTGCTCACACTTGCCTATCGCTCCTGGTCCAGCAATCGCTTCCGCGACGTTGCTGAACCGCATCTTCGCAGCCTGCACGAGTTGACGGGTGAGACTGTGCATCTCGGCATCCTCAGGGAAACCGAGATCGTCTATGTCGACAAGGTCGAAAGCCGGCAGACGGTGCGCATGAGTTCGCAGATCGGCAAGGCCTCTCCCGTCTATTGCACCGGCATCGGCAAGGCGGCGCTGTCGCTGTTGCCGCAACCGGAACTGGAGCGGCTTGTTGCAAAAATGGCGTTCCACGCGTTCACCCCGCATACGCATCGCTCGGCCGAAACGTTGCTGGCGGAGATTGCGGACATTCGCCGCGACGGACACGCTTTCGATCGGGAAGAACATGAGATAGAGATCCGTTGCGTGGCTGCGCCGATCCGTGTTTCGGGTAGCGATCTGACGGCTGGAATCTCGGTTACGGGACCGGCCTATCGGGTGAGCATGGAGCAACTGGCCGCCTGGTCGGGGGCGGTACGGACGGCGGCGGCGGCGATCGGGGAGGAGGCCGCGATTCGCCTCGGTCCGGGCCGCGGTGGACCTTGAGTTCACTTTACGGTAAATTAGAAACTTCGACTGGACGTAGTGTTCCAAGCTCGATAACGTTAATATATCAGACTCGCTTCGCGGTTCCCGCGGACAGAGTTGATTATGACATTGATAGAAATTTTGACGTGATCTTCATGCGGCGTCAGCGGCCGTGCTCCTCCCCGGAGCTGGATGTGGAGAAGGGCGGAAGATGATCGATTTCAGCGCGAATATGGCGTCATTGATGCTTCCTGACGGACGGTCCGTGAGGGGGCCGATTTGTTGCGAGGACGATATCAGACGGGTGATCGGCCAGGTTGCGGAGGCCTACGGCTTCCGTGGTTTCCTTGTGCTCGCCGTTCCGGATACCGGCTGTAACAGCCTTGAGGACAACGCCATCATGACGACCTATCCGGTCGAGTTCCTGAAAGGCTACGACAGCGCTGGCCTGATCAATGGCAGCCCTGTGATCCAGCGTCTGCGCCGCAGCACCATACCGTTTACCTATGATGCCCATCAACTGGCGCGCCGCCGCGCCGATGGCAAGGGCGACGCGGCCATCTGCGTCTTTGAGCAGGCGGGCATGCCGCGCGGCATCTATCTGCCGGTGCACGACGCTGGCGGCCACCGGGCTGCGATTGCCTTTGGCGGCGACCGCCCTGTGGTGTCGAACGACGAGATGCAGGAACTCAATCTGTGGGCCGGTATTCTGTTCAGCAAGCTGGCCGAGGTGCGTGAGCGCGGGCGACGCGGCTCGGGAAGCCTGTCGCGCCGCGAGGTCGAATGCCTGCGCTGGGCCGCCGCCGGCAAGACCACGAGCGAGATGGCGCGCATCCTGGCGCTATCGGAGTATACGGTGAACCACTATCTCAACCGGGCGACGCGAAAGCTGGATTCGGTCAATCGCGTGCAAACGGTCGTCAAGGCCATGCGTGCCGGTTTGATCAACTGAGAATTGGCACATCCTGCACATCAAAGCTGGATGCTGCGGCATGGCGCAGGTCGCTTGTAGGGAAATACACAGGCTTTTGGGCGCGTAGGGCAGGGAATCTCGATCATCTGTTGGCATTGGCCTGCAGGTCGGTCTATTTGATAGTTGATGAATGCCATGGAACGCGCGAATGCAGGATACGATGACCACCGGGACGACTGACGCAGATCTGCCCCGGGGCGGTGATTTCGCGTCCGAGATCGCAAAACTGGAGACCCAGTTCGACATCATCCGCTATATGCGGCGGATCACGCAGATGTTCGGCTTCAAAACCTTTCTCATCTGTTCGATCCCTTCCATTGATGTCGAGCGCCTGGCGGCAACCACGGTCATTTCCAATATGCCGGCAGAGCTGCTCAACAAATATGACAGCCTGTCGATGCTGCGCTTCAGCACCGGCGTCAAGCGGCTGCGGGAAACGACGACGCCGTTCCAGGTGACGCTCGATGCCTGGGAAGGCGAGGGCGGCAAGCCCGATTCAGCCCGGGAATACATTGCGATGCTGCGCGAGAACGCCATCTTCCAGGCCAGCTACTTCCCGGTGCATGACGCCGAAGGCGGCCGTGGCGCCGTCATCCTGATGGGGCCGGAAGCCGAACTGCCGATGACGGTGATCATGGAACTGCAGATGATCGCGATCCATGTCTACAACCGGTTGGCCGAGATCGGTTCCGTGTGGAAGAACAGCAGTGCGTCGCTGTCCGAGCGCGAGATCCAGTGCCTGAGCTGGACGGCGGCGGGAAAGACCAGCGCCGAGATTGCCGGCATTCTCGGCCTCTCCGAGCACACGGTGAACCACTACCTCAACCACGTCACCAAGAAGCTCGACGCGGTGAACCGGACGCAGGCCGTCGTCAAGGCGATGAAGAAGGGCTACATCAGCTAGCCGTCGTTCGGCGCGACGGGCCCGAAGCCTTTCGCCCCGTCTTCCGCGTGGGTCACAGCTGAAAGATGCACCGATCCTGTGCGGATTTGAGACCATTGCCCATAAACTGGGCAGATGCTCTCGGGGTCTCGGGCAACCAACGCCGCATCTAATCCACTGAAAATATTCGCTTTTTTGTTCTTCCTCGAATCTGGCACGCATCCTGCATTGCTAGATGCATGTCCAGAGGGGACTAAAAACAAGACAGCGCCCAAGAAGGTCGCGACAAAAAGGGCCGCCACCCAACCCCGTGTGATCCCTGGATCACGCTTGTGATTCCGGATGTACGGACACCAGGGTGAGTGGCGGCCCTGCTTTTTCCGTTATGTCGCATTGGCGAAGCGCCCTGCCTCGATTATCTAAGGGATAACAAACGTTATCCAAGAGATAGCAGAGAATGAGAGGGCGCGATGCCGGAAGTCACCAGAGACGTGGTTCTTGATAAGCTGCGAACGGTCCGCGGACCGGACATGGAAGGCAACATCGTCGAGCTTGGGCTCGTGTCGGATGTCTTCATTTCGGATGGCAAGGCCTATTTCTCGATCACCGTTCCGGCCGATCGGGCCAAGGAACTGGAGCCGATGCGCGCAGCCGCAGAGCGCGTGGTGCGGGAAATCCCGGGAATCAGCGCGGCGATGGTCGCTCTGACGGCCGACCGCAAGGCAGCACCAGCGGCAGCCCCGGTACAGCGTCCGCAACCGGCCGGCGCCCATGCCGGTCATGCCCATGGCCAGCGTCCGGCCGGCGGCGCGCCCGCCAAGGCAGGCATTCCCGGCGTTGGCGCAATCATCGCCGTCGCCTCCGGCAAGGGCGGCGTCGGCAAATCCACCACATCGGTCAATCTGGCGCTGGCGCTGAAGGCCAACGGCCTGAAAGTCGGCCTGCTCGACGCCGACATCTATGGCCCGTCGATGCCGCGCCTCCTGAAGATTTCCGGCCGGCCGCAGCAGATCGAGGGCCGGATGATCCGCCCGATGGAAAACTACGGCCTCAAGGTCATGTCCATGGGCTTCCTCGTTGACGAGGAAGTAGCGATGATCTGGCGCGGCCCGATGATCCAGTCGGCGCTGTTGCAGATGCTGCGCGAAGTCGCCTGGGGTGATCTCGATGTGCTGGTTGTCGATATGCCGCCAGGCACCGGCGACGCGCAATTGACCATGGCACAGCAAGTTCCACTCGCCGGCGCGGTGATCGTCTCGACGCCGCAGGACCTGGCGCTCATCGATGCCCGAAAAGGGCTGGCGATGTTCCGCAAGGTTGAAGTGCCGGTGCTCGGCATCATCGAGAACATGAGCTATTTCGTCGCGCCGGACACCGGCAAGCGCTACGACATTTTCGGCCATGGCGGCGCGCGCAAGGAGGCCGAGCGCATCGGCGTACCCTTCCTCGGCGAAGTGCCGTTGACCATGGGCATCCGCGAAACATCCGATGCGGGCACGCCTCTGGTCGTTTCCGATGCAGACGGCGAGATCGCCCGCATCTATCGCGACATCGCGACCAAGGTCTGGGCTGAGGTTTTGGCTGCCCGCGACGACAAGAGCCGTGCAATGCCGAGCATCGTCTTCGAATAGGCCTTCATCCAGCTTCGTCGGACGCCATCGTTGCGGTGGCAGCCCGACTTGGCGGTCGCCTGCTGCAGCCCCCTGGAATAGCGGCACAATTTTGTCCGCGCCCCGATTTCGATTCGGCGAAACATGCAGTAGGGTGACGCCGGAACAGTAGACGGCGCCTGTGTCATGTATCGAGGGGGCATTGATTTTGCGTCTGTATTGCGCCATATGCCGTGCCGCACTTGCGAAGGTGCCCAACTTAGCGCCCTCTCGCTGGAGATCTTGTCCTCCCGCGACGACCGAGTTGAGGATTTTGTCCTGACTGGCGGAACGCTTCATCCGATGGAATTCGATTGTGGGAATACTGTGGCGCCGATGCGGTTGCTCACTTTCGCTCGGGTTCGCACCTCTGCCCAGGGCCGCAGCTGCGGGAAGGGCGCCTGAATGATCACGGGCTATTGCTCCAACGGTGAGACTGTCACCCTGTCGGTGGCGGATGAGCTCGTTGCCCTGCGGCCAGATATCGTTTGGGTCGACCTCGTCGAGCCGAGCAAGGCCGAGGATCTGATGATGGAGAAGCTTCTGGGCATCTCGATCCCGACACGCGACGACCTGAAGGACATCGAGCCGTCGAGCCGGCTCTATACCGAGGCCGATGCCGTGTTCATGACGGCGTCGCTGGTCTATCGTTCGGAAACCGATATTCCCGATCTCACCGACGTTGCCTTCATCCTGCATGGCGGGCGTCTTGTGACCATTCGCTACGCCGAACCGCGTGCCTTCGCCCTCTTCAAGGCGGCAATGCATCGGATTCCGGGCGGCTGTCCGAACGGTGTGGTGATGCTGACCCGGTTGCTCGAAACGATTGCCGACCGCACTGCCGAAATTCTCGAGCAGGCCGTGGGCAAGATCGACGATCTGTCGCTGCAGGTCTTTGGCGACAAGGCAGTCGTCAAACGTCGTCCGCCGCATTTTCTGGAAGCGCGCCTGCGCGATGTCGCCGGCCATCACCGGCTGGTCGCCAAGACCCGCGATAGCCTCGCGTCGCTCTCGCGCCTGTTGACCTTCGTCTACACCGTTCCCGAGGTCCAGGCGGACAAGGACCGCCGCGAACTTTGCCGCTCGATCTCGCGCGACATCCAGACATTGTCGGAACATGCGTCGTTCATCTCCGGCAACATCACCTTCCTGCTCGACGCCTCTCTCGGCCTCATCAATGTCGAGCAGAATGCCATCATCAAGATTTTCTCGATCGCTTCGGTGGTATTGTTGCCGCCGACGCTGGTCGCTTCCGTCTACGGCATGAACTTTCGCGTCATGCCGGAACTCGAATGGCCGCTCGGCTATCCCTGGGCGCTGGCTGCCATGGTGATATCCGCCGTGATACCGTTTTTCTTCTTTCGCTGGAAAGGCTGGCTGTAACAGCCTGTAGGACACGCATGACCCAATCGCATGCCCCTTCCACACAAGGGTCGAAAGACCTGCGCCGGCTGCTCGTCCTCGGCCTCGGCTCCATCGGCGTCGTCTATGGCGATATCGGCACCAGCCCGCTCTACGCGTTTCGCGAAGCGCTGCGCCCGGTGTCCCACGACGGCGTCACCGATGTCGAAATCATCGGCCTGATCTCGCTGATGATCTGGACGCTGACGATCATCGTCACGATCAAATATGTGCTGTTTCTGCTGCGCGCCGACAACCAGGGGGAGGGCGGCACGCTCTCGCTGCTGGCGCTGCTGATGAAAACGGGGAATGGCCACACGGCCATCCTGTTCTTCATGGGCATTGCCGGTGCCGCGCTGTTCATCGGCGATGCGATGATCACGCCGGCTCTGTCAGTGCTTTCGGCCGTCGAGGGCTTGAAACTCGTGACCCCGGCGCTGTCGGACTATGTCGTTCCCATTGCCGTGGTCATCCTGCTCTTGATGTTTGCCGTGCAGTCCAAGGGCACGGCCGCGGTCTCCAACTTCTTCGGCCCGATCACGCTCGTCTGGTTCCTGGTCATGGGTGGCATCGGCCTTGTCCACATTTCCGACGACCTGTCGATCTTCAAGGCTTTCAATCCTTATTATGCCGTCAGCTTCATGTTCAATGAGGGCTATGTCGGCATCATCGTGCTCGGCGCCGTGTTCCTGACGGTGACCGGCGCAGAGGCGCTCTATGCGGACCTTGGCCATTTCGGCCGCCGGCCCATCCAGTGGGCATGGTTCCTGGTCGTCTTTCCGGCGCTGACGCTCAACTATCTCGGCCAGGGCGCGTTCATCCTGAAGAACCCCGAGGCGATGTCGGACCCGTTCTTCCTGATGTTCCCGAAATGGGCGCTGCTGCCGGTGGTCATCCTGGCGACGTTCGCGACGATCATTGCCAGCCAGGCGGTGATAACGGGCGCATTCTCATTGACGCGGCAGGCGATCCACCTCGGCTTCCTGCCGCGCATGGCGATCTTCCACACGTCGGAGACACACACGGGGCAGATCTATCTGCCCAACGTCAACACGCTGCTGATGTTCGGCGTCATGGCGCTGGTCTTCGTCTTCGGCTCGTCGGAATCGCTCGCCACCGCCTATGGCATCTCGGTCACCGGCGCGATGGTGGTCACGACAGTTCTCTCCTTCGAGTTCCTGCGTGCGCGCTGGAACTGGTCGGCGCTCTGGGCCGGCGCCGTGCTGCTGCCGCTGTTCGCGCTGGAATTCGTCTTCCTCGGCGCCAACATGCTGAAGATCCATGACGGCGGCTACGTGCCGGTGCTGATCGCCGCGACCTTCATCGTGATCATGTGGACCTGGAAACGCGGCACGGAAATTCTCCATGCCAAGACCCGCCATATCGACATTCCGCTGGCAAGCTTCGTCAAGTCGATCGAGCGCAAGAGCGAACATGCGCCGGTTTCGGTGCCCGGCACAGCGGTGTTCCTGACGAGCGACCCGGAATCGACGCCCGCGGCCCTGCTGCACAACATCAAGCACAATCACGTGCTGCATCAGCAGAATTTCATCCTGACGATCCGCACCGCCAATACGCCGAAAGTGCCAAAGGCCGAACGCGTCAGCGTGCAGCCGCTTTCCGAACGCTTCACCCTGCTCGAAATGCGCTTCGGTTTCATGGAGACGCAAAACGTCTCGCAGGCGCTGGGGCTCTTCCGCAAGTCGGGGCTGAAGTTCGACATCATGTCGACGTCGTTCTATCTCGGACGGCGCAAGCTGGTACCGGACGCCCAGTCCGGCATGCCGCATTGGCAGGACCGCCTGTTCATCGCGCTCGCCAATGCCGCGATCGACCCTTCCGACTACTTCCGCCTGCCGACCAACCGCGTCGTCGAACTCGGCTCGCACGTCATCATCTGACGATACCGGCTGCAAAGACGGCCGGCGGACCGCAAGGCCCGCTCTTCCGGCCTTTCAGTGAAGACGCATTAACCAAACATCAAGGTTAATGCTTCATTTTCAAGGCTCGAACGAAGCATCGTCGGCACAGCGTCCGGCGGCTTCATTGTCCTAGCGTCCTGCGCGGAACCTGTCCGCTGGCTCATCGCCGGCGAGGGCAGAGCCGTGCCTTCGATCAGCGTTGCGTGGAGTCGGTTGGTGCGTAAGAGTAGCAAACTGCGTCGCGAATCTCGTGTTAACTTCTCCGCCTGGCTGGCTCCGGCACTCATTGGCCTTGCGGTGTATATCGGTTTCCCCACGGTCGCGGCCTATTCCGACCTTGCGACCTTCCTGTCCGGTATCAATCGTGGCGGTGAGCGCTGGCGGATGTACATGACGCCGTCGCCAGCGGGATCGATCCACGAAGTCGAGATGGTCTTTGCCGATCCGATCACGACGGGCGCGCTCGATGGCGGCGCCGGTATCGATCTTCCCGATGGCAGCCGCGTCGCTCTGACCGCAGAAAGCAAGCACGCCGGCACGCCGGATGAAGACCGCGTCAACCGCAAGGGCAAGAAGGGCCGTATCGTCGCCGTCACCCCTGTCACCCCACCCAAGGATTTTACCGCCGGTTCGATCCTGCAGCGCACGAGTTCGCTGATGGAGCCCGGCTTCGAGGGCGCCGAAAAAATGGTCTTCGCCAATCCGAAGATCAAAGGCAAGGAGATCGAGATCGCCACGGCCTTCTACAAGAAGAAGCCGCCGAAGACGGATCCCGGCGTCTCGCCGATGCTGGCCAAGCTTGTCACCAACGACAAGCCCGACATTCTTGCGACTGCCTATGTCCGGCCCGAGCCGGACTATGCGCGTGAATCGCCCTTCGATTCGATCCTGCGCGAGGACAAGAATGCCGGACGTTTCATTCCCGATATCTCTCCCGAGGACCACGCCTGGGCCGCGACCCCGCTACCGGCGGGCGTCTTCAGCAAGGAAGAGCAGACATGCCTCGCCGAAGGCATCTACTTCGAAGCGCGCAGCGAACCGCTGAAAGGCCAGGCGGCCGTCGCACAGGTGATTCTCAACCGGGTGCGCAATCCGACCTATCCGAAGACGATCTGCGGCGTCGTCTATCAGAACAAGGCATGGCGCAATCGCTGCCAGTTCTCATTCGCCTGCGACATGATCCGCGATTTGATCTATTCCCGCTCGCACTGGAAGGAAGCAAAGGAAGTTGCCATGGCGGTCACCGCCGGCAAGATCTGGCTGCCCGAAGTCGGCTCAGCAACACATTATCACGCAACCTATGTAAACCCGGCCTGGGCAAAGACGATGAAGCGTGTCGGCAAGATCGGCCTGCACGTCTTCTACCGGACCTACGGCGGCGGCTGGAGCTGACCAGTTCAGCTGCCGACCCCTTGCGCACAAGCACCGATCGCGGGCCGGAGATTCTGGCTCGCGATATGCCGATTCCCGGCCTTGTCTGTCAGTATGATGGCGTCGAATGCTATCAAGTGGATGAAATCATTGAAAAATATTGTCCACGCCGAAGCGCTTTGCACGCCTTGACTATGCGGAAGCCTAAAACTATGTTGCGCGCGACTTCAAATGGGGCTGAAACGTGGCTTGAACAGCAGCCTTTTGTGTGGCCGAAATCATGGTCGTGACCGTGTGGGACAACAAGGGGAGAGCCACGTGACGGAGAAACCCGAAGAAAGTCTGGAAGCAAGGCTGAAGCAGCTCGGCGAAAAGATTGAGTCCAAGCGACCCAGTGAGCCGGATGGTGCTGAAGCCCGAGCCGCTGAAAGCCGCAAAGGCTATGCGGCGGCAATGAAGCTCTCCAGCGAGTTCATCGCTGGCATCGTGGTTGGGGCGTTTCTGGGCTATCTTTTGGACCACTTTGCGGGTACAGGGCCGTGGGGCATGATCATTTTCCTGCTCCTTGGCTTTTGCGCCGGTGTGTTGAATGTACTGCGTTCGGCGGGGATGGTGGCGACACTCGACTCGGTCAAGCGCAGTTCTGGGAATGACAAGACGGACGGAGATGACGCCTGAGGCGTCGCCCGGAAAACACGGTATCCGCTCTAAAGGCGGGCAGAACGAAAGAGAAGCGCGGTGTCAAACGATCCGACCCACCAGTTCCTGGTCAACAAGATTGTCCCGATCGAAATTGGCGGAATTGACTTTTCCTTCACCAATGCGTCGCTGTTCATGGTTGCGACCGTGGGTGCCGCTGCCGGTTTCCTTTATCTGACCACATCGCAGCGCGGGCTGATCCCGACGCGCATGCAGTCGGTTTCGGAAATGTCCTATGAATTCATCGCTTCGATGCTGCGCGAAGGCGCTGGCAGCGGCGGCATGAAGTTCTTCCCGATGGTTTTCTCGCTGTTCATGTTCATCCTGACGGCGAACCTGCTCGGCATGTTCCCTTACTTCTTCACCATCACCAGCCAGATCATCGTCACCTTCGCCTTGGCGCTGTTCGTCATCGGCACGGTGCTGTTTTATGGTTTCTACAAGCATGGCTTCGGCTTCCTGAAGCTCTTCGTGCCTCACGGCGTGCCGGGCATCCTGTTGCCGCTGGTCGTGTCGATCGAAATCATCTCGTTCCTTTCCCGTCCCATCAGCCTTTCGGTCCGTCTCTTCGCCAACATGTTGGCCGGCCACATCACGCTGAAGGTTTTCGCTGGCTTCGTCACCTCCCTGAGCGCCCTTGGCGCGCTCGGCATCGGTGGTGCGATCCTGCCGCTCATCATGACCGTCGCTATCACCGGTCTTGAATTCCTCGTCTGCTTCCTCCAGGCCTATGTCTTCGCGGTACTGACCTGCATGTACCTCAACGACGCTGTCCATCCCGGAAGCCACTAAGGAATACAGTCGCTTGCTTCCGGCCGGTCCTCCGTCGGAAGCGCAATCCTAAGCCGCAACACCATTCGAAGGAGTTCAATCATGGAAGCGGAAGCAGCAAAGTACATCGGCGCAGGTCTGGCTTGCCTCGGTATGGCCGGCACGGCTCTCGGCCTCGGCAACATCTTCGGCAGCTACCTCTCTGGCGCGCTGCGCAACCCGTCGGCTGCTGACGGCCAGTTCGGCCGCCTCGTATTCGGCTTCGCCGTTACGGAAGCTCTGGGCATCTTCTCGCTGCTCGTAGCCCTGCTCCTCCTCTTCGCCGTCTAATAACGGCTGGAGTTTCGGCCGCGACCTGTCAAAGGGTCGCGGCCGCGCATATTCTTGAGTGCACCTGGAGGTGAGCATGTTTGTGACCGCGGCCTATGCCCAGCAGTCAACCACCACTGAAGGCGCCGAAGCACACGATGCCGCTGCGGCCGGTGAGGTGCACACCGAAACGGGTGTGGCCCACGAAGGCGAGGCTGGCTCCGGCGTGTTCCCGCCCTTTGATTCGACCCATTTCGCATCGCAGCTGCTCTGGCTCGCGATCACGTTTGGCCTCTTCTATCTCTTGATGTCGAAGGTCATCATTCCGCGCATCGGCGGAATTCTTGAAACCCGTCACGACCGCATCGCTCAGGATCTCGACGAAGCGTCGCGCCTGAAGGGCGAAGCTGACGCTGCCATCGCATCCTATGAGCAGGATTTGGCAACTGCCAAGGCCAAGGGTCATCAGATTGCAGACGGCGCGCGCGAAGCTGCCAAGTCCAAGGCTGTCGCCGACCGCAACGCTGTCGAAGCCGATCTTTCCAAGAAGATCGCCGCTGCGGAAGACCGCATCGCCGACATCAAGGCCAAGGCACTCGCAGACGTCGGCGCTATCGCCGAGGAAACTGCAACGGCCGTCGTCAAGCAGCTCATTGGTGGCACCGTCACCAAGGCTGAGATCGTCGCTGCCGTCAAGGCATCGGCCGTTAACTGAGGAGCACTGAACCATGCATCTTGATGCGACCTTCTATGCCCTCGTCGGCTTGATCCTGTTCTTCGTCCTGATTGCCTACCTCAAGGTTCCGGGCATGATCGGCAAGGCGCTCGACGGACGCGCCGACAAGATCGGCAACGAACTGGCGGAAGCCAAGCGCCTGCGCGAAGAAGCCCAGGCCCTCGTTGCCGAATACCAGCGCAAGCGCAAGGATGCCGAAGCGGAAGCTGCCGGTATCGTTGCCGCTGCCCAGCGCGAAGCAGAAATGCTGACCGCCGAAGCCAAGCAGAAGACGGAAGAATTCGTCACCCGCCGGACCGCGCTGTCGGAACAGAAGATCAAGCAGGCCGAAAGCGACGCGATCAACGCCGTTCGTTCGGCTGCCGTCGATCTGGCCATCAGCGCTGCCGAAAAGATTGTTGCTGCCAAGGCTGACGCCGGCGCCCAGAGCGAGCTGTTCAAGAAGGCACTTGGCGAAGTCAAGTCGCGCCTGAACTAAGCCTCGGCTGCAAGATACGATTTAAAGGCCCCGCCACGTGCGGGGCTTTTTGTTTTTGGGATAGCCTTGGGTGATGCGTGCGAGCGCCAGTTCGGGATGTCTTCCGTGACGTCCGGAACCTGTTTGGGCTCGATAAGGGGGGAAACCCCGCGGAACGCCGGCCGATGGTCAGGGGCGGGCGGCGGATTACCGCAGATGCGGTGACCGGAGCGGCTCGGCAGGGGGCGGAGACATGGCTACAGCAAAGCCTGCCGCGTCACCGCTCGTCTGTCTCCGTCTATGACGCGCTGCGCCGTCAAGCGCACCTTCCGGGGGGGCCGCCATCGGCATCGGTTTGTGTCGATCCAGACGGCGAGGTTTCAACGATGCCGAACGTCAATCCTTGCGCAGCGGACGGAAGCTCATGCGATGCAGCGGGCAGGGGCCCTTGGCATCGATTGCCTTGCGATGCACCACTGTCGCGTAGCCGGCATGAGCCGCAAAGCCGTAGCCGGGGTGAGCGACATCGGCCCGTTCCATCATCCGGTCGCGCGTCACCTTGGCGACGATCGATGCCGCGGCGATCGAGAGCGAGCGGGCGTCGCCCTTGACCACCGCCTTGGCGTGACAGCCAAGACCGGGCGGAACATCGCGGCCATCGACCAGCACGAAACGCGCGGTCAGGGACAGGCCGTCGACGGCCCGTCGCATCGCCTCGAGGCTTGCCTTGCGGATATCGATGGTATCGATCGTGGTGGCCGAGGAAGAGGCGATGGAAACGGTGGCGGTTGCCAGGATCTCATCGAACAGCCGTTCGCGCTCAGCGGCGCTCAATTTTTTGCTGTCGTTCAGGCCTTCGGGGATGGCATCCGGGTCGAGGATGACCGCGGCGGCAACGACGGGTCCGGCAAGCGGCCCTCGGCCGGCCTCGTCGGCGCCAGCGACCGGCCAGGCGCCGTCCCTTCTGGCAGCCAGTTCAAAGCTGAAATCGGGCGCAAGGATAATATCCGGGAAAAGGGGAGAATCGGTCGATCTGCGATGTGACATGCGGCGAAACTCGCATGATCGACCGATTCTCTTCAAGTCCCCCGATCTGAGTGCGGCGGCAGCCGGGGGGTATGCCAGCGTCATCCTGATGAGGCACGGAGGAGACGCCGGAATTCAATTCTGTCGCCGCGCGCCAGATATGACGCGCGAGGGACGCTGCTCGCATGAACTTGCGCCGTGACCTGCTTCCCAAATCGCAGCCGATCCAGGGAACCGGGCGTCTCAAGACCGATGCCTGCCCATTCCGGCCAACCATTGAGGTTATTTTGCCTTCAGGCCACACCTCGCATTCCTGACCTGAGCGGTCGAAAACTCCACTTCTCCAGCGACATACGCAATACCGATTGCCGCT
Source organism: Ensifer sp. Root142 (assembly GCF_001426785.1). Taxonomy (NCBI): domain Bacteria; kingdom Pseudomonadati; phylum Pseudomonadota; class Alphaproteobacteria; order Hyphomicrobiales; family Rhizobiaceae; genus Ensifer; species Ensifer sp. Root142. The sequence goes on from NZ_LMFK01000012.1 coordinate 628,161, forward strand.
AGGGCGTTCCGATTTAGACGGAATCGCGGAACGCTCTATCTCCTTGTTTTTACGCATTTCCTGACGGAAAACCGCTTCGCACTTTTCCTGGAAATGCTCTAGAGCAGCGATAGCTGGACGCCGGTTCCGAGTGGCGGCACGAAAATGTCGTCGCGCAACTGTCGACGATTGAGGTTGAGACCGAGGCGTTTGGCCGCAAGTTCAAACCGGCGGCCGATCTGCCAGGCATAGGGACCGGCGCCCTTCATGCGCTTGCCGAACTCGGCGTCATAATCCTTGCCGCCACGCATCGAGCGGATAAGCGACATGACGTGCCGATAGCGGTCCGGATAGTTCCGCAGCAGCCAGTCGCGAAAGAGCGGGCTGACCTCCAGCGGCAGGCGCAGCAGCACATAGGTCGCTTCCAGCGCTCCTGCCGATCGGGAGGCTTCCAAAACCCGTTCGATCTCATGATCGTTGAGGGCCGGGATGATCGGCGACACCAGCACGCCGGTCGGAATGCCGGCTTCGGTGAGGGCGCGCATCGCTTCCAGTCGTTTGGAAGGGGTCGAAGCACGTGGCTCCATCGTACGCGCCAGCTTTCGGTCGAGCGTCGTCACCGAAATGCCGACCCGTGCAAGTCCCTTTTCTGCCATCGGTGCAAGCAGATCGATGTCGCGCGTCACCATCGCCGACTTCGTCACGATCATGACAGGATGGTTGGCGGCCTGCAGCACTTCGAGGATCTGGCGCATGATCCGCCATTCCTTCTCAATCGGCTGGTAGGGATCGGTGTTGGTGCCGATCGCAATCGGCCTCACCTTGTAGTCCGTGCGGGCGAGCTCGCGCTCCAGCAGGCGTGGGGCGTCGGGCTTGGCAAAGAGCTTCGCCTCGAAATCGAGGCCGGCCGAAAGCCCCATATAGGCATGTGTCGGACGGGCAAAACAATAAATGCATCCATGCTCGCAGCCGCGATAAGGGTTGATCGAGCGATCGAAGGAAATGTCGGGAGAATCGTTGCGGCTGATCACCGAGCGCGGCTTTTCCACCTGCACCTCGGTCTTGAAGGGAGGCAGGTCCTCAAGGCTCTCCCAACCGTCGTCGAAGACCTCGCGCGCCTGCGGCTCAAAGCGGCCCGACATGTTCAGTCCGGCACCCCGCCCGCGGCGACGGTCATTCTCGATCCTGAGACCGGTCCCGCTCATCAATGCTTCGGCAACCTCTGCCGTGTTGGCGGGTGCAAGCGCACCCTGCCTGATCTGAGACAGCTCTTTCATCGGAATCTCCGAGGGATCACCCGTTTGATCCCGTTTTGTTCTGATTATTTTCCTATCGCGAAAACAAGAACAATTCAAGAACAAAAATCGCGCGTGCTGAAACGAGAGCGACCGGCATGACTTGGCGATCGGACAAATCGCGGGCGCGGTCATGCCACGCGGATGTAGCATTTTACGCTGCAATGCGGTAGGAACAGCTATGCTGACGATCATCATGGAAACACGTGACAACGAGGCGGAACTGGCACAGACGCTGTCCGTGCTCGTGGCAGGCGCCGTCGAAGGTTTGGTCAGCGATGTCATCATCCTCGATCATGGCTCGAAGGACGGGTCGGTGCGCGTGGCAGATGCCGCCGGCTGCCGTTTCTGCGTCGATTGGGATCTGGGCGAAATCGTGCGCTCCGCGCGCGGCGAGTGGCTGATGCTGCTTGAGCCCGGTGCTCGGCCGATAGGGCGCTGGGTGGATGAGCTCGTCGAGTATGTGTCGCTTCACAAGGGGCCGGCCCGTTTCTCGCCATCGCGAATGCACCGCAAGCCGTTGCTGCATCGTCTCGCGCGGCGCGTAAAGCCGCTGGAGGCGGGCTTCCTCGTGCACAAGCGCGACGCCTTGGCGATCGCGCGCGGGAAGATGCCGCTGGGCGAAATGACGAATATCCGCGCCGTTCGAAAGCTTGCGACGGAGCTTGTCCCCGCCTGGGTCGCCGTTGACAGCAGGCAGAGCGCCTAGAGTAAATTCGCTCCAACAAAAAAGGTGCCTGTCCTGCGGACGGCACCTCCAAGCGGCTACCAAATTTCCTTGCTAGCAAAGTCTTGTCCGAGCGACCGGGCGAGCCGCGCGTCGTATGTTTTTGTTCCCATCGCTTGGGGGGACATCGGCGATGGGCCGTCTTTGCTCCGGTCGAAGGATTTGCTCGGATCTCGTTGCGATCCCTCAATGCGAGCTGACGTTGGAAGCTGTAGCAGGCGGTTGCGGGTTTCGCAGTTCCCCAGGGAACAGGCTTGTCTCGCGGCACAATTGGGTCGCCGATTGAGGCGTCAGCCCCGTTTCAGATGCTCGTCGAGCCGCGGCATGATCTCGACGAAGTTGCACGGCATGTGCCGGTAGTCGAGTTGTTGCTTGAGAATGCCGTCCCAGGCATCCTTGCAGGCCCCGGGGGACCCCGGCAGGACGAAGATGAAGGTGGCGTTGGCGACACCGCCTGTCGCGCGCGACTGAATCGTCGAGGTGCCGATCTTCTCGTAGGAAATCCGGTGAAAAACTTCGGAGAAGCCATCCATGCGTTTCTCGAACAGCGGTTCGAGCGCCTCCGGCGTGACGTCGCGGCCGGTGAAGCCTGTTCCGCCGGTGGTGATCACCACGTCGATTGTCTCGTCGAGCGTCCAGGCCTCCACCTGATCGCGGATCCTTTGCCGATCGTCCGGCACGATTGCGCGTGCCTCCAGACGATGACCGGCGTCGCGCACCCGCGCCTCAAGCGTGTCGCCGGATTTGTCGTCGGCCAGCGTGCGCGTGTCGGACACTGTCAGTATGGCGATGCCGACGGGGACGAAAGGGCGATTGTCATTGATCCCGGCCATTCTATTTCCCTCTGCCCACGGTTCTGCCGGCGAGAACGTACCATTCAGGATGGGCGGCAGAAAGAGTGTAGGCGGCGCGCTGCGCGCTTTCGTCGCTGTCGAACAGGCCGAAGCAGGTGGCGCCTGAACCGGACATCCGCACCAGCGCGGCTCCGGTTGTTGCCAGCGCGCCGGAGACGTCGGCGATTACCGGCTGCAGCCGGCGCGCCGGCGGCTCCAGGTCGTTGCGCATCGCCGCCATGGCCGAAAGCCAGGCCGCAGGGGAGCCGAGGCCATCCGGGATCACAAGCGGTGGGTTGTTCTTCTTTTCCAGCGTCCGGAAGATCACCGGCGTCGAGACCGCGACCAGAGGATTGACCAGCACGATCGGGAAGGAGGGAAGCTCAATGGCAGGGGTGATCTCTTCGCCGATGCCACTGGCAATAAGCGACCTGCCGTCTAGGCACATTGGCACGTCGGCGCCGAGTTTCAGCGCCAAGGCGGCGAGCAACGCCGGTTCGATGCCGGTCTTCCAGAGGTCGAGAAGGCCGCGAAGCGTTGCGGCCGCATCGGCGGACCCGCCGCCGATGCCCGAGGCGATGGGCAGGTTCTTTTCGAGATGAATGTGGACCGGGCCGGTGTCGACGCCCTGCGATGCCAGAGCCTGGCGCAGCAGGTCCCGCGCCTTGAGCACGAGATTGCCATCCTGGTCGTCACCCGTCGTCGACAATTCGGCGGCGAATGGCCCGGACAGAGTGAAACGGTCCTGCTCCGACGGAGTCAGGCCGATCCGGTCGCCGCGATCGGCAAAGGTGACGAGACTTTCGAGAAGATGGTGGCCGTCGGCCCGTTGGCCGACGACATGCAGTGCCAGGTTGATCTTGGCGGGCGCCGCCCGTGTCAGCGCGAAGCCCGCAATCTCGCCTTGAAGCATGCTGTGATCAGGACTTCTTGTCCGGCGCAGGCGCCTCCGGGGTGACCTTCTTCGGCGCTGTTTCCTTGGCGTCGGCAGAGGCCGGAACCACTTCCTTAAGCGCCGGCAGGCCGTTTTCGATCTTGGCCTTGATCTTCGGGATCTCTTCCTCTTCGGGCTTCAGCTCAAGCGTCTGGGTCCATTGGAACACGGCTTCCAGCTTGCGGCCGACGCGCCAATAGGCATCGCCGAGATGGTCGTTGATGGTCGGGTCGCCGGCCATCAGCTCGGCTGCCTTTTCAAGCTCGACCACCGCATCGTCGAAGCGGTTCATGCGGAAATAGGCCCAGCCGAGCGAATCGACGATGTAGCCGTCGTCCGGCTTCAACTCGACCGCCTTGCGGATCATGTCGAGCCCTTGTTCCAGATTGATGTTCATGTCGACCCAGGAATAGCCGAGATAATTCAGCACCTGCGGCTGATCCGGGTTGAGTTCCAGGGCCTTGCGGAAGCTCGGCTCGGCCTTGTCCCAGAGTTTCTGGCGCTCATAGGCGATGCCGCGCTGGAAGAACACGGTCCAGTCGCTGCGCTTCGGCACAGGGCCGATCGCGTCGACGGCGCGGTCGTAAAGCTCGCCCATCTCCTTGTAGTCCTTGGCATCGGAAAGCACGCTGCCATAGGCGAGATAGTTGCGGATATTCTTCGGGTCGACGTCGATCAGCGCCTTCAAGTGCTTCTTGGCTTCATCCACCTTGCCGATGCTGGCAAGGCTGAGGCCAAGCTGCAGCTCGGACAGGCGGCGCATCGGCGAAGCCTCGGGCACGCTCTGGTAAAGCTCGATCGCTTCCTTCGGCTTTTTCAGGTTCTCGGCGATGCCGGCAAGCATCACGAGAATGTCGGCGCTGTCAGGGTCGAGACGACGCGCCGTCTGCAGATAGAGCGAGACGATGTCTTCGGCGCCTTCACGGTTGAGCGCGCCGCCGATGGAAAACAGCACGGCTGCCGCACCCTGCGATGCGTTCTTAACCTGCTGCTCCTGGGGTAGGCCGGTCTCGATGTTTTTCCGAAGTGCCTCGAGCGGGGTGTAGTTGTTGACCATGTTCTCGCCGACGGCGACCGTGTCGAGCGCCTTCTGTTTGTTGCCTTCGCGCGCCTCGAAGCGCGCCAATGCCTCGACCGCCCGCATGAACGTGTCAGGCGCAGCACTGCCGCCTTCGCGATCGAGGATCGCGTCGTTGAGCTTGGCGCGAGCGGTGGCCTTGTCACCGGAAGCGATGGCGATCGCGCCGGCATGATAATTCTTGAATACGCGGAACCAGTCCGGTCCTTCGAGACCGTTGACCTGCGCCAGCGCCTCTTTGGGCTTGCCCTGGCCGAATTTGGCCCAGGCCGAAAGCAGGCCGTTCATCAGCCGGTCGAGGTCGTTCGGGCCCTCATAGTTCAAGAGCTTCTGCGCGTTGCGGTATTCGCGCTTGCGGATCGCCTCGATCGCACGGATGACGGTGGTGATGCGCTCGACAGCGGGATCGGATTTCAACTGCTCGGCGATCTTGGCGCCATCGTCGAACTTGCCGGCCATCAGCAGGGTGATCATCAGCCGCTGCTTGACTTCGTTGTTGTTCGGCTCGAACTGCAGGGCGATGCGGTAAAGCTCGTTGGCTGCGGCAAAGTCACGGTCCGTGTCGGCCGTGCGGGCAGCCAGGAACGCACCTGCAAAGGTGTTGACGGACGTGATGTCGAAAGGCTCGGTCTCTTCGACGGCGGCCTTTTCCTCGGCGAAAGCCTGGTAGCTGCCGCTGACCGAGGCAAGAGCCATCAGTGCAGCGCCGCTGAGAAGGCGGAGGATCGTCTTTTGCCGCATGTCAAACCTTTCATTGCCGATCTCTCGGCCTTGCGCACGACTGAGGGTTGTTTTGGAATCAGCCACGTGTTGCCTGGCACAACTCTTGAGGAACAGAATGGCTTTTTTGGCGCAACGCGGCAAGAAATTCCTCTTGGATGTCCAGGTTCGGCCGGGCGCGCGCGTCAGCTGACCCGGTCGATGCAGAAGTCGATGACCTCGACCAGCGCCGATTTCCACGGCGAAACCGGGAGCGGTGCCAAGGCATCGCGCGCGATCGTGCCATAGTGCTGGGCACGGGCGATGGTATCGCTTAAGCCCCCATATCGCTTGATCAGGCCGAGCGCCTTTTCAAGGTTGGCATCGCTGCTGTCGCCGCCTTCGATCGCCTGACGCCAGAAGGCGCGGTCCTCCGGTGTGCCGCGACGATAGGACAGGATCACCGGAAGGGTGATCTTGCCTTCGCGGAAATCGTCGCCGACATTCTTGCCGAGATCGCTGGCAGAACCGCCATAGTCGAGCACGTCGTCGACGAGCTGGAAGGCGAGGCCGAGATTCATGCCGTAGGATTTGAGCGCATTGCGGTCGGATTTGCTGGTCTGGGCGACGATCGGCCCGACTTCTGCGGCCGCGGCGAACAGCGCTGCGGTCTTGGCGCGGATGACCTGGAGATAGTCGTCCTCGGTCGTCTCCATGTTCTTGGCGACGGAAAGCTGCAGCACCTCGCCCTCGGCGATCACCGACGCAGCGGTCGACAGCACGTCGAGCGCATCGAGCGAGCCGACATCGACCATCATGCGGAAGGCCTGGCCGAGCAGGAAGTCGCCGACGAGCACGCTTGCCTGGTTGCCCCAGATCGTCCGAGCGGTGGATTTGCCGCGGCGCAGGTCGCTTTCGTCCACGACATCGTCATGCAGCAGCGTTGCCGTATGCATGAACTCGACGCTGGTGGCGAGCTTGACGTGAGCGTCGCCCTCGTAACCGAACATCGCGGCGGAGGCGAGCGTCAGCATCGGTCGCAGGCGCTTTCCACCGGAGGAAATCAGGTGGTTGGCGACCTCAGGAATCATCTGGACGTCGGACCCGGCCCTCGACAGGATGAGCTGGTTGACGCGTTCCATGTCGGGAGACGTCAAGTCAACGAGCGGTTTCACGGACGCCAGTTTGTTTTTGCTGTCTTCCAGCGGTATCACTACGCCCAACACCGGGACTCCTGTTTTCATTGTCGCTTTCGACAATAGGAAGGGGGGGCACGTGCGGCAAGAGGCGAATTGTCCCGCTTGCTGAAATAGGACAGGAAAAACCGCTGGATGAAGGAATTGATCCGCACCAACGACGTCGTTCTGCTCTCTTTTGCCGAGAGCTTGATGAAGGACGCCGGTATCAACAGCCTGATCGCCGATCAGGGCATGAGCATTCTGGAGGGATCGCTGGGCCTGCTGCCGCGCCGTTTCCTCGTGCCGGACGACGATGCCGATGCCGCGCGCCGCATCCTCGTCGAAGCGGGGTTGGAAGCGGAGTTGCGGGCATGATCAGCGGTTCGTCGGCGCCTATGTGTGACGATCGGCCATGAGCGAAGGACCTATGACGCTTGTCGAGTCTGAGACGGTCGATGCATTCCACCGCGGCAGGTTCCATGTCGTGCAGCCGCTGGGGCAGGGACATCGCTCCGGCATGGATGCGATGTTGCTCGCTTCGCTGGTTGCTTCTGACCGCGCCTGCCGTGTGGCCGACCTTGGCGCCGGAGCGGGTGCGGCCGGCATGGCGGTCGCCTCGCGGCTCGATCTGGCCGAGGTCGTGCTGGTGGAGCGTTCGCCGACCATGGCGGCGTTTGCACGCCGAAGCCTCGCGCTTCCCGAAAACGGGCGTTTCGCCGAGCGGGTGTCGGTGATCGAGGCGGACGTTGCGCTTACCGGCAGGGCGCGCCGTGCCGCCGGCTTGCCCGACGATGCCTTCGATCACGTGATCATGAACCCCCCTTTCAACGATGCTTCCGACCGCCGCACGCCGGACAGCCTCAAGGCAGAGGCGCATGCGATGAGCGACGGCCTGTTCGAGATCTGGATCAAGACGGCGGGTGCGATCATGAAGCCGGGCGGACAATTGTCGCTGATCGCCCGGCCGGAATCGATCGCGGATATCATTGCCGCCTGTGGCCGCCGCTTCGGCGGTATCGAGATTACGCCGCTGCATCCGCGCACCGGCGAGAATGCCGTGCGCATCCTCGTGACCGCGATCAAGCAGAGCCGCAAGCGGCTGGTGCTGCGAGCGCCGCTGATGGTGCACGAGGAGGGCGCCCATCGCTTTGCCGGCGATGTCGACGATCTCAACAACGGACGCGCTGCCTATCGGCGCCGTTGATTTACCGTATCCGGCATTGCGTTTGGACGACCAGTGCATACATGCAGGAACAAGTGTTCGTATTGCAGGAGTTGAAATGGCCGGGTTCTTCAAAAGGCTGATGCCGAGGCGTTTTCGGCGGGATGGCATTGCCATCCCCGTCGTGCGGCTTCACGGCGCAATCATGGCCGGTGGTGGCCAGTTTCGTCCGGCACTCAATCTGGCCTCAGTCGCGCCGCTGCTGGAGAAGGCCTTCGCGGTGAAGGAGGCTCCGGCCGTTGCGATTTCGATCAACTCTCCCGGCGGTTCGCCGGTGCAGTCGCGACTGATCTACCAGCGCATCCGCGATCTCGCCCAGGAAAAGAAGAAGCGCGTGCTCGTCTTCGTCGAGGACGTGGCCGCTTCCGGCGGTTACATGATCGCGCTTGCCGGCGACGAGATCATCGCCGATCCGACGTCGATCGTCGGTTCCATCGGTGTCGTCTCCGGCGGCTTCGGCTTTCCGGAACTGTTGAAGAAGATCGGTGTCGAGCGGCGCGTCTATACCGCCGGCGAGAACAAGGTCATGCTCGACCCGTTCCAGCCAGAGAAAGAACGCGACATCGAGTTCCTGAAGAGCCTGCAGCTCGATATCCACGACACCTTCATCCAGATGGTGAAGGCCCGCCGCGGACAGCTGCTGGCCGACCATCCCGACGTTTTTTCCGGGCTTTTCTGGACTGGGCGGCGCGGATTGGAACTGGGTCTGATCGACGGCCTCGGCGATCTGCGCGGCGAGGTGAAGAAGCGCTATGGCGAGAAGGCGCGGCTCGAACTGATCCAGCCGGCGCGCAGCCTTTTCGGGCGGCGCCAGACCGGCGCATCGATTGCCGGCGATATCGCTGCACCGATCGCGGCTTCTGCGATGGCGGGTCTTGCCGAAGCAGTAGAGGAAAGGGCATTGTGGGCGCGTTTCGGGCTTTGAGCCGCGACCGGTGCGACGAGCCTACAGCGCCGCGCGTCTTATTAGACGCGCAAATGTCGCTGTAGCACTTTGAATGGCTGCATATTTTTATCCTTAAATCGACTTCGATTTAAGGATAAAAATATGCAGTAGGGAGGAAAGATGCCGCAGCTTATCCTGCTCCTGATCGCAGGCTTCGTTCTATGGATCGGCTACCGCAAGTTCATTGCGGATGCCCAGAAGCTGACGCGTCAGCGCGACCAGACGCGCCGCGAGCAGCAGACCGGCGCGAGCGGAACCCTCGTCAAGGATCCCGAGACCGGCGAATACCGGCTCAAGCGCGAAGACGACTGAGATTTTTCGTGCACCTTTGCGTGCACGGAGAGCCGCCTCAGCGCTTGACCCCTGTCGCCCGGCGTGGCACCTGTCCGGCTCTCATTTCGTGAAGAATTCGGACGTTCCCCATGACCACCGCCTCGCTGCCCGACCACATGAACCCCAAGCGCTCGTTCCAGGCTCTGATCCTGACGCTGCACAACTATTGGGCCGACAAGGGTTGCGCGGTGCTGCAGCCCTACGACATGGAAGTCGGTGCCGGTACGTTTCATCCGGCAACGACGCTGCGTGCGCTCGGTCCCCGTCCGTGGCGCGCAGCCTATGTCCAGCCGTCCCGTCGCCCGACCGACGGCCGCTATGGCGAGAACCCGAACCGTCTTCAGCACTATTATCAATATCAGGTGATCCTGAAGCCGAACCCGTCCAACCTGCAGGAGCTTTATCTTGGCTCGCTGGAGGCGATCGGCCTCGACCCGTTGCTGCACGATATCCGCTTCGTCGAGGACGACTGGGAAAGCCCGACGCTGGGCGCCTGGGGCCTTGGCTGGGAATGCTGGTGCGACGGCATGGAAGTGTCGCAGTTCACCTATTTCCAGCAGGTCTGCGGCATCGAATGCTCTCCGGTTGCTGGTGAACTGACCTACGGTCTCGAGCGTCTGGCGATGTATGTCCAGGGCGTCGACAACGTCTATGATCTGAACTTCAACGGCCGCGAAGGCGACGAGAAGATCAGCTATGGCGACGTGTTCCTGCAGGCGGAGCAGGAATATTCGCGGTACAACTTCGAATACGCCAACACCGCCATGCTGCATCAGCACTTCATCGATGCCGAGGTAGAGTGCCAGGCTCTGCTGGCGGCCGGCGCGCCGGGCAACGGCACAAACAACCACCTGCACAAGTGTGTCTTCCCCGCCTACGACCAGTGCATCAAGGCGAGCCACGTCTTCAACCTGCTCGATGCGCGCGGGGTGATTTCGGTCACCGAGCGGCAAAGCTACATTCTGCGCGTCCGCACATTGGCAAAGGCCTGTGGCGAGGCGTTCCTGCTGACCGATGCCGGCGGCGCGAACCTCAACCGGGACGCCGCTTGATCGCCGAGCCAGCCAGCCTCATCGTTCATATCAATGGCTGGCCGGGCACCGGAAAGCTGACCATCGCACGCCATCTCGCCGATCATCTCGGCGCGAGGCTTGCCGACAACCATACGCTGATCAATCCGGCCGAGGCACTGTTTACCAGGGGCACGCCGCTCTATTGGTCGCTGCGGGCGACGATCAGAACGGCGGTGCTCGACCATGTGCGCCAGGCCGATGCCGGTCAATCCTTCCTCTTCACCGATGCGCTGTCGGATGACGCATTCGACAGCCGGGCGTTCGAAGACTATGTGGCGCTGGCTAGCGAGCGCAGCGCCCGTTTCGTCGCGGTCGTTCTCGACTGTTCGATAGAGGAAAACCTGAAGCGGCTGACGCGCGCCGGCCGCTCCAAGGTCCACAAACTGACCGATCCGCAGGTGCTGATCGATCTCAGAGGCCGGCACGCTCTGTTGAAAGGAAAATGCGACCAGCTCATCGAGCTCGACGTCACCAATCTCGGCGCAGATGAAGCTGCCGACGCGATTGCGACGCGGATAGCTCGAGGCTACTGCATGTTTCCTTAAATCCTATTCGATTTAAGGATAAAAACATGCAGCCATTCAAAGTGCTGCAGCGTCGCGCGTCTAATAAGACGCGCGACGCTGTAGATCTCAGATCGTGTCGCTGGCGTCGACGCTGATCTTCCAGACGGGCTTCAGCGTGGGGTAGGTGCCGGTGTAAACCTGACCGGAGTAGGTCTGCAGCGCCCGGCGGACACCAGTCGGTCTTTCGGCCGAACCGACGCTCGCATAGGCAACGAAGAGCGCCGAAAAGGCGATCACGTTGATGAGGGTTGCGAGCGTTTTCATGGTCTTCACTTCGTATCCGGGGTTGTTCGATGGCGCGACTATCGCCCATCGTCCGGATCCCTGCGGTTCCCGATGGAACAGGAATCGAGGTGTTTTGGTCTGGGGATAGGCCGTAGCGGTGAACAGTGTGTTCAGCGCCTTCGGCTTGCATTTGGGGAGGAGTGCGTTTCTCCGCCCGAATGCTGCAGAAAGGTCTTTGAAGCTGGAAAGCCGGTGCTAATCTCTGCCGAGTTTTTTGGAGGTATCCCATGATTGGTCTGGCCATCGGCGTCGCCGTGATCCTGTATCTCGTTTTCGTCTACAACGGCCTCGTCAAGGCACGGCAGATCGCCGAGGAAGCCTGGTCGGGTATCGACGTGCAGCTCAAGCGACGCGCCGACCTCATCCCCAACCTGATCGAGACGGTTAAAGGATACGCAGCGCACGAGAAGTCGACGCTCGAAGAGGTGATCGCGATGCGCAATCGCGCTCAGGCCGTTCCAGCAGGTGATGTCGAGGGGCGGGCAGCCGCTGAAGGCGCCCTGTCGCAAGCGCTCGGCAAGCTCTTTGCCCTCGCCGAAGCCTATCCGGATCTCAAGGCCAACGAGAACTTCGCGGAACTGCAGCGCTCGCTGGAGACGATCGAGGGCGAGATCCAGATGTCGCGCCGCTACTACAACGGAGCGGCACGCGACTTGAACGTCAAGGTCGAGAGCTTCCCGTCGAACCTCATCGCCAACGCCTTCCGCTTCGTGAAGGCCGGCTATTTCGAGATCGCCAACGAGGCGGATCGCGCGGTGCCGCAAGTCAAATTCTGATCGGGGACGTTACCCGATTACGCCACCTGCTGATAAGAGACACGCCTGCCGAGGCCGACAGCCTCGGCGCTACTTGCATAAAGAGACCCGAGCATGAGTGATACCGTGAAGAAGCTGACCATCCTGCCGACCGACCACCCCCTGCGCGGCCACGTTCGCCCGCCGGGTTCGAAGTCGATCACCAATCGGGCGCTGCTTCTCGCGGGTCTGGCCAAGGGCACGAGCCGGCTGACGGGTGCGCTGAAGAGCGACGACACGCGCTATATGGCCGATGCCTTGCGGGCGATGGGCGTTGAGGTCAGCGAACCGGACGACACGACATTCGTCGTTACCGGAACCGGCCGGCTTGCGTCGCCGTCCGCGCCCCTGTTCCTCGGCAATGCGGGAACTGCGACGCGCTTCCTGACAGCCGCCGCCGCTCTGGTCGACGGCCCGGTTGTCGTCGATGGTGACCAGCACATGCGCAAGCGGCCGATCAAGCCGCTCGTCGACGCGCTTCGCACGCTCGGCGTCGAGGTGACGTCCGAAACCGGATGCCCGCCGGTCACCGTCAATGGCAAGGGCGGCTTTCCCGCCGGACGGATCGAAATCGACGCTGGCCTTTCCAGCCAATACGTATCGGCTCTGCTGATGGCTGCCCCTGGCGCCAAGGGCCCTGTCCGCATCGAGCTTGCCGGCGACGAAATCGGCGCGCGCGGCTACATCGATCTGACGGTTGCGGCGATGCGTGCGTTCGGCGCCGAGGTCGAGCAGTTGAGCCCATCCATCTGGCAGGTCGCGCCGACGGGCTATCGCGCCGCCGACTTCGTGATCGAGCCTGACGCGTCGGCCGCGACCTATCTCTGGGCCGCGGAAGTATTGACCGGAGGGGCCATCGATCTCGGCGTTCCTGCCTCGGTGTTCTCGCAGCCTGACGCACGCGCCCACGCCGTCATTTCCAGCTTCCCGCATCTTCCCGCCGTCATCGACGGATCGCAGATGCAGGACGCGATACCGACGATCGCCGTTCTTGCCGCCTTCAACGAGACGCCCGTGCGCTTCGTCGGGCTCACCAATCTGCGCGTGAAGGAATGCGACCGTGTCCGTGCCTTGTCGCTCGGCCTGACCGCGATCCGTCCGGGGCTTGCCCACGAAGAGGGCGACGATCTCATCGTCTCCTCCGATCCGGCGCTCGCCGGCCAGACATTGCCGGCGTCGATCGACACCTTTGCCGACCATCGCATCGCCATGAGCTTCGCCCTTGCCGGGCTCAAGATCCACGGCATTGCCATCGAGGACCCCGGCTGCGTCGCCAAGACCTATCCTGCCTATTGGGATGCGCTTGCATCGCTTGGCGTTACCTTCACCGGTGATCGTCCTTGATCTCGCGCCTCAAAGCTTTTCCAGGAAGAGTGCGAAGCGGTTTTCCGCCATGAGACGCGAAAAACCATGAAACCGCTCCTCAAGATCGATCGAAAGGTCTGAGACCGCATGACCCGTTTCGTCGCCCTGCTTGGCATCTTCTTCTTCCTGCTGGCGACAGCGGGTGTCGGCCGGGCGGACGAGGTGTTTTCGTCCTATCATTCGGTGATCGATGTCGCCGAGAACGGAACGCTGACGGTCACCGAGACGATCACCGCCAATGTCGAGGGAAACCAGATCCGGCGGGGCATCTTTCGTGACCTGCCGCTGACCTTCACCGATGCCAAGGGCCGCCGCAGCAAGGTGGATTTCAAGCTGCTTTCGGTCGAACGCGACGGCGAGGAGGAGCCCTACCGCACCGAATCGATCTCGGGCGGCATCCGCATCTACACCGGCTCTGCCGAGGTCTTTCTGCCACACGGCGAGCATACGTTCCAGTTCACCTATGAGACCAGCCGGCAGATCCGCTTCTTCGACGATCATGACGAACTCTACTGGAACGTGACCGGCACCGAATGGGCGTTCCCGATCGACGAGGCGAGCGCAACCGTCAATCTGCCGGAAGGGGTGCGGCCCGAGGCACTCGACGTTTTCACCGGCGGTTATGGCGCAACCGGCAAGGACGCGCTGGCGTCGGAGGAAGGCAGCGAAATCTTCTTTGCAACCACCCGGCGGCTCGAGCCGAAGGAGGGTCTGACGATCGCGGTCAAGATGCCGAAGGGCAGCATCGACCAGCCGACCACGAGCCAGGAAAACACCTGGTGGCTGCGCGATCATATGGCGCTTGTCATTGCTGGAGCAGGTCTCGTGGTGGTGGCGCTCTACTATGGCCGCGCCTGGCTGAAGGTGGGCCGGGACCCGGCGCGCGGCGTGATGGTGCCGCGCTGGGACGCGCCTGAGGGCATTTCGCCGGCGCTTGTCAACTATATCGACAACAGGGGCTTTTCCGGCGAGGGGTGGACGGCTCTGTCGGCATCGGCGCTCAGCCTCGCGGTGAAGGGCCATGTCGTCCTTGAAGATCTGAAGAGCGCCATCATCATTGCCGCGACCGGCAAGGGCAGCAGCGAAAAGCTGCCGACCGGCGAGGCGAGCCTGATGAAGGCCGTCAATGCCGCCGGCGGCAAGTTGAAGATCGACAGGGCCAATGGCACGAAGGTGCAGGCGACGGGTGCCGACTTCCGCAATGCCATGGAGCGCGAGCACCGCGGCAAATACTATCTGGCCAACACCGGTTACATCATTGCCGGGGTGCTGCTTTCGGTTCTTGCGATCGCCGCGGTGTTCCTGTTCGGCGATTTGAGCGAGGACAGCATCCCGCTGGTGATCGTCCCCGTCTTCATCGCCTTTTTCGTTTCCATCTTCGCCGTTTCCTTCGGCAAATCCCTGCGGCGCGAAAAGAGCCTGATGAGCCGGATCATGTCGATCGTGGTGATCGCCTTCATCGGCTTCGTCGCCTTCACCATCTTTTCAAGCATCCTTGCGGTCGTCTTCTACTCCGCCTCCGAGACCGACGAGCTGCCGCTGCTGTTTGCGATCGGCGGCATCGTACTTGTCAACGTGCTGTTCTTCTTCCTGATGGGCGCGCCGACGCCGCTCGGTACCCGGATGATGGATGGCATCGACGGCCTCAGGCAATACATGACGCTTGCCGAGAAGGATCGGATGAATATGCAAGGTGCGCCCGAAATGTCGCCCCGGCATTTCGAGACCCTGTTGCCCTATGCCGTTGCGCTTGGGGTGGAAAAGCCGTGGACGCAAACCTTCGATCACTGGCTGCTGGCTGCCGCTGCCGGGCCAGCTGCCACTGCCGCCTACCAGCCTGCCTGGTACCATGGCGATGGCTTCGGATCGAGTTCGTTCGGGGATCGGATCGGCGGCTTTGCCGGCTCGATGGCCGACACCATGACCTCCTCCTTGCCGCCCCCGCCGAAATCCTCGTCGTCGGGCTTTTCCACGGGCGGCGGTTTTTCCGGCGGCGGTGGCGGCGGTGGCGGCGGCGGCGGCTGGTGATCGTACCGCGACCCTCCTGCCTCTAAATCAAATTCATCGTCGGGCTTGGTGACATTTTCGCCAGAGCTTGCTAAGTCGGCGCCAACCGTCCGGAACAGAAAAAGTCATCTCCCATGCCCGATCTTCTTATCGAACTCCGCTCCGAGGAAATTCCTGCCCGCTTGCAGCGCAAGGCGGCCGGCGACCTCAAGAAGCTGCTGACCGATGCGCTGGTGGAAGCGGGTTTGACCTATGAGGGTGCGCGTGAATACTGGACGCCACGCCGGCTGACGCTCGATATCCGCGGCCTCAATGCCCGTTCCGCCGATGTGCGCGAAGACCGCAAGGGTCCGCGTACCGACGCCAACGAAAAGGCGATCGAGGGCTTTCTGCGCGGTGCCGGCCTTTCTTCGATCAGCGAGGCCCATGTCCATAGCGATCCGAAGAAGGGTGATTTTTACGTCGCCCATATCGTCAAGCCGGGCCGTCCGGCCGAAGAGATCGTCGCTGAGGCGATGCCCGAGATCATCCGCAACTTTCCCTGGCCGAAGCCGATGCGCTCCGGGGCTGCCTCGGCCAAGCCGGGCGCTCTGCGCTGGGTCCGTCCGCTGCAGTCGATCGTCTGCACCTTCGGCTCGGAAACCGACGAAACCCATGTGATCCCCTTCGAGGTCGACGGCATCGTCGCCTCCAACGTCACCTACGGCCACCGCTTTCACGCGCCCGAAGCGATCACCGTGCGCCGCTTTGCCGACTATGCCGAGAAGCTGGAGCGGGCGAAGGTCGTGCTCGACGGCGAACGCCGCAAGCAGATGATCTCGGCTGACGCACATAATATCGCCTTTGCCAACGGCCTCGAACTCGTCGAGGACGAAGGCCTGCTCGAGGAGGTTTCCGGCCTCGTCGAATGGCCGCAGGTGCTGATGGGAAGCTTTGAAGAGAGCTATCTCGAAATCCCCTCGGAAATCATCCGCCTGACGATCAAGACCAACCAGAAGTGTTTCGTGACCCGCGCGCCGGGTGCGGAAACGCTCTCCAACAAGTTCATCCTCGTTTCCAACATCGAGGCGAAGGACGGCGGCAAGGAGATCGTTCACGGCAACGGCAAGGTCGTGCGCGCCCGCCTGTCGGACGCCGCCCACTTCTGGCACCGCGACCAGGGCAACCTGCCGGACCTGGAAACATTGAAGCCGTCGGCTGAAAAATTCGACCTCGATCTCCACAAGCCGCTCGACCAGCGCATGGCGAAACTCGATGCGCTGAACGTCACCTTCCATGCCAAGCTCGGCACACAGGGCGAACGTGTTGCCCGCATCCGTGCGCTTGCCGCCGAGCTTGCCAAGGTAACCGGCGCCGACGCCAAGTTGGTCGATCGTGCCGTGGTGCTGGCAAAGGCTGACCTGCGCACCGAAGCCGTCGGCGAGTTCCCCGAACTTCAGGGCATCATGGGTCGCAAATATGCGCTGCTCCAGGGCGAAGACGCTTCCGTCGCAACGGCAATCGAAGATCATTGGAAGCCGAATGGCCCCTCGGACCGCGCGCCGACCGATGCCGTCGCCGTGACCGTGGCGCTGGCCGACAAGCTCGACACGCTCGTCGGTTTCTGGGCGATCGACGAAAAGCCGACCGGCTCCAAGGATCCATACGCCCTGCGCCGCGCCGCGCTCGGCGTTATCCGCCTCATCCTTGAAGGCAAGGCGCGCCTGCCGCTCACGCCGTTCCTCGAGATCGCGCTGACCGCCCTGCGGGCGCAGAAGCCGGCGCTGACGAGCGATGTGTCGGCGGACCTGCTCTCCTTCTTCCACGATCGCCTCAAGGTCTATCTGCGCGATCTCGGCGCCCGTCACGACCTGATCGATGCGGTGCTGACGTCGGATGCGGACGATCTGCTGATGATCGCCCGTCGCGTCGAGGCGCTGACCGCCTTCATCACCGACGAAGAGGGCAAGAACCTGCTCGCCGGCACCAAGCGCGCGACGCAGATCCTCGCAGCCGAAGAGAAAAAAGGTACGGCCGTGGCCGACGCCGTCGACGCTGATCTCTTCCGTCTCGACGCCGAAAAGGCGCTGCACGCTGCGGTTCAGCTGGGCTCGGGCGAGGCACGCGAGGCGATCGTCAAGGAGGACTTCCGCTCCGCCATGCAGGCCCTGTCGAAGCTGCGCGAACCGGTCGACCAGTTCTTCAACGACGTTCTCGTCAATGACGATGACGTGTCGATTCGGGCAAACCGCCTGGCACTGCTCGGTCTCATCCGCTCGGCGACCGGCACGGTTGCCGATTTCTCCAAGATCGCGGGATGACGGGGGAGGTGTGCATGACGGCGAAGATCCTCGTCAGCGCCTGCCTCATGGGCCATGCCGTGCGCTACGATGGCGCGTCGAAGCCGCTCGTCCATCCGGCCATCGACCGCTGGCGCCTAGAGGGCCGGCTCGTCACCATCTGTCCCGAAATGTCGGCCGGCATGCCGGTGCCGCGTCCGCCGGCCGAGATCGCGTCCGGCATGTCCGGCACCAACGTGCTCGACGGCGGGGCAACCGTCGTCGAGAATACCGGCCGCGATATCACCGGTGAGTTTCTGGACGCCGCCGAGAATGCGCTGGCGCTCGCGCGCGAAACGGACTGTCGTTTCGCGCTGTTGATCGACGGCAGCCCGTCCTGCGGATCGGGTTTCGTCTACGACGGCACGTTTTCCGGCGCACGCCACGCGGGGCAGGGGGTTACGGCCGCGCTGCTCGCAAGGAACGGTATCGAGGTTTATTCCGACAGGGAGATTGAAGCCTTGGTCGAGCGGATCGATGGCCCACGCCAACCCAGATAACACGAGCCCAGATAAAAAGATTGCGCCCCTGCTTCTCTCAGGGGCGCAATCTCTCGCTGTTTCAGCGAATTGCCCGTCAGCCCTTGAATGCAGGGGAGGCTGGCCGGGGCAGGGAACTTTCCCGTTTAGGCCCTCAGTTTAGCCGAAGTTCGAGGCCGGTCGGATCAAATTGCCGTGAGCTTTCGGCGGCCACAGATGCCGCGACTGCCGGCTCTGCCTGTGTAAGGGTCTGAACCGCGGCAGTTTTGGCGGTCTCGTCGATCACAGACGCAGCCAAGTCATGATTGCCCGGGTTCGCGATATCGATATCGGCCGCAGCGGTCGCCGTATCCGCCTGTTCGGCTCCGTTCGCGGCTGCTTTGACAGCCTCCTCAGAAGGCTTGCTGACGAAAACAACCGGCGAGCCGCCGAGCCAGGCTTCGGTGCGCACAAGCCGCATCTCACCGTTGATTTGCTTGAGCTCGACCTTCTCGCTGCCATTCTCGATCTCAGGCACCACATAGGTGACCTTCTTCTTGATCTGCAGCGGCGGGCATTGTGCGCAGGAGACAGAGGCCACGCTGGAATTGACGGCCTCCCCGGAAACGACAGCTTCGATCGACTGTGCCCAGGCGCTGCCGGCGGCGAGCGCAACGGCGGTGGTGATCAGCAACAGGCGCATCGGTCTTCTCTCCGAGTTTGTTCTACAGCGCCGCGCGTCTTATCAGACGCGCAAAGGTCGCTGTAGCACTTTGAATTGCTGCATGTTTTGTCCTGAAATCGGCTACGATTTAAGGAACCATGCAGTCGGCAAGAATATGCGTTCTCTCTTACTTTCCCGTCAGGAGAATTGGTAAAAATTGAATGATCCGGCGCATTTACCGGCGGCGGTCAGGCCTTCTCGCGGGCAACCGCGCGCCAGCCGATATCGTGGCGATAGAAGCCGTTGTCCCAGGAAACGCCGTCGACTGCCGAATAGGCGCGGTCCTTGGCAGCGCTTGCGCTTTCGCCGATCGCCGTGATGTTCAGCACCCGCCCGCCCGTTGCAACCAGGCTGCCGTCCTTCATCGCTGTGCCGGCGTGAAACACCTTGGTCTCAGGCGAGGCCTCGGGCAGCGCAGCAATGGGCGAGTTCTTGTCGTAGCTGCCCGGATATCCCTTCGACGCCATGACCACCGTCAGTGCCGTTTCGTCGCGCCATTCGGCTTCCATGCCCGCAAGCGTGCCCGTCGCCGCGGCATAAAGCAGTGGCAAGAGGTCGCTCTTCATGCGCATCATCAGCACCTGGCATTCCGGGTCGCCGAAACGCACATTGTACTCGATCAGCTCCGGCCCCTTGGCGGTGATCATCAGCCCGGCGAAGAACACGCCGGAAAAGGGATGTCCGCTCTCCGCCATGCCGCGCATGGTCGGCTCGATGATCTCCTTCATCGTGCGCTCGGTCATTTCTGATGTCATCACAGGCGCTGGCGAATAGGCGCCCATGCCGCCGGTATTCGGGCCGGTGTCGCCATCGCCGACGCGCTTGTGGTCTTGTGCCGAGGCAAGCGCGAGCGCGGTCTTGCCGTCGCTGAGGCAGAAGAAGCTTGCCTCCTCGCCGTCGAGATAGGCTTCGACCACCACTTCCGCGCCGGCCGCGCCGAAGGCGCCATCGAAGCAGTCATCGACAGCAGCGAGCGCTTCGTCGAGTTCCATGGCAACGGTCACACCCTTGCCGGCGGCGAGTCCATCGGCCTTGATGACGATCGGCGCGCCCTGCTCGCACACATAGGCCTTGGCGGATTCAGCGTCGGTGAAGCGACCGTAGGCGCCGGTCGGGATATCGTATCTGGCGCAGAGGTCTTTGGTGAAGCCCTTGGAACCTTCAAGCTGGGCCGCGGAAGCGGAAGGGCCGAAGACGGCGACACCGGCAGCGCGCAGCACGTCTGCAAGGCCGGCCACGAGCGGGCCTTCCGGCCCGACCACGACGAAATCGATCGCCTCTTTCAGGCAGAAGTCCGCAACGGCGGCATGATTGTCGGTGTCGAGCGCAACGAGCGTTGCTTCCTCGGCAATGCCAGGATTGCCGGGCGCGGCATAGAGCTTGGTCAATTTCGGCGACTGCGCGATCTTCCATGCCAGCGCATGTTCGCGTCCACCCGATCCGATCAGAAGAACCTTCATTGCCTGCCCCCGACATGCCGAAATTGTTGCGTTGCGGTTAAGGCGAGGCGGCTGTCAGGTCAAGGGGGCAGGGGGCTATGGCGCACGATTCCCGCCTCGGAGTGCACCTTGTCCGGAGCGTCACGGGAGAGAGTAGACCGACATGCGCTCAGGCGATTGCCTGCTGGTTCTTGCGATCATCCTGCTCCTGGCCGTAGCGGGCGGTGCGCGTCAGCGCCCAGATGCCGAGATCCTCAAGTGGTAGCGGCTTGCTGATAAGGTAGCCCTGGAAGAGATCGCACCCTGCAGCAGTCAGCATCGAGAGTTTCTCCGGCGTGTCGACGCCTTCCCCGACCACGGCAACGTCCTTGGCGTGGCACAGCGCGATCAACGCCCTCAGAACCGGCAGTGATTGCGATGCCGTGAGGTTAGAAACGAGCGCCCGGTCCAGTTTGATCGTATCGGCGGTGTATTCGATGATCTGCTGGACAGAGGTATAGCCGGCGCCGAAATCGTCGATCGACAGGCGGAAGCCCTTTTGGCGCAGTTCGTCGATGTTGCGGCGGAGCTGGTCGCTGAACTTGACCGCGAAAGTCTCGGTCAGCTCAATTTCGATCGATTGCGGCTGCAGTCCATGGCGGTTGATACAATCGGAGAAATAGTCGGCAATCGCCTTCGAATGCAGTTCGGCCGAGGAAATGTTGATCGCCAGGATCGTATCGGGACCGAAGAGTGCCTTTAGCTGCCGGCAGTCGGACATGGCCTGGTTGATCACCCACCAGTCGATCTTGGTGAAGAGGCCGGAGCTTTCGGCGATCGGCACGAATTCGTCCGGCGTCACGTTACCGAGTACCGGCGAATACCAGCGCAGCAGCGCTTCGCAGCCGGTCACGCGACCGTCGGTGTCGACGATCGGCATGTAGACCAGATGGAACTGCTCGTCCGGATCGAGCGAGCGCAACTCGTCCTGGATCTGGCGCAGACGGGTGCGCTTGTCGTGCAGGGCGCGCGAGAACCGGGAAGAGCGGTTCTTGCCGCTAGTCTTTGCCTGATACATCGCCGCGTCCGCATTTGAAATCAGCTCGGCAAGGTTGGTCGCGTCATCCGGGCAGATGGCAGCGCCGATGCTGGCCGTCACCGGATAGCTCTTGCCGGAGACTTCGAAGCCATCTTCGAACAGCGCCAGGATGGCCGCAGCGACTTCGCGGACCGTGCCGTCGCCCGGTCGGGAGCGGACCAGCACCGCGAATTCGTCGCCTGAGAGCCGCGCCAGGATCGCCGGCTTCTGGCCGCGTCGCTCGGTGATCGCTTCGACATTCTCGGCGATGCGCGTTGCCAGGGTCTTTAAGAGTTCGTCGCCGATCTCGTGGCCATGCTTGTCATTGACGAATTTGAAGTTGTCGATGTCGATGAACAGCAGGCTGCATTTTTCACCCGAGACAATGGCCTCGCGCACGATGCCGGCGGCAACCGCGTTGAAATGACCGCGATTGCTGATGCCGGTCAGCGTGTCGGTCCAGGAGCTGCGCTGCACCAGCTTGAGCGATTGTTCGGACTGGCGATGCAGCTCTCTGATGTTTTCCGTCAGTCGCCCGATCTCGCCCTTCTCCTCCATGTTGCGGATCTCGTCATGGGCGCCGACCATGACGGCCATAACGTTGGCGTCGAGCTTGGCGATCGGGTCGGTGATGAACCGACGGATGAGAACGATGATCAGCCAGATCGAAAACAGGCTCATCGCCACGGCACCAAATGCCAGCAGCAGTTTCTGCTGGGCCATCAGCCGGTCGAAATGATTGCTCGAAACCGTCAGCGTCGCATAGAGCGATGGCCCGAGATGCACGCTTGCCGAAAGGTCGTCGGTAATCGCGAGCGGCCACGGCTGAAGGACGACGTCGGCGCCGTATTCCTGCTTGAGTGTTTCCTGCATGTCGAGGAAACGATCCGGCTGGATCGCCACCTGGATAAGCAGCGCGCCCGATTTCTTGCTCGGCAGCGGTCGCGTGAAGGTAACGGGATCGAGGAAGTAGGAATAGACGATCCGCGCCTTGTGCCCGCCGTCGTAGAGGTAGGTCCAGTCGACAAGCTTTTCTTCGCGTATCAGTCGCCGTGCCAGATTGAGCTGCGCCTCGTCGATTTCGGCGAAGGGATCCCAGCTGTTTTCGAAATAGTATTCTGATTGCAGGTTCGATGTCAGGATCGACAGGGACACGTAGCCCGTCGGGTCGTCGGAGAGCGACTTGACACTTTCCTGCAGCCGGACGCCGAGCGCATTGGCCCGGTAGTTCTTGTCGGTTTCAGAGATGTACTGGCGCAGCGAATTGCTGTTCAGGAGCGCATTGAGAAAGCCCTTGCTGCGGCCGATCTCGTTCTGGAAGACGGCGGCGGCATGTTCCAGCCGCTGGGACAGCTTGGCATGTTCCAGCGCCCGGATCGATCGGCTCTGGGTGACATGGACCGAGATCGCCGCCAGCAGATAGCCGGCCAGCACCACGGGAAAGATCAGGATGAGTGCGCGCTTGCCGAGGGTCACTGGAAATTCGCCAATGTGCTGATGATGCGCCGGCGCAGCTGCACCGACGTCGTTGACAGTTCCTGCTGGTACTGACTCTTGGCCAGAATGTCTGGCGACGGGTAGATCGCCTGGTCCGCGCGCATCGCCTCCGGCAACAACGCAAAGGCGGCTTTGCTCGGCGTCGGCATATTGAGCGCCTGTGCGTTTGCGGCGGCACTTCCGGGCGAGCCGATATAGTCCAGGAAGGCGAGCGCCCGTGCCTTGTTCGGCGACTTGGCGACGACCGACATGCAATCGAGCCAGGAAAGCGTGCCTTCCTTGGGCACGACATAGCGCCAGATGCCCGGTGTACCGGCCTTTTCGTTTAGGACGTGCTGATCGCCGCTATAGCCAAGCGCCAGATGGATGTCCTTGCCGATGGCCTGGTTCTGGATCGAGCTTATGACGTATTCATAGGTCAGAACCGCCGGTGCCTGTTGCTTCATCAGGTTGAAGGCGGTCTTGAGCGTTGCCTGGTCGTTGGTGTTGATCGACTCGCCGAGCAGCATGAGGGGGGCGACAAAGGCCTCGTTGTGGTCGTCGTACATGGCGACGTGCTTGGTCAGCGCCGGAGCCGGCTGCATCAGGTCGCGCCAGGACGTGGGCGCTTCAGGCAGCATGTCCGATCGGTAGAGAAGGCCCATCGTGCCCCAGAGATAGGGCAGGCCATGGTTCGAGCAGCGCTTGCGCCAGCTTTCGTCATAATCCCTGAGCGAGGCGACATTGGTCTCGTCGACAGCCTCGAGCACGCCTCTGCGCCCAAAGAGCGCGGCGCCGTTCTCGCCGGTCACCACCAGATCGACGATGCTGTTCGGGTCGGCCAACACCTCGTCGCGGGTATCGCCGTTGTCGTAGTAGACCTGATGGATTCCTACGCCGGTTATTGCCGTCCAGCGGTCGAGGATCGCCTGATCGATATAGGATTCCCAGATCAGCAGGTTGAGCGTTTCGGCTTGCCCCGCCGTTGCCAGGAGCAACGTCGTCAAAAAGGCGGGAATCGCCGATCGCCCTCGCATTGTCTACCCCTGCCCAAGCCCCATCCAGCGACCGTAGCGCGCAAAAATTGATGAATGATTACGCAGGGCTGCGGGAAATAGCATGGTTGGAGCAAGGCGTTGCCGGGCGGAAAAACAGAACGGGCGCCGCATGGCGGCGCCCGTTGAAAAGTCTGCTGCTGGATGTCTGCCTAATGCCGCGCGGGCATCCTCGGCAGAAGGATCGTCAGAATGCCGAGCAGCGGTAGATACGAGCAGACCGTGTAGACGAACTCGATGCCCTGCCGGTCAGCAAAAATGCCGAGAAGAGCCGCACCCATGCCGCCGAAGCCGAAGGCGAAACCAAAGAAGACACCGGCAATCAGCCCCACGCGTCCCGGCACTAGTTCCTGCGCGAAAACGACGATCGCCGAAAACGCCGAGGAGAAGATGAAGCCGATGATGATCGACAGCACGCCCGTCCAGAAGAGGTTCGCATAGGGCAGCATCAGCGCGAAGGGGATGACGCCGAGGATCGAGAACCAGATGACGAAGCGCGCGCCGTAACGGTCGCCGATCGGACCGCCGAGGAAAGTGCCGGCGGCGGCAGCGCCCAGGAACAGGAACAGCATCAGCTGTGCTTGCTGAACGGTAACGCTGAACTTCTCGATGACGAAGAAGGTGAAATAGCTGGAGATGCTGGCCATGTAGACGTTCTTGGTGGCGGTCAGCAGCACCAGCACGGCGACGGCCCAGATCACGCGGTTCTTCGGCAGCGGCAAGGCGCGGCTCGGCGCCGGCTTGCTCATCGACGAGCGACGGTGGCGCACATACCAGGTGCTGACCCAGGTGAGCACGAAGAATCCGATGACCGCGACGATCGAGAACCAGCTGAGGCTGCCCTGGCCGAAGGGGATGACGATGAAGGCTGCGAGCAGCGGCCCCATGGCGCTACCGGCATTGCCGCCGACCTGGAACAGCGATTGCGCCAGGCCATGCCGCCCGCCCGAAGCGAGGCGAGCGATCCGCGAAGATTCCGGATGGAAGATCGCCGAGCCGACGCCGATCATGCTTGCAGCCAGAAGCAGCATCGGGAAATCATGCGCGTTGGCGAGCAGGATGAGGCCGGAGCAGGTGGAAAGCATCGCTACCGGCAGCGAATAGGGCAGTGCCCAGCGGTCGGTGATGATGCCGACGGCCGGCTGCAGCATCGAGGCTGTCAACTGGAAGGTGAAGGTCAGAAGCCCGATCTGCACGAAATCGAGCGAATAGTTCGCCTTGAGCAAGGGATAGAGCGCCGTCAGCAGCGACTGCATGATGTCGTTCAGCATGTGGCAGAAGCTGACTGCCAGGATGACGGAGAATGCCGTCTTTTCCGGGGTTATGCTCCCCGTTGAAGTAACCGTTGCCATGGATGTTTCCTTGCCGTCTCGATGGTTGTGTGCGGCGACGGATATCTCTACTGATCTTGCCCATGGCCTGCTTTTGTGATGTGGTCGAGTTCTTTCGCGAGTGGGCCAATGCCGATCCATCGAATAAATTTGCCCGAACTGCCCGACGCCGACCATTTCAGGAACCTGGACTGGATCGAGACCGGAAACTCCGCCGTGCTCGCTCTCGGCCGCGATTATGGCGCGGGCCTGACCGTTCCACTCCACAGCCATACCCGCACGCAATTGTGGTGGGCGCGGCAAGGCGTTGTCCTTGTGCGTACCGCCCACGGACGTTGGCTCGTCCCGCCGGGGCACGCCTTACTGATCCCCGCGGGGGTCGAGCATTCGACCGAGATGATCAGCGATGTGCGCATGCACTCGATCTATTTCACCCCATCGCTGCTGCGCGCCGAACGGCCGATGGTAATGGAAATCACCCCGCTTGCGGGCAGCCTGGTCGATGCGCTTGTCAGCGTCGAGAGCGAGACCATGTCGGAACGGCGGGAACAGCTGATCATGGATCTCCTGCTCGAAGAGATCGCTCTTCTGCATGAGCGGCCGCTCGGCCTGCCTTTCCCGCGTGAGCAGAAACTGGCGCTTCTCTGCCGGCAGTTCCTGGAGGCACCGTCGGCGACCGCCAATATCGACCAGTGGGCCGATCGCCTGGGTCTCAGCCGACGGACATTCACGCGGATGTTCCGCAACGAGACAGGGGTCAGTTTCGTCACCTGGCGCCAACAGGCCTGCATCTTCGCATCGTTGCCGCGCCTTGCGGACGGTGAATCCGTCACCAATGTCGCGCTTGATGCCGGCTACGAGAACGTTGCGGCCTTCACCACGATGTTTCGCCGCATGCTTGGAAGCGCCCCCAGTCACTACCTGAAAATGTACCAGGGCCGGTAGGCATCGTCGCCGGCATGGCAAACGGGAGTTGAATTGACCTGGTTAACGGAATCGTAGGAACAAGGGGCAATAAGTCGCCCCCGTGTCCTTTCAGATGGCGCCAATGGCCGGCGCGCAGGGCACGTTCAAACTTCGCCCCGGCGAATGATTCTTCCGGAGTTGTTCCTTGCGTATCCGTTCTTTTCTTCTCCTTTCTGGAACCCTTTTGTTGTCCGCAGGCACCGCCTCGGCTGCTGACGGCCAGTATTTCTGGTCGGGCGACTGGTACTTGAAGGTCGGCGCCACCGGCTTTCTCGGCCCGAAATACGAAGGCGCCTCCAAGCGCATGTTCCAGGCCGCGCCGCTGATATCGCTCGGCAAGGCCGGCAGCACCGTTCGCTTCTCGTCGCGCAACGACAACATGTCCTATGCGCTGCTGGACCAGGGCGGGTTCCGCGCCGGCGTCGCCGGCAAGCTGATCTTCGAGCGCGACGAGAATACCTCCAGCGACCTTAGGGGGCTCGCCCCCGTCAAGTTCGGTGGAGAACTCGGCGGCTTCGCCGAGGTCTATCCGACCGATTGGCTGCGCGTGCGCGCGGAAGTCCGACAGGGCATTCGCAGCCACCACGGTATCGTCGCCGATGTCACCGCCGATGCCTTTACCGACATCAGCAGCAATGTGCGCATTTCTGCCGGTCCGCGTATGACGGCCGCCACCAGCGACTATTTCAGCGCCTATTACGGCGTGAACGATGCCGAATCGGCAGCATCAGGCCTCAGCACCTATAATCCGCATGGCGGCATTGATTCCGTCGGTGTTGGTGCGGCGATCAATTGGCAGGCAACGGAAAAGCTTGAGACCGGTGCCTATGCCGAATATCGCCGCCTGATGGGCCCGGCGGCCGACTCGAGCCTCGTGCGCGAGCGCGGCAGCCGCAACCAGTTCCTCGTTGGCCTGTCGGCCACCTATCGCTTCGACTTCACGCTTCCCTGAACGGTGGCGCCAAGCGGCGGGACGGTGCGGCATCGAACCGCTTGACCGCCCCGGCGCGTAGCGTCAAACAGGAGGCATGAACACGTCCTCCGCCGATTCCGGGCGCGTCCACGACGCGCCGTCGAACAACTGGGTCTACCGCGTGCTGCCGCGTGCGCTGTGGCCCTATGCGCAACTTGCTCGCTGGGACCGCCCGATCGGCTGGCAATTGCTGATGTGGCCCTGTCTGTGGTCGGTCGCTCTGGCCTCGGGCACGGCGGCGGCAGCGGGGCAATTTTCGCTCGGCCGGTTCGTTTTTCATAGCTTCCTCTTCATCGCCGGCGCCATCGCCATGCGCGGCGCGGGCTGCACCTTCAACGACATCGTCGATCATGACATCGACATGGAAGTGGCGCGAACGCGCTCGCGCCCCTTGCCATCGGGCCGGGTCTCCCGCTTTCAGGCAAAGGCCTTCATGGTGCTGCAGGCACTTGTCGGGCTGGTGGTGCTGCTACAATTCAATGCCGTCACCATTTGGCTCGGTATCCTGTCGCTGGGGCTTGTCGCAATCTATCCCTTCGCCAAGCGGTTTACCGACTGGCCGCAGTTCTTCCTCGGCCTTGCGTTTTCCTGGGGGGCGATCATGGGCTGGTCGGCCGAGTTCGGGACGCTTTCGTTTGCGCCCGTGCTGCTCTACGGCGCGGCGATCGCCTGGACGATCGGCTACGACACGATCTACGCCTACCAGGATAGGGAAGATGACGAACTTATCGGGGTGCGGTCGACGGCTCGCCGCTTCGGCGACAATCCACGCCCTTGGTTGATCGGGCTCTATGGACTTGCCATCGCGCTGATGCTTCTGGCGTTTCTCGCCGCAGGGGCCGGGCTGTTTGCCTATCTCGGTTTGCTGATCGCGGCCGTGTTGCTGATCTATCAGATCCTGGTGCTGAACATCCACGACCCTTCGCAATGCCTCGCATTGTTCAAGTTCAATGGTGTCGTGGGATTGATCATTTTCGCCGGGCTGGTCGCGGCCCTTTTCGTTCGGCTGATATGAAAAACCCTCCGTTTTGGCGGAGGATCCTGCAGTCTATCCGAAATGTTTGATACACGTCCGCCGGCACTTTCCCGAGAGATCTGCGAGAGCCTGATCGCTCAGCCCCAGCTGATTGCGCTGGCAGCCTTGCGCTTCTTCGCCTCGGTGCGCGCACGGAAAATCGCAACGATTGCGTCAATGGTGGCGGCAAGAGACTTGCGCATCGGGTATCTCCTTCTTTCGTGACCTTGGCTATGGGTCGGATATGGCACGAAGAAGGCGAGGCGGCTGTTTCCGAAGGAACACCCGCGATTTGGCTGTGAACGTTTTGGCGTTACAGCGCCGCGCGTCAAGTATGACGCGCTAAGGACGCTGTAGCACTTCAGACTTGCTGCATACAAAAACCGGCCGCAGGGAACGGCCGGCTTTTGCACTGGAGGTATTCGGTTAAGCCCTAGCTGCGGGCGATGATTTCGCGCCCGTCGATCTTCATGTTGACGCCAAGCCGGCCGGTGGAGCGGCGCACGAGGAAGCGCGGCCTGCGGTCGGCAAAGAAGGAGTGGCGGCGCCGCGGCTTGAGCGGTGCGGTGCGAACCTCGCCGAGATGCTCTTCGAGGGCGCGAGCGACGCCATCGGCTTCGACCATCAGCATCGGAATGCGATAGGCTTCGGCCCAGGCGCGCCAATCGGCAGCAATGTCGGAAAGATCATGTGCAACGAGCAGCGGAACACAAAGGTCCGGATCGTCATGATGAAGTTCAAGCGTCACTGTAACGTCTCCGTCGCCGTGGTCGATCGCGCGTGCCGCGACCCCTTTGAATGCCCGCGCCGGCAGTGCGATCGAAAGCGGCAGGCCGCTTGATGGTAGCACCTTGCGCAGAACCGCGCCACGCTCGTCCAGGCTGATCGTGACATTGCCTGTGTGGCCACGCAGGACGTAGCTTGCCTGCTGAGGAAAGCGCTTCGGATCGAGCCGGAGCGTGTTTTCGACCCATGCGGGTTGAGAGAGTGTATTGCGCATTTCAATCGCCCTTGTTTTTCCTTGAGAGCCGATTTCCGGTCTTCTCTTCGGGACTTTTCGTCCTCTATGGGCTGGAGAATAGGCGGCTCCCCTTCCGGCCGACTTAAAAATCGCGGTTAAGAAAACTTTGCGTTTTTCGATGGTTAGCAAAAGCCGAGCAGCCAAGGTTTCCGTTTCGTCAACGCGGTGGCTCGCATTCTTGGCAATGGCCTGGTCGCGGCCGGCGAAAAGCCACACACAAGCCTGTCGTGCAATCATGCCGTGTCAGAATTCTGTTTCGGGGGATTGGTGTGACCCGCCCCTGGGTTAAGCGACGGGGCAGCAGGCATGGTTTCGACCTATCTCAATTACAGCCGGATCACGAGCGACTTGAGGACCAGCCTCGATCGTGTTGCCGACCGGCCGCTGGTCGCGCGCGAAGCGCAGTACTACAAGGAAAATATCGGCAACGTGAAAACGGTCGACGATTTCCTCGACGATTACCGGCTCTATTCCTACGCCATGAAGGCACACGGTCTCGAAGACATGACCTATGCCAAGGCCTTCATGCGCAAGGTGCTTGAAAGCGATCTGAAGGATACGGACAGTTTTGCCAACCGCCTCACGGACGAACGCTATCGCAACTTTGCCGAAGCGTTCAGCTTCAGCACATCGTCAGCCGCGGCACAGACGACGGCGCAACAGGATGCACTGATCGGTCTCTATAATGAACGGGTCGCCAATCTCGACACTGTTCTCAAAGGAGACAACGCCTATTTCAACGCAGCTATGGATCTCGTCACCAACGTCGATCAGTTCCTCGGAAATGAACGTTTGCGTTCCTATGCCTTCGGCATCTTTGGCATCGATGCGCGCAACTACTCCTATGATCAGGTCAGATACGCGTTGACCGCCGAGCCGGCGGATCTTGCCAATTCCCAGACCACGGCGCAGACCCGGCTTACCGAAGCCACGAAGACGCTGACTGACTTTGACACGCGGGCAACTGCGATGAAGGACATCGCGACGCTGACGGCACAGCTTGCAGAGGCGCCAGCGGCGGACAAGCCTGGGATCCAGGCGCAGATCGACGCCAAGAACGCCATCGTCGCCGATCTCAACACCAAGCTGCCGCCGGTCGGTAACGAGTCGACCGCATTGATGAATCAACTTTCGACCGAAGTGAACATGCTGAATAGGCAGATCAGCATGCTCGATGCCTACAGGCAATTGAACGGCGCCTTCAACTTCGAAGCCGATGGTAGCGTGGCCGCGGGCAGCAAGGCGATCACCGACGAAAAGAAGAAGATGCTGAATGAGGCCTATATCTTCAGCAGCCCTCGGCTGACGCCATCGGGAGCCATCCTTAACCGGGATTATTTCGAGCAGAAGATCGGTTCGATCACGACCGTTGCGGAGCTTGTGGCCGACCCGCGCATCGCGGACTACGTCAGAACGGCTTTCGGCTTGCCCACCACCACCGTGAGCGCGACGATCGAGAACATTCTCACCAGCGACATCAACGACCCGAACAGCTACGTCAACAAGTTTGGCGGTGAATACAACAAGGCCTACAAGGCCCTGCATGCCGCGTTCAATTTCCAGCCCGACGGGACGCTGCCGGCAGGCGCCAAGGCACAGACCGCCGAACAGACCAATACCACCACCAGCGGCTATATGGTCCACTACAACGACGCGGACGATGCAGAGGACGAGGGCAAGATCAGCCGCTACAAGCTGCTGATCAAGACCATGAGCAACGTCGATAGTCTCGTTGGCAACAGCGAATTGCGGTCCTTCGTACTCAGCGCCTTTGGCCTCGAAAACGAAGACCTGACACCGCGCAAGCTGAAGCAGATTCTGACCAGTGATCTCAACAATCCGACGAGCTACGCCAACTCCTTGCGTGATGAACGCTATATCAAGCTGGTGAAAGCGTTTAATTTCAACGCGGACGGTACGCTTGGCTCACCCAAGCTGGCGCAGAACGAGGCCGACATCGTCAATACTGCCAAGGCCTACATCGTCGAGAAATCGCGCTTCGGCACGGAGGACGAAAAGAAGACCGCCAAGGCGAAGGCGGAAGGGGAAAGCAAGTACTACACGACGCAGATTCAGAAGATCGAGACGCTTGACGATTTCCTCAAGGACAAGCGCCTCGTCGATATCGTGCTGATCGGCGCCGGCATTGACCCGGAGGGTGTCAAAACCGACTACCTCAAGCAGATGTTCACCTCCGACCTCAACGATCGCAAGAGCTTCATCAACACCGATCCGAACGGCTTGAAGTATCGCGAGATCGTTTCCGCCTTCAATTTCGACAAGGACGGAAAGATAGTTACAGGCGAAGCCGGGCAGATACAGACGCGGCGTGGGCTCACTATGACGTTCGACCTCTACCTCAACCAGACGCTTGAGGAGAGCGAGGGCGAGGACAATGCCGGTGTTCGGCTGGCGCTTTATTTCAAGCGCAAGGCGCCGGAAATCACCACACCCTACGACCTGCTCGCCGACAACGCACTGATGCAGGTTGTTCGGACCGCCTACAGCATGCCCGAGGGCCTCGCGAGCGCCAAGATCGAGATGCAGGCCGCTTACATCGAGCGCCTCATGGATATCAAGGACCTTCAGGATCCCGAGGAACTCGAAAAGCTGCTGAAGCGTTTTACCGCGCTTTATGACGTCGAGAACAACACCGACGTCAATCCGGGGCTTGCCATCCTGACGGGCGGCAGCGGCGGCGGCATCAGTGCCGACGCATTGTTCTCGCTTGCACAGCTGAGAGCCGGCGGCCGGTAAAAAGCGTCGTCAGTCTGCCCGCAACACCTTGTCAGGGTTCATGATGCCCGCCGGGTCGAACGCGTGCTTGATGCGGCGCATCAACTCGATTTCGATCTCGGGGCGGACCTCGGCGAGCTCGTCGCGCTTCAACTGCCCGATGCCGTGTTCGGCCGAGATCGAGCCGTTGTACTTCAGCACGATGCCATGAACGATGGCGTTCATTTCCCGCCAACGGTCGAGGAATGCCTGTTTGTCGGCGCCGAGGGGCTGCGAGATGTTGTAGTGAATGTTGCCATCGCCCATATGGCCGAATGAGCAGATGCGTGCGCCCGGCATCGCCTGCATGACGGCCGTATCGGCCTCCTTCATGAAGGCGGGGATGCTCGATACGGGGACGGAAACGTCGTGCTTGATCGAGCCGCCTTCCGGCTTCTGCGCTGGCGACATGCTTTCGCGCATGTGCCACAGCGCCTTGCGCTGTTCTTCGCTGGTCGCAATCACTGCGTTCTCGACCAGGTCGGCGACGATGCCCTGCTCCAGCAGTTCGTGCACCATGCGTTCGGCACTCTCGGCGGAATCGGAGGTGGAAATGTCGATGAGTACATACCACGGGTGAACGGTTTCCATCGGGTCGCGCACGCCTGGAATATGCTTTGTCGTGAACTCGACGCCGAGGCGCGGCATCAGTTCGAAGCCGGTGAGCGCAGTGCCGCAGAGGCTCGAGGCCTTGTCGAAGAGGGCCAGCGCATGTTCGACGCTGCCGACGCCGGCAAAGGCCACCTGATGGCCAAGGGGCTTCGGAAACATCCTGAGCACCGCGCCGGTGATCACGCCGAGCGTACCTTCGGCGCCGATGAACAGGTCGCGCAGGTCGTAGCCGGTATTGTCTTTCTTCAGCCGGCGCAGCCCGTCCCAGATCTCGCCGGTCGGCAGAACCACTTCGAGGCCGAGGCAAAGCTGGCGCATGTTGCCATAGGCTAACACTGCGGTGCCGCCGGCATTGGTCGAGAGGTTGCCGCCGATGCGGGCCGAGCCTTCCGACCCGAGCGACAGCGGAAACAGTCGATCGTTATCATCGGCCGCCTTCTGGATATCGGCAAGGATGCAGCCGGCGTCGGCAACGATGACATTGCCGACGGGGTCGATGTCGCGAATCCGGTTCAGCCTCTGCAGCGACAGGACGATATCGGCCTTGCCCTCGCGCGGGATCTGACCCGCCACATGGCCGGTGTTACCGCCTTGCGGAACGATTGCCGTTCGGGTCGCGCTTGCAAGCTTCATGATGCGCGACACCTCTTCGACCGAACCGGGGCGAAGCACCATCGGGGTGGTGCCCTTGTAGAGCCCGCGGGATTCGATGAGGTAGGGCGCGAGGTCCGCCGGGTTCGTCAAGGCATTGGCGCTGCCGACGATGTCGATGAAGGAGGCGATCAGTTCGGGAGAGGGGAGCGTCGTCGTCATGGCCCTGCCTTCGCAAATGCGCCCGACGGCGCTACTGCATAATTCCTTAAATCGGAATCGAATTAAGGACAAAATTATGCAGCGGGTTTAGAGCGTTACAGCGTCCTTTGCGCGTCATATTTGACGCACGGCGCTGTAAAAGTGCCTGTCGGTCAGTCTCTGGGGGCGGCAGCACGCTGCAGCCGGTCGAGGATCGCCTCTCCCAACCCTTCCGAAGGGATGGGGCCGAAGGCGATGGTTGCGGAGCCGCTGGCATCCGCCCTCTTCATATAGTCGAAAAGATTGGCAGCTGCCTCGCGCAGGCTGCCTGCCGGGCTGAGGTCGAGTACGATCGCGGCGTGCTCTTCGCCGGGGAGCGACGCATTGCCGAACCGGATCAGCGCTTCTCCCGGACGCACGTCGGCGGCGTCGAGCCGGACAGCTGCGCCCGGCGCGTAGTGCGAGGCGAGCATGCCCGGGGCCTCGATAGTCGCTCCGGCGCTCTGCGGCCTCGAGACGGTAAGGCCGGTCAGCCTTTCGATTTCGAAGACGTCGAGACCGCCCGGACGCAGCAGGCGCAGCGCGCCGTCCTCGACCTTGATGA
The DNA here is from genome assembly GCF_001426785.1 of Ensifer sp. Root142. NCBI lineage: Bacteria > Pseudomonadati > Pseudomonadota > Alphaproteobacteria > Hyphomicrobiales > Rhizobiaceae > Ensifer > Ensifer sp. Root142. The sequence goes on from NZ_LMFK01000012.1 coordinate 662,091, forward strand.
TCGTCGATTCAAGCCCGATCTCCGCAGAGCCGGCGTCGAGAATGAGCTTGAGGCGCGGCCCGAGATCGGCTTCCACATGGGCAGCGCTTGTGGGACTGATCTTGCCCGACGTATTGGCGCTCGGTGCGGCGAGCGGGCGGCCGAAGCGGGCAATCACCCGACGTGAAAAGCCATCAGGCATGCGGATGCCGAGCGTGTCGAGGCCGGCCGAGGCAAGCGCGTGCACGGTGCTTGTTGTGCGCTGGGGCAGGATCAACGTCAGCGGGCCGGGCCAGAACGCTTCGGCCAGGCGCCGCGACAACGAATCGAATGTCACATGGGCTTCAGCCATCGCCATGTCTGACACATGCGATATCAGTGGGTTGAAGCGTGGACGCCCCTTCATCTCATAAATACGGCTGATCGCATCGGGATTGGTGGCGTCCGCTGCCAGGCCGTAGACCGTCTCGGTCGGAATCGCGACGGGCTCGCCTTCGGCAAGCACCGCACAGGCACGCTCGATCGCCCGTTCCGGCTCGGTCCGTGTATCGATGATTTCGGCCATGTCGCTTCCGTTTCCCTTTCCGAGGCTTCCTTAAAGGAGCCACGGTGAAAACAGAACGATTTTCTTCAGGCAACCGGGTCTGCGCTTCAGAGGCTGCGAATGATGCGCTTCAATGCCTCGTCGCGCGCGCCGAGCATCAGCACGTTCTTGAGCGCGACTTTCGGGTCGTCGGTACGAAAGAGCAGCCCGTTGTCGCGAACGCTGCGATTGATGGTCATCTGCCCCTCTGGCGCATCGGGCTCGATGGCAACGGCGAAGTACATTCGGGAATAGCCGGTCTGGATGCGTTCGAAGAAGTGTTTCTCGTCGCCGAGGTCACAGAAGAAGTTGGCGAAATAGAACGACCAGGTGACGTCCTTGGACGGGGCGAGATGTGTTCTCGCCGCCGTGACATGGCAATAGCCGAGATGCGGCCGACCGGTGAGCGTGCGGTGGAAGATCATCTTGGGAAACTGGATCGAGGTATGGAAGCCGTTCATCCGCTTGTGCGTCGTTTCGCCGGCGGTCGTCAGCTTGTGGGCGGTGCGCTCGGCAACCTCGTCATAGCTCAGATAACGCCGCTCGCGCTGCGACCATTGACGCCTTTCTATGCGGCCGGTGCGCAGGAACTCGGTGTGGACCGCTGTCTTCGGAGCGATCGTTGGCAGCTTCTCGGCTGCGGCGTCGTAGTATTTGAGCTTTGCCATGAACTTCAATGCGCTGTTTGCCGGTTCGGCCGGTTTCTCCGTCAGGCGACGCTAATGCATTATGGTTAATGGAAGATTTCACTCGCGTCGGTGGGCCTTGCCCCGCGTCACGGGAAGACATGTCGCAAAATGGCGAAGGATCCGCGCTTTCTCGCAAGCCTTGCCGGAAAAAGCGACAATTGCTCAATCCTTGAGCTATCCTATTGTTTACAATGAAAAATGATCAATCACAGGGCGTTTGGTGCGCTTGATGTGCTGTGTCGTCTTTCTGGAATCGGATGTCGTTAATCGGCAGCTACGACGATGGCTTCCGCGATTAGATATGCCTACTCAAGGTGCTGTCTTTTAGGGAAGGCGGAGAATTGGGAAGCCGGTCAAAACCCGGCGCTGCCCCCGCAACGGTGGTGGAGCGAAAGCCACGGCACAAAGCCACTGGACGGTTCCGTCCGGGAAGGCGCCGGGCTGGTCCTTGCGGACGGCTCCTGAGCCCGGAAACCAGCCTTGACGCGAACAGACCGTAACGGGTTGCGGCGGGCAGCCGGATCGGAGCCGTCATCGCACAGGCAATGCGCCCGTGCGGGTTCCAGTCCTGCCTCTCCGAAACAAGGCGAACGAGGACAGGACATGGACATCAAGGGCGATATGCTCCGCAAGCTGAAGGGTCGACGCGACGGCTACAGCCTCGACCGGGCCTTCTACATCGACCCCGACTACTACAGGCAGGATCTCGAAAGCATCTGGTACAAGGACTGGTTGTTCATCGGCCACGACTGCGAGATCCCGCGTGCCGGTAACTATTTCACCGTCCAGGTCGGCGATTATCCTGTCATTATCGTTCGCGACCGACAGGGCACGATCCGCGCCCTGCACAATTCCTGCCGTCATCGCGGTTCTCGCGTCTGCGCGCAGCACAAGGGCTCTTCGGCCAAGCTCGTCTGTCCCTATCACCAATGGACCTATGAGCTCGACGGCGCGCTGCTCTTTGCCCGCCAGATGGGCGAGGATTTCGACAAGGCGGCCCACGGCCTGAAGCCGATCCACTGCGAGACCGTCGGCGGTTACATCTTCATCAACCTGTCCGAGCAGCCGATGGATTTCGGCCCGTTCCGCGACATGGTCGCGCCCTATCTTGCGCCGCACCGCCTGGGTGAAACCAAGGTCGCCTTCGAAAGCACGATCATCGAAAAGGGCAACTGGAAACTCGTCTGGGAAAACAACCGGGAGTGCTACCATTGTGCCGCCAACCACCCCGAACTTTGCCGCACCTATCCCGAAGCGCCGACGGCGACCGGTGTGCAGGGCGCCAAGGATGATCCCGTCATTGCCGCGCATTGGGCGAAATGCGAAGCAGCCGGACTGCCGAGCGAGTTCCGGATGTCCGAGACCGGCCAGTTCCGCTCGGCGCGCATGCCGTTGATCGACGACGCCGAGAGCTACACCATGTCCGGCGCCCGCGCCGTGCGGCGGCAACTGTCGGCAGACGTTAGCCAGAAGCATATCGGCACGCTCCTGCTCTTCCATTATCCCTCGACCTGGAACCATGTGCTGGCCGACCACGCCATCACCTTCCGCGTCCTGCCGCTCGGCCCGGAGCTGACGCAGGTGACGACCAAGTGGCTGGTCAACAAGGACGCGGTTGAAGGCGTCGACTACAATCTCGAGCAACTGACGCATGTCTGGACCGAGACCAACGATCAGGACCGCCAGATCGTCGAGGAGAACGCCTTTGGTATTCGCTCGCCGGCCTACCAGTCAGGCCCCTATTCGCCCGAACACGAAGGCGGCGTGATGCAGTTCGTCGAGTGGTATTGCAAGTTCATGGAACAGCGCCTGCAGGGCGAGGCTGCTCCGCTTTCCCGGGTCGCCTGACATGCAGATGGCATCCTCGTTCCATCATTTCGACGAGCTTCATGTCTGGATCGACAGGCAGAACATGCTCGAATGCACATCGGCCGTGATCGAGACCGCCGATGTGATGACCTTTACCTTCCGGGCGGAAAAGCCGGCCTGGTTCCGCTATCTGCCTGGGCAGTTCGTCACGCTCGAGCTGCCGGTCGCCGACGAGCCGGTCATGCGCACCTACACGCTGTCGTCGACGCCCTCCCGGCCGTTGTCGATCGCCGTCACCGTCAAGGCGCAAGCCGATAGCATCGGCACGCGCTGGATGTTCGATCACCTGAAGCCCGGCATGCGGCTGAAGGCGTTCGGTCCGCTCGGCGATTTCAGCTTCGTGCGCCATCCCGGCGAAAAATATCTCTTCATATCGGCAGGCTCCGGCGTCACGCCGATGATGTCGATGACGCGCTGGATGGCGGACTGCGTTCCCGAGACCGACGTCACCTTCATTTCCTGCGCCCGCCGGCCAGACGACCTTCTGTTCCGCTCGGAACTGGAAGTGCTGGCGCGCCAGATGTCCGGGCTAAACCTCGGCTTCGTGGTCGAGGGGCATGAGTCAAGGCACGGATGGCACGGGCTGCGCGGCCGCATCGACGGCGCCAAGCTGCCGCTGCTTGCACCCGACTTCATGGAGCGCACAGTGTTTTGCTGCGGTCCGGAGCCGTTCATGCGCGGCGTGCGCGAGTTGCTGAAGGCGGCCGGTTTCGACATGAGCCGCTATCACGAGGAAAGCTTCCAGCCGGCGGCAGCACCGGCAGCCGAGGAGATAGCAGTCAGGGCAGGGGCGGCAGCCGACGCCGAAGCGCAAGGCGCCAAGGTGGTCTTCACCATGAGCGGCAAGGAGATCGAGGCCAAGCCCGGCCAGACGATCCTGCAGGCGGCGCGGGCCAACGGCGTCAGGATCGGTGCGGCCTGTGAAGGCGGCATCTGCGGTACGTGCCGGGTGATGAAAGTCGCCGGCGAGGTCGAGATGAACCACAACGGAGGTATTCTCGACGACGAAATCGATGAGGGCTACATCCTCGCCTGCTGCTCGCGGCCGCTTGGAGATGTACAGATCGAAGCCTGACAATGCTTGATGGTCGCGGGGAGCGTGTTCTTTCCGCGACCGACCCGTCAGCGGCTGGCCGCGGCCGCCAGCCGCACGGCGCGGTCGTGCCGACCGAAATCGATCGACCCGGTCGCCATCATGTCGACGCCTTCGCCGGCGGCGCTGGCAGCTTCGGCGCGGCTGATAAGCAACGGCTGGCTTTCGATTTTCGCCGTCGCCTGGGCAGCGCTGGCGGCGCCGACCCCGTCGTCGGCTCTGGCAATGAGAACGAGCGGCAGTGCCTTTTCCGGCAACAGGGCGCCGCCGGCCCAGATCGGTCGCAAGGTGGCGCTGCTCATAGCCGCGACATTGACGTCGATGTCGTCAAGTGTACCGGGCACACGATAGGGACAGCGGCGTTTGCCGCAATTGATCCCTGACGAGAATTGCCACAGCGCATAGCTGTCCCAGTTGCCGATCGGAAACACATTGCGGATATCCGGCTTGTAGCGGGCATACCACAGGGGTAGTCGCGACAGCAGTCGGTGCTTCGCGCGGTTGGCCGCGATGTATTTGGCCGTGACATGATTGGTGTAGAGCATCGGGTAGCGGCCGGTGCGGGTCTTGATATGTCCGGCAAAGATCGCCGCGTCTTCGAGCGACATGAATTTGTCCGGGTCGATGCCTTCGAGATCGAGCACCATCAACTCGTCGTCGCGCGGGCTCGCATAATCGAGAAAATGGTTGGCCTGATCGACCGGGTTGCCGGGGCGGGCAAGATGATAGGCGCCCCACAGCAGCCCATGGGAGCGGGCGATCATCCGCCGTGTCTGGTAGAGCTCGCGGCTGACGGCGTATTTGCGCCACATCGTCTTGCAGTGGGCGACAGTGTCGCCGCCATGATCGCCGGTGCAGGAGAAGCTTTCCGGCAGGCCGTCGGAGGCCTTGGCGATGAAGCCGGAGATACGCTTGTCGGAAAGCATTGTCTCCCAGTCGATGCTGTTCATTTCATAAGCGTCGACGATGATGGCGTTGGACTTCGACTTCCAGGGCTCCAGTTCGCCGGCGCGTGCGTTCACCGCCGCGAAAGCCAGACCCAGGAGGGTCGCGAGGCGCAGAATCATCCGTAAGGTGGAGATATACCGCTTTGCCATTCAGTGAGATTGCCGACTCTACAGTTAATTGATCGTAAATCCCAGTCCCCGAGCCGACTGTGCTTGAGACGGTGGCGAATGTATAGAGACTTATGGCTGTATATCAGAGGGTGCTTCTATTGCTGTCGCTGTCCCTTGTCGGTCCGATATCTGCAGCTCCATGTGTACTGTCACAGGCGTGAAGCCAGTCTCTTTCGCCGTCCGTCGAGGCGGCAGGCGAGTCAACTTTGTATGCCGGAACATGGAACAAAACCCGTCACTTAGACGTTAGCCGGCGACCGTTTTCGATCGGACCGTAATCAGGATACGTATCGACACGCGGCTGAAATCGCGCAAACTGGCGGTTGTGAAGGTGGCTCGCTGGCGTCGGAAGCGGCGCAAGTGCTCGTATGGAGAGTTATATGAGAACAATGACAGGCAAGTGGTTCGCCGCAGCGATTGCTGCCGCGGTCTTGATGACTTCGGCTGTGCCGTCCCAGGCTTTCATGCCGGCTCCGCTGCGTGTTGAACGGCAGAGTGATGCCACCGAGGTCCAGTATCACCGCCCCGGCTACGAACGGCGCGGCGGATATTATTATTACAATGGCTATCGCGGCTATAACTATCGCCGTCCGGGCTATCGTTATTATAATGGCTGGTGGTACCCGATGGCGGCCTTCGGCGCCGGCGTGATCATCGGCGGAGCCGTTGCCCAGCCGCCGCGCTACACGCGGCCTGCGCCTGCCTATGGCAGCCGCCATGTGCAATGGTGCTACGACCGCTACCGCTCCTACCGGGCCTACGACAACACCTACCAGCCCTACGGCGCGGCGCGCCGGCAGTGCTACTCGCCCAATAGCTAAGAGGGCAAGGAAGAGACAGCAAAAAGGCCGGGCATTGTCCGGCCTTTTCTGATGCCGGCAAGGTCAGAGAATGCCGATCCGCCTGAGGATCCACCACGCAAGGCCCATGGAAAGCGCGATGAACAGCGCGGCATACAGCGTGCCGCTGCCATCGGCGAAGGGAAGGGCGCCGGTGTTCATGCCGAAGAAACCGGTGACCAGCGTCGGCGGCAATAGGAAGGCTGTCATCAGCGACAGAATATAGAGGTGCCGGTTGGTTTCGGAGGAAATCTTGCTGTCGATCTCTTCGTGCAGCAATCGGGCGCGCTCCTGGAGTGCGAAGACGTCGCGATCCACGGCCTCGAGCCGATCGTAGAGGCGCTCGGTGACGTCGATGAAACCGGGCGGCACCTCGTCTTCGTCCGACGCGCCGGCGCGGCGAAGGAGAGCAAGGATCGTGCGCAGGTGCCGGTGAAGGCGAACCACGGTGCGGCGCAATGGCGCCAGGCCCGGCTGCTGCCGGTGACCGGCTTCGCCATAGACGTGATCTTCGATGACATTCAGCTCTTCGGTCAGTTCGAGCACCAGCGAGATCAGCGTGCGCTGGAATTCGACCACCAGCATCTCGAAGAGGTCGATCGGCCGCGCGCATTTGGTGCTCTTTTCGACTGCGGCCTTTACCCGGTCGATGCTGCGCAGCGGGTGCAGCCGCGTCGTGATGATCACCCTGTCGCTGACGGCAAAATGCAGCCAGCCGATCGTCTTCGTCACCGCATCGAAAGTGCGCTCGAAATCGACCAGCGTTCCGTGCACGATATCGTCGGAGACAGTGATGGCCGCCTGGGTGTCGTGGCTGGTCAGCGTCGTTACGGCTGCCGGCGGCAGGTTGCCGATCCGCTCGATGAGCGCCGGCGTTCGCGCGTCCGAAAGCGCCAGATGCAGCCAGACCCAGCCGTCGCCCTTGATGAGACCGTCGATCGAGGCATCGTTGGCGATGCGCTGGCATCGGCTTTCGCCAGGCAGGAAGCGGTAGGCCCAGACCAGGCCGGGTATCTCGGGGGAAATCAGGTTCATTTGAACGCCTTGGCGAGGGCCATCGTTACTGGCTTCTATGCGCCGTTGATGACAGTTTTGTTACGATGCCGTCCGCACCGGCAACCATCACAACGCGGGCTGAATTGACGTTGACGTTTACGTAAAAATCAATAGTGTTCGGCCAAACGAAGATGCGCCGGCAGCTGCGAAAGCGCCCGGTATCTGGGAGGATCATCATGTACAAGGCACCCGTTGACGAGATTGCATTCACGCTGAAGCACGTGGCCGGAATGGCCGGGGCGCTGGAAAGCGGCGCTCTCGGCGACCTCGGCGAGGATCTCGTGGATGCGATCCTGTCGGAGGCAGGACGTTTCGCGACCGAGGAAGTGGCGCCGCTCGGCGACGTCGGCGACAAGCAGGGTTCCCGTCTCGTCGATGGCAAGGTTCAGACGCCTGACGGTTGGCGCGATCTCTATCACAGCTGGATCGGCGGCGGCTGGAACGGGTTGACGGCTCCGGAAGAATTCGGCGGCCAGAACCTGCCGCATATGCTGCATGTCGCGGCCATGGAAATGTGGAACGCCGGTTCGATGGCATTTGCGCTCGGGCCCACGCTTACCATGGGCGCCGTCGACGCGCTGGAGAAGCATGGCTCCGAGGCTCTGAAGGCAACCTACCTGCCGAAGATGGTATCCGGCGAATGGACCGGCACCATGAACCTGACGGAGCCGCATGCCGGCTCCGATCTTGGCGTTCTCAAGACCCGGGCCGAACGTCGCGACGACGGCACCTATCGCATTTTCGGCCAGAAGATCTTCATCACCTGGGGCGAACACGATTTCACCGACAACATCGTCCACCTCGTCCTGGCGCGGCTGCCGGATGCGCCTGCAGGCACCAAGGGCATTTCGCTGTTCCTCGTGCCGAAGTTCCTGGTGAACGCCGACGGTTCGCTCGGCGAGCGCAACGATCTGTTCTGCCATTCGCTCGAGCACAAGCTCGGTATCCACGGTTCGCCGACCTGCACGATGATCTATGGCGACGGCAAGTTCGGCGCAGAGAAAGGCGCGATCGGCTACCTCATCGGCGAAGAAAACCGCGGCCTTGCCTGCATGTTCACGATGATGAACAACGCCCGTCTTGCCGTCGGCATGCAGGGCGTCGCGATTGCCGACGCCGCCACCCAGAAGGCAATCGCCTTTGCCAAGGAACGCACGCAGGGCAAGGCGCCCGGCTGGTCCGGCCAGGGCATGAGCCCGATCATCGAGCACCCGGATGTTGCCCGCATGCTGCTGACGATGAAGGCCCTGACACAAGGGTCGCGCGCCATCGCCTATGCCTGTGCGCATGCGGTGGACATGGGCCATGCGGCAGACGGCGACAAGGCGAAGTTCTGGCAGGAGCGCTCCAGCCTGCTGACGCCGATCGCCAAGTCGTTTGCGACCGATGCCGGCGTCGACGTTGCCTCGCTTGGCATCCAGGTTCATGGCGGCATGGGCTTCATCGAGGAGACCGGTGCCGCTCGTTACCTGCGCGATGCCCGCATCGCCCCGATTTACGAGGGCACCAACGGCATTCAGGCGATCGATCTCGTCACGCGCAAACTGCCGCTTTCGGGCGGCGAACACGTCCGTGGCTTCATTGCCGAATTGCGCGAGATAGGTGGCGCGGTCCGCGCCTCCAACCGTGAGGGATTCGGCGAAACTGCGGCGCGACTAGATGCTGCGCTCGACGATCTCTCCGAGGCGACGGAATGGCTGATTGCTGCTGTTTCGGCCGGTAAACTCTCCGAGGCACTGGCAGGAGCCACGGCCTGTCAGCGCCTGTTCGGTCTCGCCTTGACCGGCGCCTACCTCGCCAAGGGCGGTCTGGCCGAAGCGTCTGACGGTAAGGACGAGCAACGCATCGCGCTCAGTCGGTTCGCCGCGGAAAACATGCTGGCGGAAACCTCCGCCTTGAAGGATCGTGTCGTTACCGGTGCCGACAGCCTTGCTGCCGCGCGCGCCGTCTTGGGTTGAGGGGAAATATCATGACCGACCAGGTGCTTGTCGAACGTCCGGAAGCCTATCCGGGCGTGCAGGTCATCCGCTTCAACCGGCCGGAAAAGAAGAACGCCATCACGCGCGACATGTACGCGAAGATGACCAATGCGCTGACGGTTGCCGGCAGCGATCCGGCCGTTCGCGTGACCGCGTTCCTCGGCACCGAAGGCTGCTTTTCCGCCGGCAACGACATGGCCGACTTTCTGGCGTTTGCCATGGGCGGCAGCATGGGCACCGAGGTCATCGATTTTCTGAAGGCGCTCGCGGGTGCGGCCAAGCCGGTCGTCTCCGGTGTCGACGGGCTTGCCATCGGCATTGGCACGACGATCCACCTGCATTGTGATCTGACCATCACTTCCGCCCGCTCGGTGTTTAAGACGCCCTTCGTCGATCTGGCCCTGGTGCCGGAAGCGGCGTCGAGCCTGATTGCGCCGCGCATCATGGGGCATCAGCGTGCCTTCGCTCTGCTTGCCGCCGGCGAACCCTTGGAAGCGCGCGACGCGCTCGAAGCCGGACTGATCTGGAAGATCGTCGGCCAGGATGCCGTCGAGGAAGAGACGCTTTCGCTCGCCGCCCGCCTTGCCAAGAAGCCGCCGGAGGCGCTGCGCATCGCCCGTGATCTCGTCCGCGGTGACCGCAGTGATGTGCTCACGCGTATCGACGAAGAGGCGAAGCACTTCGCAGCGCAGCTGAAAAGCGCCGAGGCAAGGGCTGCTTTCGAGGCCTTCATGCGTCGCTAGGACGTTTTCCCGGCATCCCTTTCGGTGCCGGACAAGCAAAGTCGGGGCGGTCCTTTAACCGTCCCTGTGTGAAGATCGCGTTGCCGCCGGCATCCCGAACTTGCATATGACAATTTTAATCGCTTCTTAAATAGCGATCGCTAGCGTGCGGCGCGATAGGCCTACCCTCACCAGGGTGGCCCCGGCCGCATGAGGCATGGCTGGCCCCGCCTTTTTGGCATGTTCAACGTTTTCCCGAGGCTTGACCAACCGCCACTCCGGCGGCTGAGCGATGCTGCGCGTGAAAATCATCGAGAGCTCATGTCCGGCGAAGCACGCCGGCCCCTGTTAGGAGCCCATCTTGTCCAAGCGATCGAACCTCATGACGCGCATTCTCGTCGCCGCGTCCGGTGTCGTTGTTACCGCCTTTGCCGGCTTTTCCGTCTATATCGACACGCTTCAGTACGACACAACCACCAAGGCGGTCGAAGAAAACATCTCGTCCTCCGGCGTCCAGGCCGCACAGAGCGTCGCCAAGTGGCTCAACGGTCGCGTCACGTTGACGGCGATGGTGGCCGACGCCGCCGGTCGGACGACCGATGACAACGGCGTCCAGCCGATCCTCAAGAACGACGTGCTGACCAACGAGTTCATCTCGACCTATGTCGGCAACGAGAGCGGCAAGTTCATCACCTGGCCGGACAATCCGATGCCGGCGGGCTACGATCCGCGCCAGCGCCCGTGGTATCAGCAGGCCGTCAAAGCCGACGCGCGTGTTCTCACCGAGCCCTATGTCGACGCCTCGACCGGCGACCTCATCATCAGCGCTGCCGTTCCGGTCAAGCGCGACGGCAAGCTTTACGGCGTCACCGGCAGCGACTTCTCACTGGAAACGCTGGTCTCGATGGTCAAGGGCATCGACGTCGGCGGCGAAGGCTTCGCCTTCCTCGCCAGCAAGGACGGCCAGATCCTCGTTCACCCGGATTCCAAGCTCGTCACCAAGACGCTTGCCGACGCCTTCCCGATCGACACCCCGACGATCAGCTCCGGCATCATGAACACCGAACTCGATGGCAAGCCGATGATCGTCAGCTTCGTACCGGTTCAGGGCCTGCCCTCGGTCGAATGGTATGTCGGCTTCGTCATCGACGCCGATGTCGCCTATTCCGCGATCGACCAGTTCCGCATTGCCGCAACCGTCGCGACCATTCTCGCCGTCGGCGTCATGCTCGTCTTCCTCGCAACCTTCCTCAACCGCCTTGTCATCCGCCCCGTCACCGACATGACCGGCGCGATGGAGAAGCTTGCCGCCGGCAATCTCAACGTCGAAATCCCCGGCGAAGATCGCCGCGACCAGATCGGCTCGATGGCCGCCGCAGTCGCCGTCTTCCGTTCCAATGCGGTCGAGCGTGCCCGCCTCGAAGACGAGGCCGACGCCAACCGTTCACTGTCGGAGCGCGAGCGCCTGGAACGCCAGGCTCGCGATGCCCGTGATGCTGCCGAAGTGCAGCAGGCCGTCGATGGCCTGGCAAGCGGTCTCGGCCGCCTGGCCGACGGCGATCTCGCCTACCGCATCGACAATCCGTTTGCCGATCGTCTCGATCGTCTGCGCGCCGACTTCAACAACTCGGTCGCCAAGCTGCACGACACGCTCTGCGCCGTTGGTGCCAATGCCCGCGGCATCGACGCCGGTGCGACGGAAATCCGTTCGGCCGCCGACGATCTGGCCCGCCGCACCGAGCAGCAGGCAGCCTCGGTCGAAGAGACGGCAGCTGCGCTTGAAGAGATCACCACCACGGTCAAGGATTCTGCCCGCCGGGCGGAGGAAGTCGGCGTGCTGGTCGCCCGCACCCGGGCCGGTGCCGAAAAGTCCGGCGAGGTCGTTGCCAACGCCGTCGAGGCGATGCATGCGATCGAAAAATCGTCGGGCGAAATCTCCAACATCATCGGCGTCATCGACGACATCGCCTTCCAGACCAACCTGCTGGCGCTGAATGCCGGCGTCGAGGCGGCCCGTGCCGGTGATGCCGGCAAGGGCTTTGCCGTCGTTGCCCAGGAAGTGCGTGAACTGGCACAGCGTTCGGCCAATGCCGCCAAGGAGATCAAGGCGCTGATCACCACCTCGGGCAACCAGGTGCGCAGCGGCGTGACGCTGGTCGGCGACACCGGCAAGGCGCTGGAGACGATCGTTGCCGAAGTGCAGGAGATCAACAAGCATGTGAGCGCGATCGTCACGGCGACGCGCGAACAGTCGACCGGCCTTCAGGAGATCAACACGGCAGTCAACACCATGGACCAGGGCACGCAGCAGAACGCGGCAATGGTGGAAGAGCAGACGGCGGCAAGCCATGGCCTGGCTTCGGAAGCCGCTTCGCTCAATGCGCTTCTGGCCCAGTTCAACCTCGGCAATACCCAGAGCGCCTATGCGCCGACACCAACGTCGCGTCGGCGGGCGGCATAGGTCGGGTGCATCGGTCTGAACGATGAGAAAGGGCCCGGACATCCGGGCCTTTTTCTATTTCTCGAGCGTTGCGACTGCCTCGACATGGGCCGACCAGAGGAACTGGTCGATCGGCGTGACCGACGTGATGCGGTAGCCGGCAGCAACGAGGATCGCGAGATCGCGGGCAAGCGTTGTCGGATTGCAGGAGACGGCGACGATCTTCTTGACGCCGGAGCGGGCGATTTCCTGACACTGCACGTCCGCGCCCGCGCGTGGCGGGTCGAAGACGATGGCATCGTAAACCTTCAGTTCCTGCGCCATGAGCGGGCGGCGGAAGAGATCGCGCTTCTCGATCGTCACCGGCTTCAGCCCTTGCGTGTTGCGGGCGGAGAAGTCGAGCGCCTTCAGCGCCTTGTCCTCGCCTTCGACCGCGTGCACGCGGGCCTTGCGGGCGATGCGCAGGGCGAATGTGCCGCTGCCGGCAAAGAGGTCCGCAACCCGCTTTGCCTTGCCGATATGATCGAGCACCAGTGCTGCCATCGCCTCTTCAGCGGCAAGCGTTGCCTGGGTGAAGCCGCCGGGCGGCGGCGAGACGGAGACGCCGCCGAATTCGATCACCGGCTTCGTCGGCTCGACGATGATCTCACCATTGAGGCTGACGCGGGCAATGCCGCGTTCTCCGAGAACCGTCTCGACGGTGCGCCGGCGCTCGCGATCGCCAAATCCCTTGATGCCGTCGACCGAAAGGTCGAGACCGGAAAGCGTTTCGAGAACGGTGATGCGGAACGGTTCGGCGTTGACGGCCATGGCCGCGCCGATCTTGCCGATGGTGGCGAGCCGCGAGACGATGCCCGGGCTCGTGACGGGACATTCCGAAATCGCCACGATGTGGTGGCTTTCCGCCTGGTTGAAGCCGAGGAGCAGGTCTTTTTCGGTCTTGCGCGCCGTGAACACGGCGCGGCGGCGCTCGCCGGGTTGGGCTGTTATCAGCGGCGCGACATCAGGCTTCAATCCCTTCGACTTCAAGGCGTTGATCACCAGGTCGCGCTTGAAGGTCTGGTAGAGGCCGTCGGCCGCGTGCTGCAACGTGCAGCCGCCGCAGGTGCCGTTCTGACCGTCCGGGCCGAAGTGGCGACAGTGCGGTTCGACCCGGTCAGGCGATGCTTCGCGCAGCGAGATCAGCGTGCCCTGAGACTTGTTGACCGCAAGGGCCGCGCTCTCGCCCGGCAGCGTGAAGGGCGCATAGACCGGACCAGCCTCGGTTTCGGCAATGCCGTCGCCCTGCGCGCCGAGACGGGCGATGGTCAGGGTCTGCGTGCTCATGGCTTTTTCCCGGCCAGCAGGAACTCGACGTTGCCGTCGCCGCCTGATATCGGCGAGGGGATCAGCCCGAGGCTCTGCCAGCCCATGTCTTCGACCAGCCAGCGCTCGAGTTCGGCGGCAACCGCCGGCGCGCTGTCGGGATCCTTCAGCAGTCCGGCCTTGCTGATCGCATCGCGACCGGCCTCGAATTGCGGCTTGACCAGCAGGATGCAGTGCGCACCGCGAAGCGCCATCTCGAGTGCCGGCGGCAAGGCGAGCTTCAGCGAAATGAAGGAGACGTCGGAAACGATGAAGGTCACTTCACGGTTGTCGATGTCGTCCTCGGTCATCGCCCGGGCGTTGAGGCCCTCGATGCTGGTGACGCGCGGATCGCCCGAGATCCGCGGATGGATCTGGCCATGACCGACATCGATGGCAACCACGTGATCGGCACCGCGCTTCAACAGCACCTCGGTGAAACCGCCGGTGGAGGCGCCGATATCGACGCAGCTTTCACCGGTCGGATCGAGCGCGAAATGATCGAGCGCTGCGGCAAGCTTCAGCGCTGCGCGCGAAACATAGTCCTGCGCCGGGTCATCGATGGTGATGGTCACGCTCTCGGCAAAGGCCAACGACGGCTTGGTGACCGTGCGGCCGTCGACCTTGACGGTGCCGCGCTGGATCGCGTCGCGGGCACGGGCACGGCTAGCCACCAGTCCTGTGTTGAGCAGCAGCTGGTCCAGGCGGACTCTGTTCTTGTGTTCTTCATTCTGGCGTTCTTCTGACATGTGTTTCTCATGGAGGGTTGGCGGCCTATTGGCAAGCCCCCTCGCTGCACGGCTGCTCGGCAGAGCGGGTAAGACGTGGTGATAAAACCCCCAAGGAGACAGGGAAGTAATCACATCACGCGAAATAAGCGAAAGTGCTGACGACCTGTCGCGGCGCACGGAGCAGCAGGCCGCATCGCTGGAACAGACCGCGGCGGCCCTCGACGAGATCACCGCCAACGTCACGAGCTCGACGCGGCGGGCCGAAAAGGCGCGCATCGTGGCCGGAGAGGCGAATTCAAGCGCTGCCAAATCCGGCGTCGTGGTGGCGAGTGCCGTGGAAGCGATGCGCCGGATCGAAAGCTCCTCCGGCCAGATCTCCAACATCATCGGCGTTATCGACGAGATCGCCTTTCAAACCAACCTCCTGGCGCTCAATGCCGGTGTCGAAGCGGCGCGGGCGGGCGAGGCCGGCAAAGGCTTTGCGGTCGTTGCCCAGGAGGTGCGCGAGCTGGCCCAGCGCTCGGCAAAGGCCGCCAAGGAGATCAAGGAGCTTATCCGCAATTCCAGCGTCGAGGTCGAAGGCGGGGTCAAGCTGGTGCGCGATACCGGCGAGGCGCTGAAGGCGATTGGCGGCCATGTGGCCACCATCAACCAGCACATGGACGCGATCGCCATCTCGGCGCGCGAACAGTCGGTGGGGCTCAGCGAAGTCAACACCGCCGTCAACCAGATGGACCAGGTGACGCAGAAGAACGCGGCGATGGTCGAAGAGGCCAATGCCGCCAGCGCCCAGCTCGCCAGCGAGGCCGGCCGTCTGCGCGAGCTCATCGCCCGCTTCACGCTGCCGGGCCGCACGAACAGCATGACCGCCCCAAGCGATCTGCGCACCATGGCACCACTATGGCGGCGCCATCTGCACCGATACGCTCGGCGAGTGCCGCCCGCCCCGTGTCTTACGGCAATGCGGCGGTGGCGCAGGACGATTGGCAGGAATTCTGATCGTCGCCACGACACACAAGAAAGCAAAAGCCCCGGTTCATCGCCGGGGCTTTGGTGTTTCGGACTGCCTTCGATCGCGTAGCCTTAGCCGGCAGCGCCGATGCCGATATCCTGCTTCTGGCCGAGTGCCTTGAACACCGTAGAAACGATGCCGGCGCGGTCGAGGCCGGCCAAGGCATACATCGCTTCGGGCTTTGCCTGCTCCATCCAGATGTCAGGCATCACCATCGGGCGCACCTTCAGGCCACCGTCGAGCAGGCCGTCTTCTGCGAGGAACTGCAGCACGTGGCTGGCAAAACCGCCGACTGCGCCTTCCTCGATGGTCACAAGCACTTCGTGATGGCGGGCAAGCTGGTGGATGAGGTCGTGGTCGAGTGGCTTGGCAAAGCGCGCGTCGGCAACCGTCGTCGAAAGACCCGCCGCGTCGAGATCTTCGGCGGCCAACAAACAGTCGGCAAGGCGCGTGCCGAAGGAAAGCAGCGCCACCTTGGAGCCTTGCTTGACCACGCGGCCCTTGCCGATTTCAAGGATCTGGCCGCGCTCCGGCATTTCGACGCCCACGCCTTCGCCGCGCGGATAGCGGAACGAGATCGGGCCGGCATCATAGGCGACAGCGGTCCGCACCATGTGCTTCAGCTCTGCCTCGTCGGCGGCTGCCATGACGACGAAGCCGGGCAGGGTCGCGAGATAGGTCGTGTCGAAGGAGCCGGCATGGGTAGGCCCGTCGGCGCCGACGAAACCGGCGCGGTCGATCGGAAAACGCACAGGCAGGCCCTGGATCGCCACGTCGTGGACCACCTGGTCGTAGCCGCGCTGCAGGAAGGTGGAATAAAGTGCGGCAAACGGCTTGTAGCCTTCAGATGCCAGACCGGCCGCAAAGGTCACCGCGTGCTGTTCGGCGATTCCGACGTCGAAGCAGCGCTTGGGGTGGGCGAGGGCGAACTTGTCGAGCCCGGTGCCGGATGGCATGGCGGCGGTGACCGCAACGATCTTGTCGTCGAAACCGGCTTCCTGCGTCAGGGCTTCGGCGAAGACCGAGGTGTAGGCGGGCGCGTTCGGCTTTGCCTTGGCCTGCGCGCCGGTGATGACGTCGAACTTGTTGACGCCGTGATACTTGTCGGCAGCGGCTTCGGCGGGCGGATAGCCCTTGCCCTTCTGCGTCACCACATGGATCAGCACCGGCCCCTTGGCGTTGTCGCGAACGTTGCGCAGTACCGGCAGCAGGTGCTCGAACGAGTGACCGTCGATCGGGCCGATATGATAGAAGCCCATTTCCTCGAACAGCGTGCCGCCGGTGACGTAGCCGCGGGCATGCTCGACCGCGCGGGTGATCGCCCGGTCGACCGTCTTGCCGAGATAGGCCGTCAGTTTCTTGCCGACTTCGCGGATGCCCATGTAGGTGCGGCCGGAAGCGAGGCGCGCCAGATAGGCGCTCATCGCGCCGGTCGGTGGCGCGATCGACATGTCGTTGTCGTTGAGGATGACGATCAGGCGGGCATCGAGCGCGCCCGCATTGTTGAGCGCTTCATAGGCCATGCCGGCCGAAAGCGCACCGTCGCCGATGATGGCGATGACATTGCGGTTCTTGCCGTCGAGGTCGGCGGCGACAGCCATGCCGAGGCCGGCGGAAATCGACGTCGAGGAGTGCGCGGCACCGAAGGGGTCGTATTCGCTTTCGGCGCGACGGGTGAAGCCGGACAGGCCGCCTTCCTGGCGCAAGGTGCGGATGCGATCGCGACGGCCGGTCAGAATCTTGTGCGGGTAGCACTGATGGCCGACGTCGAAGATCAGCCGGTCATGCGGCGTGTTGAATATCTTGTGGATGGCGATCGTCAGCTCGACGACGCCGAGGCCCGCGCCGAGATGGCCACCGGTACGCGAGACCGCATCGATCATCTCTGCACGAACTTCGCCGGCAAGCTGCGGCAGATCCTTGTCGTCGATCTTCTTCAGATCGTCGGGAAAGGTCACCTTGTCGAGCAAGGGGGTTGCCGGCATCGGGTTCGTTGGCAGTTGTGTCACGCTGCATGCCTCATGCGCACCGCACGGATCGGGTGCGCGATAGTTGGTGGTACCGTTAAAGCGGCTCTTTAGACGCAATTGTTGCTGAATGCAAAATTAGGCTTTCCTGCGTCGTTGTCCTAGACACTACCGTATGATTCCCTGAATCGAAATCGATTTAAGGAAGCATGCGGCAACTGGAAGCGGCAAGCGGTCGCGGTTGTTCGATGCCCTCAACCGGTGGGAAGGGGCACGAATTCCTCCTCGTCGCCGGGCACGATGTCGAAGCGGCCGGTGCGCCATTCTTCCTTGGCCTTCTCGATGCGGTCCTTTGACGATGACACGAAATTCCACCAGATGTGGCGGGCCGAGCCGAGTGCTGCGCCGCCGAACAGCATGACATGACAGCCGAGCGGACCGGCGGTGACGGTGATTTCGTCGCCAGGCCGGAAGACCAGCAGCTGATTGTCGGCGAAGTGGTCGCCGGCGATGATCGCTTCGCCTGAGAGGATATAGATCGCACGCTCTTCCCAATTGGCGGCAAACGGCGCGCTTTTGCCGGGCGCGATGTTGAGGTCGACATAGATCGTGTCGGTAAAGACCGAGACCGGCGACTTCTGCCCTTCGAAGCTGCCGATCACCACCCGGGCATCTATGCCGCCGTCATTGAGCTGCGGCAGCATGTGCCGTTCGGTATGGTCGAAGATCGGGTCGATCTCTTCCTTGTGGTCGGGGAGCGCCAGCCAGGTCTGCAACCCGGAAACCGAGCGTTCATGCCCGCGCTGGTTTTCCGGTGAACGCTCGGAGTGAACGATGCCGCGGCCGGCGGTCATCAGGTTCACGTCGCCGGGGCGGATGACCATTTCGGTGCCGAGGCTGTCGCGATGCTTGATTTCGCCGTCGAACAGATAGGTCACGGTCGAAAGGCCGATATGCGGATGCGGCCGAACGTCGATCGCCTCGCCGGCACGCAACAGCGCCGGTCCCATCCGGTCGAAGAAGATGAACGGCCCGACAAGCCGCCGCTTCGCTGTCGGTAGTGCGCGGCGAACCTGCAATCCGCCGATGTCGCTGGTGCGCGGGATGATCAGGTGTTCGATGGCGTCGCAGGCGGGCTTGTCGCCGGCGAGCGGGTCGGGGCCTGGAAAGAAGGACATGGTGCACGCTCCCGTTGTTCGTATGGTCTGAGCCTAGCGCCTAACGCACGTTGCGGGTAGGCGCTAGGCGAAGACGCAGCGTTTCCGGACGTTGACCAATCCCCCGTCGTTTACTCCGCGTCGAGCGGTTCCACGCCCTGCGGCTTGCCGGCACGGTCGAGCCTGATTTTTTCGATCCGGTCTTCGGCAGCCTTCAACAGCGCCTCGCAGTGCTTCTTCAGCGCTTCGCCGCGCTCATAGATCTCGATCGACTTGTCGAGCGCGACGTCGCCGCGTTCCAGTGCCGAGACGATGCGCTCCAGCTCTTCGACGGCTTGCTCGAAGGAGAGGGCCGAAACGTCCGGTTGCGTGGTGGTGGTCATGGTTACCCTCTCATCAATCTCAAAATATGCATGCCGGCCGACTCGGCCAGTCCCTGCAGGTCATAGCCGCCCTCGAGCAGGCTGACCATGCGGTTGCCGGCGCTGCGGTCGGCGATCTCGTGCAGGCGGCCCGTCGCCCAGTCGAAGTCCTCGGCGACAAGGTTGATCTGCGCCAGCGGATCGCGGTAGTGGGCATCGAAGCCGGCCGAGATCAGGATGAAATCCGGCCGGAAGTTCGTCAGCGCCGACAGCACACGAGAGCGGAACGCCTCGCGAAAATGCTCGCTGCCGGCATTGGGCGAGAGCGGCGCGTTGACGATGTTGCCTTTCACGCCGGTTTCGTCCTTGGCCCCGGTGCCGGGATAAAGCGGCATCTGATGAGTGGAGCAGAAAAGCACCGACGGATCGTCCCAGAAGATGTCCTGAGTGCCGTTGCCGTGGTGCACGTCCCAGTCGACGATCGCCACGCGCTCTGCCCCATGCGCCACCTGTGCGTGGCGGGCGGCAATCGCGACGGTGTTGAAGAAGCAGAAGCCCATGGCCTTGTTCTTCTCGGCGTGGTGGCCGGGCGGACGCGCCGCGACGAAAGCGTTGTCGGCCTTGCCCGTGAAAACTGCATCGACCGCCTCAACCGCACCGCCGATGCCGGTCAATGCCGCCTCGAGGCTGAACGGGCTGGCATAGGTGTCAGCTTCCAGATTGGCGATGCCCTCTTCGGGGATGGCGCGCTTGACGGTGCGCAGATGCTCCTCCGGATGGGCGAGCAGCACCAGGTCTTCGCTCGCCTTCGTCGCCTTTATGCGCTTGAGGTCGGCGAAATTCGGGTGCTCGAGCGCAAGGTTCAGCGCTTTCAGCCGGTCCGGCCTTTCAGGGTGACCTTCCGGAACCTCGTGTTCCAGGAAGATCGGATTTTCATAGAGCAGCGTGGTCATGCGCCGAAACTAGTGCTCCAACCTGCCAACGTCCATGGCGCGCCCAAGCGAAAGCACTGATTTTCAACAGCGCGTATCAAGCAGCAGCTTGCCGTCGCGGCGAGGATCCGCCTGATGCGCCAAGGCCTCATCCAGGCAACTGAGCGGGTAGGTTTGCGCAATCCGGCTTGAGAAAAGCCCGGTGCGCAGACCGGCAAAACTCTGCGCAAAAGCCGCTTCGATCGCTGGCCGACCGGCGGCGTGCACCCAGGTTCTCAGCCACAGAAAGGAGAAGCGTACATCCGGCCGAGCCTGGATTGCCGGTATCGGCACGGGCACACCGCTAAGCGCGCCATACTGGATGAATGCGGCGCCGAGCTGGAGCGTCTGGCCGATGAGCTCGCCGGCAAACGGGCCGCCGACCGCGTCGACAATGGCGTCGAAGGCAAGGCCCGAAGGGATATGCCCTTTATCGGCGATGACGATTTTGCCGGGTGTGTCGGACGCAAGCCGCTCGGCGCTGCGTTGGCTGCGCACGATCCCTATCGGTTTTGCGCCTTCGCCCGACATGAGCTTCAGCAGCATGCCGCCGATGGCCGAACCCGCTGCGGTCACGCCGATTCTCTGGCCGTTCACCGATCCGAAATGGGACTTGAGCGCTTCGATGAGCCGGATCGTCGTCAGCGGGTTGACGTAGCTGGTGGCCGCCTGGCGGTCGTCGATATCGTCAGGCACGGCAAAGCACCATTCGGCCGGCCGTACCAGATATTGCTGCCAAAGGCCGCTTGCGCCGATCGGGATCACGCGATCGCCGGGCTTCAAGGTCGTAACGCCAGCGCCGATGCGGCTGACGGTGCCGACGCCCTCGAAGCCGGGCACGAAGGGCAGGGTCGTCCGGGCACTATAGGCGCCGGTGACGGGAATGAGGTCGGAGGGATTGATGGCCGACAGGGAGAGCGCGATCTCGACCCCGCCGTGCCCCGGCGGGATTCGCTCGGCATCGACGAGCGCAATCACTTGTCGCGGATCGCCGAACTGGCTAACGAGGGTGGAGCGCATTCTAAGAGGACCTCGCATGGACGGCAGGGAGCGGGAAAACGTCACGGAAATCCGCATTCCGTTTCGCGATATAGACATGCATGGCCACATGCACAATGCCGCCTACTATGCCCATGCCGAAGCGGCACTTTCCCAACTCTGGCGGCACCGGCCGTCGGTCGTCCATGAGCCTGCCTATCTCGTTCGCCGCTCGGCCTGTGTCTTCCATCGCGGCCTGCGCTATGACGAGCCGGCGCGCTTCATCGTTACTGTCGCCAAGATCGGCGGAAGCTCGGTGAGCTTTGCCGTGCGCGTCGAGGCGGCCGGCCAGCTTGCGGCAGAACTCGAGATTGTCTGGGTTGCCGTCGATCGCGAACGGCACACGCCGCTGCCGGTGCCGGCCGCAACGCGCGAATGGCTCGGCAGCTACATTCTCTGAACCATCACGAACCTATTCGGTAGGCCGCAGGCTGCGGAACAGCGCGACGCCGCCCATGCCGCCGCCGATGCCCATCATCGCCAGTGCCTGCGTTTCGCGCGGGACTGCCAGCATCTGCGTGAACAGCCGCACCACGAGGATCGCGCCGGATGCGCCATAGGGATGGCCGAGGGCGATGGCACCGCCGTCGAGATTGACCCGTTCCGGCGAAATATCGAGTTGATCTAGGCTGCCGAGCACCTGCGAGGCGAAGGCCTCGTTGAATTCGATGAAATCAATCGCATCGACATCAAGCGCCGGATTGCGCGCTTTCAGTTTTTCCATCGCCGGCACCGGGCCGAGCCCGAGCAGATCGGGATGCACACCGGCGGTCGTCGCATCGATGAATTCGAGCGCAAAGGAAAGCCCCAGGCGTCGCGCTTCGGCAAGGCTGGTCACCAGAACCATCGCTGCGCCGTCGTTGATCGGGCAGGCATTTCCGGCGGTCACCGTGCCGTCCTGGACGAAGACGGGTTTCAGCCGCTGCAGGGTTTCGAGCGATGCATTGGCGCGCGGGCATTCGTCGGCCTCGACGATCCCCGCAGTCGTTTCGATCGGTACGATCTCGCGCGTAAACCGGCCCGCGCCCTGGGCGGCGACGGCGCGTCGCTGGCTTTCGAGCGCAAACGCATCCTGTCTTTCGCGGGAAATGCTGCAGGCTGTGGCGACGTTTTCGGCGGCAACGCCCATGTCAGGGTCACCGATCTCGTCCGGTGCCATGCGCGAACGCTTGATCGGTTGAGGCTCTTCGCCAGGGGTCGTCGGCGGCCTCAGGCGAATATGGGCGCGACTGGCGCTTTCGGTGCCGCCGGCAAGGTAGAAGCGACCGGCGCCCGACTGGATGAGACGGGCGGCAAGGGTGATGGCCTCGAGCCCGGCGCCGCACTGCCGGTCAATGGTCAGGCCGGGTGTCGATACCGGAAGTCCGGCCTCAAGTGCCGCCAGCCGTCCAAGGTTGCCGGCGCAGTTGGCGGCATTGCCGAGGATGACGTCATCGAGCGCCTCCGCCGCCAGGCCGACATCGGCGAGGATGCGGGTGATCAACGGCGCAGCGAGCCGTGCCGGCTCGACCTCCGCGAGCACGCCGCGCACGCGCCCAACAGGCGTACGCAGGGCCGCCACGATCACCGGTGTGCGCGATGGGTCAGACGAAGGGCTCAAGGGCGTCATGTCCGTCCACAATCCATTGCTTGAGAGTCCCGGCGGCCACCTTACCAGATTGCGTCATCGGTAAGGTATGGCAAAGCCAGATCCGTCGTGGATGTTTATAGCGCGGCAGATGGCTGTCGAGATGACGGTCGAGCGCCGCTCGGTCGATTGTTGCACCATTCGGCTCGATGACGGCGACGAGTTCGCTGCCGAGATCGGGATGGTCCAGTCCGAGAACGAACGCCGCATGCACATCGGCATGCCCGACAAGCGTCGCCTCGACCTCCTGCGGATAGATGTTGTTGCCGCCGGAAAGCACCATGCCGCCGGAGCGCCCGACGAGATGCAGCGTGCCGTCGGCACTAAGGAATCCGAGGTCGCCGACGGTTGCGAGCCTGCCGACACGCCTGAGGCCCGCACCATCTCCGGTGCCGATATAGCCGCTCGAAATCAGGTCGCTGTTGACGAAGATCGTGCCGGCTTCGCCTGACGGTAGCGGCTTTTCGCTCTCGTCGAGCACGATTAGGCCGACACCGGGAAAGGCGCGTCCGACGGCGGTCGCCGATGCTGTGTCGCCGGGACCGGCAACGCTGATGAAGCCGAGTTCGGATGCTCCGTAATACTCGACGATGTCAGCTTGCGAAAACGGTGTCGCAGCGGCTGCGCGATCGGCGGGTGTCAGCTTGGCGCCGGCAACGGTGATCTTCTGCACCGACGCCAATGCCGCATGGGAAGGCGATGCGCAGAGCCGCCTCAGCATCGTCGGTACCAGCACGAGCCGTCTGACATCCTGCGAGGCGATGGTCTCGGACGCACGCGCCGCATCGAAATGCGCCATGCCGACGAATTCGGCGCCGGCAACAAGCGTTTCGGCGAACGCATAGAGCGTCAGCCCATGGGCGAGCGGGCCGGGGGCGAAGGTGCGCGTGTCGCTGTTAATGCCAAAAAAATCCTGGCCCATCTTCAGGCTGCGCCGCCAGGACCCGCGATCGCGCACGATCGCTTTCGGCATGCCCGTGGTACCGGAAGTGAAGACGACGAGAAACGGCTCGTCATCGGCGCCGATGGCGATCGGCGTCATGTCTTCGTCTGAACCGGCGGCGAAAAGCAGGCTTTGACCGGAAGCGGTCGCATCGAGCCGCAGCCCCTCGCCGTCGGCGCGAACCGTGATGTCGGGGCGCAATTGCTCACGCATTGCCGCCCGCGTTGTCTCCGGCAGATGTGGGTCGATCAAAACAACGCAATGCCCGCCTGATGTTGCGGCGACGAATGCGGCAGCGAAAAGGGGATGGTTGCCGATCTCCAGTGCGATCAGCTTTGTGGTGGCGGGCAGGACGTTTTTATTCCCGGAGTCTGCCGTCAATCTCCCGAACGCGGAAACGAGCTGGCCGGCGCAAAGCGCAAGCTCCCGGAATGTGAAAACCCGGCCTTCCATGCGGAAGGCCGGGACTTGCGGGATTTGTTCCGCGTGGCGCGCAATGGCGGCGGCAAACGGCATCGGTTCAGGCGCGAACCGGCAGCAGCGGATAGCCGGCGAAGACGGCGCGTGCGGCAAGCGTCGCGATGGCGGCCTTCAGCAGGTCGCCGGGAAGGAATGCGAGCGAACCGGTGGCAACCGCGAGCAGCGGCGTGCCGGTGACGGCCGATACCCAGGGCATGCCGATCGCATAGAGCACGACGATGCCGCCGATTACCGAGGCGAGGAAGAAGCCGACGAACTGGTGCAGTTCAGCCTGGCCTTCCCGGACGAAGCGCTGCGCGATCAGGCCGGTGACGAAGGTGGCAACGACCCAGCCGAGAATGAAGCCGCCAGACGGGCCGGCAAAGACGGCGAGACCGCCACGACCGCCTGATAGCACCGGCAGACCAATGGCGACGAGCAGAATGAAGAGCAGGAAGGCGAAAGCGCCGCGCTTGGCGCCGAGAATGCAGCCGGCGAGCATCACGCCCATGGACTGCGCGGTGATCGGCACGGGAATGAAGCCGAGCGTGATCGGCGGAATGAGGCCGAGCACGACGACGATCGCGGCAAAGAGGGCGATAAGGACGAGATCTCTGGTGTTCATGCTGTTCCGGTTCCTTGCTTATTAGGATGCGCGAATTTATTGACGGCGAAAACCACGCGCGTCAATCGCCGCGGCGATCGTATCCGCATCTTTGAGCGTCAGGATGATCAGTGGTCCGATGATCGTCAACGGTCGCACCGGCAGCCCACGCGCCCGGTGTGCTTCGCGAATGGCCTGATAGCGCGTGAAAATGTCTGGCACAAAGCGCAGGACGAGCCCAAGCGCCAGGCTGACATCGGCAGCGCGCACCCAGCCCAGGCGTTCGAAGGGCGTCAGCAGCACCGTGATCTCGTCCATGAAGCCGCCGATCGTCGTCGTTGCGGTCACGGCAGCGGCGAAAAGCACCAGGGCCATCAGGCGCAGGGTCAAGACGGCGACTTCGTTCAAGGGGAGAAGGAAGAGGTTCACGGCCGCGAGAAAGAAGATCGTGAAGAAGACGAAGCCGACGCGTTTCAGCGCTTCGCGCCAGGAAAGGCCGACCGAGAGATAGAGCCCGCCGGAAATCACAAAGGCGATCAGCTGCACGACGAGCGAGCTGGTGAGGAAAAGCAGGATGCTGAGCGCCACCAGTGCCAAAAGCTTCGCACGCACCGGCAGCCGGTGCAGCCAGCTGTTGCCCTCGATGTGCAGGCTCGTCAGCATCCGGCGATCTCGTGGTAGTGGCGGATCGTTTCCTGCGGCGCGCCATCGGCGGCAAGCCGTCCTTCGTGGAAGAGCAGCAGGCGCTCGACATTTTCGACCAGCGGCAGGTCGTGGGTGATGACCAGCGTGTCTTCGTCAAGTGTCGCGATCGTGTCGGCGACGCGCCGCCGGTTGCGTAGGTCGAGCTGGTTGGTCGGCTCGTCGAGGATCAGGATTTTGGGATCGGTGACGACGACGCTGGCCATGGCGATCAGCTGGGTCTCGCCGCCGGAGAGTTCGTGAACCCGGCGCCGCGCCAGGTGCTCGACGCCGAAGCGCGACAGCACCGCTTGCGTCCGCTTGTCGATTTCCTCGCCTTTGAGGCCGCGGTTCTTCAGGCCGAAGCCGATGTCATCGGCAACGACGGGCATGATCAGCTGGTGCTGCGGATTCTGGAAGATGAAGCCGGCTTCGGAAAGCACGGCGCGCTCGTCCTTGACCGTATCGAGGCCATTGACGGTGACGCTGCCGGCAGAAGGTTTGACTAGACCGTTGATCAGCCGCGCGAAGGTTGTCTTACCGGAGCCATTGAGGCCGATAATGCCGACACGCCTTTCGGTGATCGTCAGCGTCAGCGGCTGCAGCGCCACCCGTTCGCCGAAGCGGACCGAGCAATCGGTAAAGCGGATGTCCATCCCGTCCCTCGCGGTTTGCGGTTGCTCTATAGGCCAAGTCGGCGGACAAGGGCAATGCGCTTTGCGCCAAGGTTCCGTTTGAAATATGGGAATAAAAGCCTACTCTTTCTCCCATGACGATTCGGCTCTCCAATAGCGATGCCCGGCGCATCTTCCTCGCAAAGCAGGGCCTTTCCGGCGCGCCGCACCGCGCGCTCGGCAAGGATGGCCTACTGAAGCTGATCCATGACATCGGCTTCGTTCAGGTTGACAGCATCGCGACGGTGGAACGCGCCCATCATCAGATCCTGTTCTCGCGCAACCAGACCTATCGCCGCGAACATTTGACATCGCTGCTTGAAGACGACCGCGAACTGTTCGAGCACTGGACCCATGACGCTTCGATCATCCCCAGCAGCTTCTACCGCTACTGGAAGCACCGCTTCAAATGGGAAGGCGAGACCATCGTCGACCGTTGGAGCAAGTGGCGCGGCGAGGGATTTGAAAAAGGCTGCGACGAAACCTACGAGCGCATCGCCAAGGGCGGTCCCGTGCTTGCCCGCGACCTCAAGGAGGCCGAACACGAGTCCGGCGGCTGGTGGAACTGGCATCCGTCGAAGACTGCGCTTGAGGTGCTGTGGCGCACCGGCAAGCTGGCGATCGCCAGGCGCGAGAATTTCCAGAAGGTCTACGACCTGACAGAGCGGGTGATCCCGCCGCACCACCAGGATGGCGAGGTGGAGCATCACGAGTTCATAGACTGGGCCTGCCGCAGCGCCCTTGAACGCTTGGGCTTTGCCACCCACGGCGAAATCGCCGCGTTCTGGGATCTGGTCTCTCCGGACGAAGCGAAGGCCTGGGTGGCGGAACATCGCGACGAACTGATCGACGTGTCGATCGAGCCGATCGACGGCGGCAAGCCACGGTCGTCCTATGCGCTTGCGGGTTTTCCTGACGAGCTTGGCGATATTCCCGACCCGCCGGGCCGCGTGCGCGTGCTGAGCCCGTTCGATCCGTTGCTGCGCGACCGCAATCGCACCGAGCGGCTGTTCGGCTTCTTCTATCGCATCGAGATCTTCGTGCCTGAGCCGAAGCGGGAATACGGCTACTATGTCTTCCCGCTGATCGAAGGCGATCGCCTGATCGGCCGCATCGACATGAAGGCCGACCGCAAGCGCGGCAGTCTCGATGTGCGCCGGCTCTGGCTGGAGCGTGGCGTCAAGCCGTCCTCTGGGCGCATGGAGCGCATAGATGCAGAACTCGAACGCGTCGCCCGCTTCGCCGGGGTCGAGCGCATCGAACGCCTCGATGGCTGGAACGCTTCGCTCTCCTGATCGATATTTTTCTTGGCTTGAACCGCTCGCCTTCCTAAATGGAGGCCATCGAACTTATGACGCGGGAGCGCACGACTATGAACACCGATCTGATGAGCCTCTTCGATGCCGACGAGGCAGCGATCCGCAAGGTTCTGTCGGAGACGCTTGCCGGCGCCGACGATGGTGAGCTGTTTCTCGAACATGCCCAGGCCGAAGTGCTCTCCTTCGACAACGGCCGGCTGAAGGGCGGCAGCTTCAACACCGACCAGGGTTTTGGTCTGCGTGCGGTCGCCGGCGAATCGGTCGGCTATGCCCATGCCGGTGAGCTGTCGCTGGCAGCACTTCGCCGTGCCGCCGATGCAGTCGGCCAGGTGACGCGCTGTTATGCCGGCTCCTATGCCGCAGCGCCGCAACGCACCAACACGAAGCTCTATGGCGACGAAAACCCGATCGGCGAGCCGAGCTTTGAGGCGAAGGTCGCGCTTCTGCAGGAAATCGACGCCTATCTGCGTGCACGCGATCCCAAGGTCAGGCAGGTGACGGCCTCGATCGCCGCAAGCTGGCAGCTGGTCGATATCCTGCGCGCCGATGGCCACCGGGTTCAGGACATCAGGCCGATGACGCGCATCAACATCTCCGTGGTTGCCGGCGATGGCGACCGTCAGGAAAGCGGCTCCTACGGCATCGGCGGACGCCGCGGCTTCGGCGACTTCATCACCGAGGAGAACTGGAAGAAGGGTGCCGACGAGGCACTACGCCAGGCGCTCGTCAATCTCGACGCGATCGATGCGCCGGCCGGTACCCTGGACGTGGTGTTGGCCTCGGGTTGGCCGGGTGTGATGCTGCACGAAGCCGTCGGCCACGGCCTTGAAGGCGACTTCAACCGCAAGAAGACCTCCGCTTTTGCCGGCCTGCTCGGCGAGCAGGTTGCTGCCAAGGGTGTGACAGTCGTCGATGACGGTACGATCGAGGCCCGGCGTGGCTCGATCTCGATCGATGATGAGGGCACGCCATCGGGCTACAACGTGTTGATCGAGGACGGCAAGCTCGTTGGCTACATGCAGGACCGGCAGAACGCCCGGCTGATGGGCATGCAGCCGACCGGCAACGGCCGGCGCCAGGGTTATGCCCATGTGCCGATGCCGCGCATGACCAACACCTACATGCTGTCCGGCGACCGGACGCCCGAGGAAATCATCGCCTCGGTGAAGAAGGGCATCTATGCCGTCTCCTTCGGTGGTGGCCAGGTGGACATCACCTCCGGCAAGTTCGTCTTCGGCTGCACCGAGGCCTACATGATCGAGAACGGCAAGATCGGCGCGCCGGTCAAGGGCGCGATGCTGATCGGCAATGGCCCCGACGCGATGAAGCGCGTGACGATGGTTGGCAACGACACCAAGCTCGACACCGGCATCGGCAACTGCGGCAAGGCCGGGCAATGGTTGCCGGTCGGCGTCGGCCAGCCGCATCTGCGCATGGACCAGATCACCGTCGGCGGCACGCAGGCCTAAGGCCGATGGCTCCCTTAGCCTCGCGAGGGCAGCAGCACGCAGTCGTAGGAGCGCTTCTTCAGCGCGCTGCAGGCGGAAGCGGCAGCATCACGGCTGCTGAAGCCGACGAAGCGGGCGCGATAGATGGTGCCGGCGCCTTCGCCCACCGCTTCCGTATAGGGAGACGCCTCCGCCAGCATGTCGCCTCCGGCTGCTTGCGCCTGTGCCAGAAGCGCGCGGGCCGCTTCAGCCGAAGGTGCCGCCGAGATCTGGATCTGCCAGCGGCCGGCGGCTGGAACGACAGCGGCGTTTTCCTCTTCGACCATGGCCGTCGGCCGTTCGGCCGGCACGACCGTCGTGGATGACGCGGCGATCAATGCCGCAACGCTGTCGCCCTTGGCACGATGGGCTGCCGTGAAGGGCAGCGGCACGTCCGACATCGTGGCGGCAGATGCGACCTCGACCTCAGCTGCAGCAGCACTCCGCGTCTTGGCAGCGGCCACCAACTGGCGGCCATTGGAGGCTTTGCCGACATGGCGGTTGAGCAATGCCGCCATCTTGTCGTCGCGGCTGCGCGCCGTGCGCCCGCCCATCACCACGCCGATGACGCGGCGGTTGCCGTCCCTGACGGCACTGACGAGATTGAAGCCGGAGGCATTGGTGTAGCCGGTCTTGATGCCGTCCATGCCGTCATAGCGGTACATCAGGTTGTTATGGCCGCGAATCTTGCGACCGCGAAACGTGAAGCTCGGCGTGGCAAACAGCCGGTATTCCCTGGGGTAATCGCGTATCAGCGCCACCGCGAGCGTCGACATATCGCGTGCGGTGGTCACCTGCCTGCTTGCGGGCAGGCCGGATGCGTTGATGAAGACGGTGCGGCTCATGCCCAGTTGGCGCGCCTTGGCCGTCATTTTCCTGGCGAAGTTCTGCTCCGAACCGCCGAGCCTTTCGCTCATCGCGGCGGCTGCGTCGTTCGCCGAGCGGACGATCATGGCATAGACTGCTTCGCGCACGGTGATCGTGCTACCCGGCTTCAGGCCCAGTTTCATCGGCGGCTGGGCCGCCGCCGCCCTCGATACCTTGATCTTGCTGTCCCAGTTCATGTCGCCGCGCCGGAGCGCCTCGAAGGTGAGGTACAGCGTCATCATCTTGGTGAGCGATGCCGGGTGGTTCAGCGTGTCCGCATTCTCCGACGACAGGACTTTGCCCGTGCGCGCATCGAGCACCAACGAAGCGCTGCCGGCAAACGCCGTCGCAGACCCCAGAGCGAGAGCGCACATCGCCAAAAGGAGGCGGCGGATAGCTTTCATGTCAGTCCCCATCGAAATGCGCCGTCGGACAGGCGCGCTGTGCCTTTTTGTGACAAGGCCGTGTCTTTGCTGCAACTTTGAGGCAGAATGCGATTTCTTCCTGCGACTTTCGTCGGGGTGGTAAACCAGAAATTAACGCCGACGTCCTTCAGCAAGGTTTAACGCTCCCGCCATTAACCTCCATGGTGGTGCACCAGGTCTGGCGCGCCAGGGACACTGTAACGCTTGAAACCCTCCAGACGATCTTCTCCGTAAATCGACCGAGGCGCAAGGAGTTCTGCAGTGATCGATACAGGCTGATTTGAATGGACTGATATGGCGGGTGGGATCACGGCAAGCATCAGGACGAGGGCGCGGCGCGCGGCAATCGCCGGTGGGCTTGAGTTGGCGCACGGTCTAAGCCGCGCTGGCCTGATGCCTGATGCCCGTCGGCGCGGCGCTATTTTCACCCTGCATCACGTCCGCCCGCGGGTTGCCCGGGCCTTTGATCCGAACGCCCATCTCGAAATCACCCCGGAGTTTCTCGATAGGGCCATCACCCGGCTGAAGCGGGACGGCTATCGCTTCATTGCGCTCGACGATTTGCCGACGGCGCTTGCCGACGAGGGTGCAGCGCCCTTCGCCTGCTTCACCCTCGACGACGGGTATCGCAACAATCTCGACCATGCCCAGCCGGTCTTTACGCGGCACGGCGTGCCGTTCACCGTTTTCGTGACCGGCGGGTTCGTCGACCGCACCCATACGCTCTGGTGGGAAACGCTGGCCGATCTGCTCTCGGCAACCACGCAGTTCCGGTTTGATTTCGGTAGCGGCGTGGAGGTACTCAAGGCTGAAAGTAGCGCCGACAAGCACGCGATATTTGGCCGTATGGCCGCCTACATCCACAGTCGCGAGGAAATTGTTTCGGTTGCCGAGCTCGACGCGGCGGCGCTGGAACATGGGATCGATGCGTTGGCTATCACCAAAACGCTGACGCTCGACGAAGCCGGTCTCCGTCTCCTGATTGAAAACCCGCTCGCCAGCCTCGGGGCGCACACCATAAGCCACCGCGCCGTCGCGCGGCTCGGTGATGAACAGGCAAGCCAGGAGATCGAGGCATCCGCCGCCCGCGTCGAAGCCATTGTCGGCCAAAGGCCGCGCAGCTTTGCCTATCCCTATGGGGATCGCCCGGCTGTCTCGCCGCGCGATCAAAGGCTTGCAGCCGATCTCGGCTTTACGGTTGCGGTCACCACCATGCCGGGCACGGTCGCGGCGGCGACGCCGCTAGACGCCTTGCCGCGCATTTCACTTAACGGCCATTTCCAGCGTGCCCGTTACGTTTCGGCGCTCGCCTCGGGCATTCCATTTCGGCTCGGTCGAAGCTAGAATCTTTCCGCTTTAGACGAAACGGAAGCGCTCAAGCTTCTCACTTTTGCGCATTTCCGGGCGGAAAACCGCTGCACACTTTTCCTGGAAATGCTCCAGCCGCCGCCTACCGCGTCCATCATGGGTACATCCGCACCTTTTCCCAGCCACCTTCCGGTGTCTCGCGACGGAACTCCAGGCGGTCGTGCAGTCGGAATGGCCGGTCGTGCCAGAACTCGATCGAGGTCGGGCGGATGCGAAAGCCGGACCAGTATTCCGGACGGGGGATTTCGCCAAGCGCATGGCGGGCCGTGTATTCGGCAACCGCTTTTTCCAACGCGAAGCGGCTTTCGAGCGGACGGGACTGTTTCGAAGCCCAGGCGCCGATGCGGCTGCCGCGCGGTCGCGACTTGAAATATTCGTCCGCCTCGGCCTCCGAGACGATTTCGACAGGCCCGCGCAGCCGTACCTGGCGCCGGAGCGATTTCCAGTGGAAACACATGGCGGCCTTGCGGGCGCCGAGAATTTCGCGGCCCTTCTGGCTTTCGAAATTGGTGTAGAAGACGAAGCCGCGCTCGTCGAAATCCTTGAGCAGAACCATGCGCACATTCGGCAACCCGTCGGGGTCGACGGTCGCCAGCGCCACGGCATTCGGGTCGTTGATCTCGCTGCCTTCCGCGTCTTTCAGCCATGTGCCGAAAAGGGAAAAGGGCTCATTTGCTTCCGTGAAGTCACCGCTTGTTAACTCATTCACCGCCATATTGCCTTCTAACGCCGTGATGTCTGGCGCGGAAACGCTTCGGGATGAGCCCGAGCGGTGTTTCCGCATCGAAAATGTCAGAGCCTGCTTGTTGACTTCCTCGGGAAACGTGCGGCTCTTGCGAGTCTGACAGGATTGCCGTGCAAGACATAGCAAAGTGGATCGATGGCAAGAAGGGGTATTCCTTCTCGGTGATGCGTGGCGCGGCAATTTGCCTGCCCGTGCTCATTATGTCCGGTTGCATGGGAGCCGGCCTCGACATGTTCGGCAGTGGTGTCGATCGCACCGTTTCAACCGGTACCGTTCCCGTTGCCAAAACCTCCGACGGCCTTTCCGATGCGGTCCTGATTCGCAACGCCGTGACCTCAGCCGAACTCGGGCAGGGGTCGCTCAACCCTATTCCCTGGGCAAACGCCACGTCCGGCAGCGCCGGCGTCATCAGCAGCATTCAGGAAGACAACGCCAGCGGCATGCTTTGCCGTCGTTTCACCACGACCCGCCATTCCTATGAGGGCATTGCCAAGTTCGACGGCAGCACCTGCAAGCTCAGCGATGGCGAGTGGTATCTCACCAGCTTCGGTCCGCGCTCCTGAAATCCTGCGTTAACCACGTTTCGGCAAACCGCGGCAGGAACGGTTCGATCGTCGTTTTGACCTGCTCCGTCGTCGCCCCGGCTAACCGATATTTAGCAAGTTCTGCCCATCCTCGCCGCTGAACGGGACGTGCCACAGCACTTGATCCCCGGTTTGAGGCATAAGGCGGGCATCCGGGAGAGGCCGCCGATCAGAGAAGATGGTAGCAAGCCATGCGTGATCCCTATGCAATTCTCGGCGTCCGGCGCACCGCCGGTCAGGACGAAATCAAGGCGGCGTGGCGCTCGGTCGCCAAGGCCATCCATCCCGACCACAATCAGGACGACCCGACTGCCGCCGAGCGCTTTGCCGAAGCAGGCAAGGCCTACGAGCTGCTGCGCGACCCGAAGCTGAGAAGCCGCTACGACTATGCCCGGCGCGAAGCCGAGCTGCGCCGCATGGAGGCGATGAAGGCGAAGATGCGCGGCCCCGAGCCGGAGGAGCAGCCGGTCGATGCGGAAACCGCCGAAGAGGCGGTCTCGCGGATCTTCGGCACAGAGAGCCGTACCAGCGCCGCCAGGCCCGCGCCGAAGCCGGCAGCGGCCAAAGCACCCGAAAGGCCAGCCGCTGCCCCCGAGCCGAAACCCGAGCCTGTCACTGAGCCGAAGCAGGAGGCGGTCGCCAAGACGGAGCCGCCGCTGATGCAGCGTGCCGCAGCACCCGCCGCCGAGCTGGTGGCCGCCATCGTCAGACGCATTCGCGGCCGGGCGGCCAAACCCGCCGACAAGGTTCCAGATCTCGCTGTCGATCTGACCGTCACCATCCAGGACTTGATCGATCGTCAACGCCTGTCCTTGGAATTGCCCGACGGTGAAACCTTCAAGGTCCAGATACCGCCGGGTGCCGTCGACGGACAGACGATCCGCCTGGCGGAGCAGGGCTATCGCGTCACCCGCATGACACGCGGCGACGTCGTCGTCACCCTGCGCGTCGACCAGAGCGGCGATTTCCGAACCAGTGGACTCGATCTGTTCACGACACTGTCCGTCGATCTGCAGAGCGCCGTGCTGGGCTGCGAGCATGTCATCGCTACGCCGATCGGTGAGGCGACCGTTGTCGTTCCGGCCTGGTCCGGGTCGGACAAGGTCATTCGCGTCGACGGCTTCGGGCTGCCGGGTGCCTATGGCGCGCGCGGCGATCTGCTGGTCGAGTTGCGGCTCATTTTGCGCGACACGCCTGATGACAAGGTCACCGACCTCATGAAATCGCTGCGCGACGGCTTTTATTTGTGACGGTTTGCTGACACACTGAACCAATATTACGGGGACTAACAGTTCCTGATCCCGGCCGCGCTTGAACCACCGGAGCGGCTATGCCATAGGCAATTCTCGACAATTTGCCGCACGCGCGCTGACAGCGCAGATCTGGCGTTTTTGAATTTTGTGAAGTCTGGCGTCGGCCATCGTCGATGCCGGCAGATAGTATTGGGGACAATGCATGGCTCAGGCATCGGGTTTGATGAAGGGCAAGCGTGGCGTCATCATGGGCGTCGCGAACAACCGTTCGATTGCATGGGGGATCGCGAAGTCCATCCATGGCCAGGGCGGCGAAGTTGCTCTGACCTATCAGGGTGATGCACTGAAGAAGCGCGTCGAGCCGCTCTTGGCGGAAATCGACGGTTTCATGGCCGGCCACTGCGATGTCAGCGACGAAGCCACCATCGACGAGGTTTTCTCGACGCTTGAAAAGCACTGGGGCAAGATCGACTTCGTCGTTCACGCGATCGGTTTCTCCGACAAGGACGAACTGACCGGGCGCTACGTCGACACGTCGCCGGAAAACTTCGCCAAGACGATGCAGATCTCGGTCTATTCCTTCACCTCGGTCGCCCGGCGCGCTGAAAAGCTGATGACGGACGGCGGCTCGATGCTGACGCTGACGTACTACGGCGCCGAAAAGGTCATGCCGAACTACAACGTCATGGGTGTCGCCAAGGCCGCGCTCGAAGCGAGCGTCAAATACCTGGCGGTCGACCTTGGCCCGAAGAACATCCGCGTCAATGCGATCTCTGCCGGCCCGATCAAGACACTGGCCGCCTCCGGTATCGGCGACTTCCGCTACATCCTGAAGTGGAACGAGTACAACGCACCGCTGCGTCGCACCGTCACCATCGAGGAAGTCGGCGATGTCGGCCTCTACATGCTGTCCGACCTGTCGCGCTCGGTCACGGGTGAGGTTCACCACGCCGACAGCGGCTACCATGTCGTCGGCATGAAGGCGGTAGACGCTCCGGATATCTCCGTCATCAAGGATTGATCGGCGCCGCCGACCGGCCCGAACAGCCTCCTGCCCGGAGCGAAATGTTGTGCTGATCTATGTGATCCGTCACGGACAAACGGACTGGAATGCGGAAAGCCGCCTCCAGGGGCAGAAGGACATCCCTCTCAACGATACCGGCCGCCAGCAGGCGACCGGAAACGGGCTTGCGCTTGGTGCCATCCTCGGCGCCGACGCCGCGCAGTTCGACTTCGTCGCGAGCCCCCTCGGTCGCACCCGCGAAACGATGGAGCGCCTTCGCCGGGCCATGGGTCTTGATCCCACCGCTTACCGCACCGACGACCGGCTGAAGGAAGTCTCCTTCGGCGATTGGGAAGGTTTTACGCTACCGGAGCTGAAACGGTCCGTGCCGGAGCGCATCGCCGAGCGACGCAAAGTGAAATGGGATTTCATCCCGCCCGGCAATGATGCCGAAAGCTACGAGATCCTGTCCTGGCGGATTGCCGCATGGCTCAAGGACGTGAGCAAGCCGACGGTCTGCGTCAGCCATGGCGGCGTCATCCGTGCGCTGTTCAAGCTTTTTGGTGAGATGGACGAAGATGAGGCGGCTTCTGCTGCCATCCCGCAGGATCGTCTGTTGCGGATTGCCGGAAATTCCATCGGCTGGATCTGAGGCTTCCGTCCTGAACGGACCGGTAGAAATGCTCTACCTTTTTGTTTCCACGCATTTCCTGACGGAAAACCGCTTCGCACCTTTCCTGGAAAGCTCTGACGAAGCCGGGTCAGCACACCCGCCCCTCAAGGGGCGGGACTTGGGTTCTTAAATAGTCTTACTGAACGATTTCCAGATCGTTGATCACGCGCTTGCCGTCGACCTCAGTGTAGAACACGAGAACTTTGACGCCGGCGGTGAGACCTTCAAAATTGAATTCTTCAGGCGCCTGATAGCTTTTGCCGTCGTCGAGCTGAAGGCTGAGGCGATCGGTATCGACCCCGGTAATAACGGCCTCTACATCGGCACTTTCGGCAACGGCCGACAAAGGCGCAAGCAAGCCGGCGGTAGCCATGAGCGCGGCAATGACAAAACGCATCTTTCTTGCCCTTTTCAATGTATCTGCGATTATTCTTGTCATCACCCTTTGATCCCCGATTGTGGCAAAAATTGCCTTGCACCGTAGCTTTTGACAGGCTTTCCCTCCATTTCGGGGATGCCCGGCCGGTTGATGGAGACTGAACGCCAAACGTGCAGTTTTCAAGCATTCCGCCGGCTGAGCCGGCGGTGCATCAGCACTGTATCCCCATGAATTGTAGGGTTTTCCAAAGAAATGTGACGAAAGCCAATCTTAAGACTCGATCGCTACCTTCGGTTGGGGATCGAGGGGAATAGAGTGAAGATTGTTGACGTTCTGCGCCAACGCATTCGGGCGGCAGCCAGATTTGCGAAACCGTCGCTGATACCGGCCGCCATCGCGGGCATCGTCGTCTTTAGCGGCGGCCATGTCTATGAGCGCCAAAACCGCGAAAACGCCCGCAGTGATCTCAGGATCGACGTCGAGAATGAACTGAACCTCATTGCCAATCGCCTCCAGTCGGAGGTCAATACCAATATTGCGGCCCTCAACGGTTTCGCCAACAGCATTGGTGTCCATCCCGAGATGACCGCCGATGATTTCACCATCATGTCGACCAAATTGCTGCTGCAGAATCCGCAAATGGTGCGTGCGTCGGCGGCCCCGGGCGGCGTTGTTCGCATCGCCTTTCCGCGCGAAAGCCAGCAATGGTTCGTCGGCACCGACTTCAACAAATTCGGGGCGACTCGCCGCGCCGTTGAGCGCGCATCGTCCACGGTAAAACCGGTCATGATCGGGCCGATCCGTTTGCCGAGCGGGCGCAACGGCTTTGAACTCTTCCTGCCGGTCTTCGCCAAGATCCAGGGGCGCATGGAGCGATGGGGCTACGTTGAAGCAATCCTCGATGAAAGGGCTCTCTACCGATCCGCCCGCCTGCTTGAGGAAGGTGTCGAAACGCCGGAATTCACCGGCGACCACCGTCATGTCGACGTGCATCTCGCAATCCGCGACGTGTCGGAACCGGAGCGTATCCAGGATGCCTTCTTCGGTGACGACAGTGTGTTTCGAATGGCACCGGCCAAACGCCAGCTCACTCTGCCTGGTGGTGTCTGGGAGTTGGCGGCGACACCGATCGGCGGCTGGGAAAAGTTGCCCCAAAACAGCAGGGACCTGCGCTTGGCGATCGCGGCGGCGGTCGCCGTCGTTGTCATTCCTATTCTGCTGGCCGGCGGGCTGGTCAACGAGCGCCAGCGCAACATCGCCAAGCTCCGGGCGCGCGAAGGCGAGGTGATGACGCTTTCGCATCGTCTCAACCTGGCGCTCGAAGCTTCCAAGATCGGCATATGGGAGATCGACCAGGCCACGCAGGAGCGCTCCTGGGACGATCGCATGTTCCATCTGCATGGGCTTACGGTCCATGATGACGAGCCGACCTACGATGAATGGCGCTCGACCGTGCACCCGGATGATGTCGGTATCGCCGCCAACGCGCTCTTCCGCAGCCTTGATGAGGGCCTGGAGTACCGCTCGCAGTATCGGGTCGTGCTGGCCGACGACAGCATACGCCATATCCGCAATGTCGGCTCCGGCCATCAGGGGGTTGATGGCCGGTCCAAGATCACCGGCATCAGCTGGGATGTCACCGATGACGTGCTCAAGAATGAAAGGCTTGGGGCTGCCAAGGCCCAGGTTGACCAGCAGAACCTGGAGCTCGAGCAGGCCCTCATGGGGCTTTACGAGCGCGAGCAGGATCTGGAAAAGCTGTCGCGTCGGCTCGATCTGGCGCTCGACAGCTATCGCTGCGGCATGTGGGAAGCGGATCTCGACAGCAACGTCACCTATTGGGACGAGCGCATGCACCAGCTCTACGGGTTGGTCTACACCGACGGCGCAACGAACGAAGCGACATGGCTCAACGCGCTGCATCCCGACGATCGCGGATCCGCGCTATCGGCGGTCAACACGGCGATCGGCGC
The DNA here is from genome assembly GCF_001426785.1 of Ensifer sp. Root142. Taxonomy (NCBI): domain Bacteria; kingdom Pseudomonadati; phylum Pseudomonadota; class Alphaproteobacteria; order Hyphomicrobiales; family Rhizobiaceae; genus Ensifer; species Ensifer sp. Root142. The sequence continues at coordinate 700,104 of NZ_LMFK01000012.1, forward strand.
GCGCGAAACCTATGTACACCAGGCCCGCGTGGTGCTGACGGAGGGCGCTGTCCGCCACATTCGTTCGGTCGGCAAATTGCATGTCTCGCCGGAGGGGCGCAGGAAACTGGTCGGCATCGCGCTTGATGTGACCGACGACGTGGTGATGACCGAGCAATTGCGCGCCGCCAAGGCGATGGCCGACGCCAAGAATGCCGAGCTCGAACAGGCACGCATCCGCATCGAGCACAATTCGCTGCACGATCCGCTGACGGGCCTGGGCAATCGCCGGATGCTGGACAAGGCGCTTGAGCGTCTGACCGGCCAGAACACCGATGCGCTCCAGAGCATTGCCATCCTTCACATCGACCTCGACCGTTTCAAGCAGATCAACGACACGCTCGGCCATGCGGCCGGCGATGCGATGCTGGTTCATGCGTCGGAGATCCTGCGTTCCAACATGGCGCCGGGTGACATGGTGGCGCGCATCGGGGGCGACGAATTCGTCGTCGTCGTCACCGGCGCGCCGGGCGCTGCCGAACTTGCGGCGCTCTGCGATCGGATCATCGCGGAAATGCGCCAGCCCGTCGATTACAACGGATTTCCCTGTCGCTTCGGCGTCAGCATCGGCGTCGCCGTGGCCCGCCAGGCGCATGCCGACGCACGCAAGCTGCTGGTCAATGCCGACATGGCGCTCTACCGGGCGAAGGAAAACGGCCGCAACCGCTATCAGTTCTTTACCCAGATGCTCCAGGCTGAAGTCGTCACCGCCAAGCGCGTCGCCGATGAAATCCTCGAAGGCATCGAGCGCGACGAGTTCGTGCCCTGGTACCAGCCGCAGTTCGACGCCTCGACATTGGCACTCTCCGGTGTGGAAGCGCTCATCCGCTGGCGCCATCCGCGCCAGGGCATTCTGACGCCGGACAAGTTCCTGGCGATCGCCGATGAACTGAACGTCACCGCGGCGCTTGACCGCCTCGTCCTGGAGAAATCGCTGGCCGACCAGATGCGATGGGCGGCTGCCGGTCTGCGGGTGCCGAAGATCTCCGTCAATGTCTCGGCCAAGCGCCTGCAGGACGAGCGGCTACTCGCCTCGCTCGAAGGCTTGAGCATCGTGCCGGGGCAGATTTCCTTCGAGCTGGTGGAGTCGATCTTCCTCGATGAAAGCGACGACATCGTCACCGCCAATATCGAGGGTATCAAGAAGCTCGGTATCGACATCGAGATCGACGATTTCGGCACGGGCCATACGTCTATCGTCAGCCTGCTCAAGATCAAGCCGAAGCGGTTGAAGATCGACCGGCAGCTCGTGGTCCCGGTTCTCGGCGCCCGCACCGAACAGGCGTTGATCCGGTCGATCATCGATATCGCTCGCTCGCTCGGCATCGAGACGGTGGCAGAAGGGGTCGAGACCATGGCACATGCCGAGATGCTCGGCATTCTCGGCTGCGATCTGCTGCAGGGCTATGCCTTCTCGAAGCCGCTGAGCGCAGAGAACTTCTTGGCATTTGCGACAGATCGGGGGTTGAGACTCGCTTCCTGAGGCGCTTGCAAATTCCCGATATATGTCCCGCAAAAATATGCCGCGGTTTCGCGCGACACGCCCAGGAACAAGAGAACTGAAGCGCAACGGGTTGATCTGAAAGATCGCGACGTGCCTAAGCGGTGGTCGGAAAGACTTCCCCCTGTCCCGGCTTTGCACTAAGAGAGGGGCGCCCGTACATGAAACATGTACGTCCGTTGCTTCTCAGAGTTCGGTTGCCTTATGTCGCACAATACCTTCGGTCACCTCTTCCGCGTCACCACCTGGGGCGAAAGCCACGGCCCGGCGCTTGGCTGTGTGGTGGACGGCTGCCCCCCCGGCATTCGTTTCACGCTCGGCGAACTTCAGGCCTGGCTCGACAAGCGCAAACCCGGCCAGTCACGCTTCGTCACGCAGCGCCGTGAGGACGATCTCGTCAAGGTTCTCTCCGGTGTGATGCTGGATGAGGACGGTGAGACGATGATTTCCACCGGCACACCGATCTCGATGCTGATCGAAAACACCGACCAGCGTTCGAAGGATTATTCGGAGATCTCCAAGCGTTATCGCCCGGGGCATGCCGACTACACCTACGACGTCAAATACGGTATTCGCGATTACCGCGGTGGCGGCCGTTCGTCGGCGCGCGAAACGGCGGCGCGCGTTGCTGCCGGCGGCATCGCCCGCAAGGTGGTGCCGGGGCTGGTCGTGCGCGCTGCACTCGTCCAGATCGGCAAGCACAAGATCGACCGCGCCAACTGGGATTGGGCCGAGGTCAACAACAATCCGTTCTTTGCACCGGACCCGGCGATCGTGCCCGTCTGGGAGGCATATCTGGATGGCATCCGCAAGTCCGGCTCGTCCATCGGCGCCGTCGTCGAAGTGGTGGCCGAGGGCGTGCCGGCCGGCATCGGTGCGCCGATCTACGCCAAGCTCGACCAGGACATCGCTGCAAACCTGATGTCGATCAACGCCGTCAAGGGTGTCGAGATCGGCAACGGCTTTGGCGCCGCCGAAATTACCGGCGAGGAAAATGCCGACGAGATGCGCATCGGCGAAGACGGCAAGCCGGTCTTCCTGTCCAACAATGCCGGCGGCATCCTTGGCGGCATTTCGACCGGCCAGCCGGTCATCGCCCGCTTTGCGATCAAGCCGACTTCTTCTATCCTCACCGAGCGTCGTTCGATCGACAGTGACGGTAACGAGGTGGATGTGCGCACCAAGGGACGTCATGACCCCTGTGTCGGCATCCGCGCCGTGCCGATCGGCGAGGCAATGGTTGCCTGCACGATTGCGGATCACTACCTGCGTGACCGCGGCCAGACCGGCCGGCTTACTGCATAACTCCTTAAATCGGGATCGATTTAAGGGCAAAATTATGCAGCAACTCAAAGTGTTACGGCGACCCTTGCGCTCCTAGACAGGCGCGCCGCTGTAAGTAATTCGGGAAGAACAAGATGTCCTATGACCAGAAGCGTGTCGTTGATGCCATCCGTGCCTTCGAAGCCGGCGAGATTGTCGTCGTCACCGACGATGGCGGCCGTGAGAACGAAGGCGACCTGATCGTCGCCGCGGTCCATTGCACGCCGGAGAAAATGGCCTTCATCGTGCGCCACACCTCGGGCATCGTCTGCACGCCGATGCCGCGCGAAGAGGCAAAGCGCCTCAATCTCAATGCCATGGTGGCAGAGAACGACTCGGCGCACACCACCGCCTTTACCGTCTCGGTCGACTTCAAACACGGCACGACAACCGGCATCTCCGCTGACGATCGCACGCTGACGGTGCGCAACCTTGCCAACCCCAATGTCGGCCCGACCGATTTTGTGCGGCCGGGCCACATCTTCCCGCTGGTTGCCCGCGAAGGCGGCGTTCTGATGCGCTCGGGCCACACGGAGGCGGCCGTCGATCTCTGCAAGCTCGCAAGCCTGCCGCCGATCGGCGTCATCTGCGAACTGGTCAATGACGACGGTACCGTCACGCGCGGCCCGCAGGTCAGCGCGTTTGCCGAAAAGCACGGTTTGAAGCAGGTTTCCGTCGCCGACCTGATCGCCTACCGTCAGCGCAAGGAAACGCTGATCGAGCAGGGCGGTTCGTTCGACATCGAGACACCCTACGGCATGGCCAAGGGACATTCCTACTCGCTCCCCTGGGATCCGATGCAACACCTCGCCGTCGTCTTCGGCGACATCCGCGACGGCGTCGACATTCCGGTTCGCCTGCACCTTGAAAATGTCGGTGCCGACGTTTTCGGCAAGGACTGCCAGATCGACCGGATCATGAAGCGCATGGCCGAAGAGGGCAGGGGCGTCATCGTCTATCTGCGCGAAGGCTCGGTCGGCGTCGGCGTGTCGCAGACCGCCCGCAAGGGCAAGCATGAACGCGAAGCCCATGACGAGGCGCAGGCTCGTGAAAGCGAGTGGCTGGAGATCGGCCTCGGCGCACAGATTCTGAAGGATCTCGGCATCAGCTCCATCCGGCTCATCGCCTCACGCGAGCGCCACTATGTCGGCCTCGAAGGCTTCGGCATCAAGATCGCCGCGACAGACATCATCTGACGCTGAGCGATTGCACGTCTGCACACCTCGCAAGCCCGGACGAACATCCGGGCTTTTGCTTTTTTTGCGCGGTTCTTGGTGTTCGAAACGAAAAAGCCGCGCACGAGGCGCGGCTTTGAAAATCGGTCTGTGGCGAGTGCCATCACGGCAGGGCGTCGTAGCCTTCGCCGAAGCCTTTGAGGTCGACCGGAATGCCAATGCCTTCTTCCGGCGACTGGAAGACGATGAAGGTTGCCGTCGCGCCGGAACGGAAGGTCTTCAACAGTTCGTCTTCGAGCACGACCTCGGCATAGCAGCCGTCGGAGAAGCAGCGCACGAAATAGGCGCGGCCGATATCCTTGCCGTCGACGTTGAGGCCAAGGCCGTTCGGCAACAGCACGCCGAGCGGCGCCAGAACGCGCAGGATCTTCGCCTTGCGGTCGGCGGTCTTCAGCACGACGACCGAGAGGCCGACTTCCGGCCGGTCCTCGGCGATGACGTTCTGCATCAGGGCGCATTGGTCGGTTGACGCACCTGCCGGCTGATCGCAGACGATCGACCATGCGCCATGGTTGGACTTGACCGTTCCGGGCGCGCCAGCGGGTTGTTGGGCAGCACTCGCCGTAGGAAGGGCGAGGACGGCAAATCCGAGAGCGGCAAGAGCCGACAGTCGGGAGAAAAGGGGCAGGCCCATGTAAACCTCAAAACGTCGAATCATCAGGGCTATTCTTGAAGCGCGCGGGAGAAAATGAAAAGCCCTGTGGGGTACATTCCAGCGCCATATGGCGGAAATTGGGCTCGCGGAGCGCCATTGTCGCGCTGATGTGGCGTGATAGCGCCGTCAGTGGCGCAGACCGGGACATATAAGTCGATTCGCTGGGGGTTCCGAGGGGTGCCTGTGAGAAAAGTCGCATTTGTGCAAAAATGCCGCATGGGGTTGATTGCACAGATGTTGCGGCGTTGGGCAAACTGTGGTTTGAAGCGCTGCAGTATCGCAGGGATTCTGCGTTCCGGTTTGATCCTGATCAAGCGCATTGGGGAGACATATTGTGAAAAATAAGGCTTATGCAGTTATGGCAGCGCTTGCCTGTCTGCTTTTTGCTTCGAGCGCCTTCGCTGACAAGCCTGTCGATTGGCAGACGAACTTTCAGACGGCTGCGACGGGCATTATGGAAGAGATCACGTGGTTTGAGCACTATACCCTGTGGTTCATCATTCCGATCACTCTTTTTGTCCTCCTGCTGCTGATTGTCGTGGTGGTCAAATTCCGTGAGAGCGTCAACCCGGTTCCCTCCAAGACCAGCCACAACACCGCTATCGAAGTTGTCTGGACCGTTGGTCCGGTCATCATCCTGCTATTCCTGGCGATCCCGTCCTTCCAGCTTCTGACCGCGCAGCTGACGCCGCCGCAGAATCCGGACCTGACGGTCAAGGCGACGGGCAACCAGTGGTACTGGTCCTATGAATATGAAGTCGGCGAAAGCCCGCTCTCCTTCGACAGTCTGCTGATGAAGGAAGAAGATCGTGCGGGTCTCGGCAAGGAAGACAAGGCCGAATACCCGCGTCTGCTCGCCGTCGACAACGAAGTCGTCGTTCCGGTCGGCAAGACCGTTCGTGTGCTCGTCACGGCTGCCGACGTCATCCACGCTTTCGCAATGCCTGCCTTCGGCGTTAAGATCGATGCCGTTCCCGGCCGCCTGAACGAAACCTGGTTCAAGGCTGACCGCGAAGGCCTCTATTACGGCCAGTGTTCCGAGCTCTGCGGCAAGGACCACGCCTATATGCCGATCGCCATCCGCGTTGTTTCGCAGGAAAAATACGACGCCTGGCTCGCTGCCGCCGCAACCAATATCGGCGATGCGAACAAGGCGCTCATGGCGTCCATCGACGGCGCGGCCAAGGCCGTTGACGTCGCTGCCAACGCCGCACAGTAATCGGAAGGGGAGCTCGACCCATGGCTGGAACAGCCGCTCATCACGACCAACGCCATGATCACTCCGATCATGGTCACGCAGACCACGCGCACAAGCCGTTGACCTTCTTTCAGCGCTGGTTTCTGTCAACCAACCACAAGGACATCGGCACGCTCTACCTGATCTTCGCGATCATCGCGGGCATCATCGGCGGCACGCTGTCGGTGTTCATGCGCGCCGAGCTGCAGGAACCGGGCATCCAGATCTTCCACGGTCTGGCGCAGATGGTTTACGGCTTCGAGGGCGATGCTGCCATCGACGGCGGCAAGCACATGTTCAACGTGTTCACGACCGCGCACGCGCTCATCATGATCTTCTTCATGGTCATGCCGGCGCTGATCGGGGGCTTCGCCAACTGGATGGTTCCGATCATGATCGGCGCGCCGGACATGGCGTTCCCGCGCATGAACAACATCTCCTTCTGGCTGATCATTCCGGCCTTTCTGCTGGTTCTGCTTTCGATGTTCGTCGAAGGTCCGGCAGGCGCCTATGGTGCGGGGGGCGGATGGACGATCTATCCACCATTCTCGACATCAGGCATGCCCGGGCCGGCGATGGATCTTGTGATCCTTGGCCTGCACATCGCCGGTGCCTCGTCGATCCTCGGCGCGATCAACTTCATCACCACGATCCTGAACATGCGCGCTCCGGGCATGACGCTGCACAAGATGCCGCTGTTTGCCTGGTCGGTTCTGATCACCGCCTTCCTGCTTCTGCTCTCGCTGCCGGTTCTGGCAGGTGGCATCACCATGCTGCTGACCGACCGCAACTTCGGCACGGCCTTCTTCGCGCCTGAAGGCGGCGGCGACCCGATCCTGTTCCAGCACCTGTTCTGGTTCTTCGGTCACCCGGAAGTGTACATCCTGATCCTGCCGGGCTTCGGCATCGTCAGCCACATCGTTTCCACCTTCTCGCGTAAGCCGATCTTCGGCTACCTCGGCATGGCCTACGCCATGGTCGCGATCGGCGCCGTCGGCTTCATCGTGTGGGCGCACCACATGTACACCGTCGGCATGTCGCTCGACACGCAGCGTTACTTCGTCTTCGCGACGATGGTTATCGCTGTTCCGACCGGCGTGAAGATCTTCTCGTGGATCGCGACGATGTGGGGTGGTTCGATCCGCTTCACGACCCCGATGGTCTGGGCGATCGGCTTCATCTTCCTGTTCACCGTCGGTGGTGTCACGGGCGTTCAGCTCGCCAACGCCGGTCTCGACCGTTCGCTGCACGACACCTACTACGTGGTTGCTCACTTCCACTACGTTCTGTCGCTCGGCGCCGTGTTCGCGATCTTCGCTGCCTGGTACTACTGGTTCCCGAAGATGACCGGCTACATGTACTCCGAGTTCCTCGGCAAGCTGCACTTCTGGGTCATGTTCATCGGTGTGAACTTGATCTTCTTCCCGCAGCACTTCCTGGGTCTCGCCGGCATGCCGCGCCGCTACATCGACTATCCGGATGCCTATGCCGGCTGGAACATGGTGTCGTCCTACGGCTCGTACATCGCAGCCGTCGGCGTGCTGATCTTCCTCTTCTGTGTCGCTGAAGCCTTCGCAAAGAAGCGCGTCGCTGGCGACAATCCGTGGGGCGAGGGTGCGAACACGCTGGAATGGCAGCTGTCTTCGCCGCCGCCGTTCCACCAGTGGGAACAACTCCCGCGCATCAAGTGATGGGAAAGAAACAGAAGCCGCCGATCCCGGCGGCTTCACCCCGCCGGAGAACCGGCAAAAGACGGCCCGTATGGGCAAAAGACGATCAAGGACGAGACATGACGGTCATCGACAATCACGAAGCAGTTGGCAGGGGTGGTGCACCGCGCCTGTCCGAGGCCTCTGCACGCGATTATTTCGAGCTTCTGAAACCCCGCGTCATGTCGCTCGTTGTGTTCACTGCGCTTGCAGGCCTCGTGCTTGCACCCGGACATATCAATCCCTTCATTGGTTTCATCGCCATCCTGTGCATCGCTGTTGGCGCCGGCGCCTCAGGCGCGCTCAATATGTGGTATGACGCCGACATCGACGCGGTCATGACCCGCACGGCCAAGCGCCCGATCCCTGCAGGCAAGATCCTGCCCGAGGAAGCCCTCGCCTTCGGCCTGACGCTCTCCGCCTTTTCCGTGATCATCCTCGGGCTCGCCGTCAATTGGCTCGCAGCCGGGTTGCTCGCCTTCACCATCTTCTTCTACGCCGTCATCTATACGATGTGGCTCAAGCGCTCGACGCCGCAGAACATCGTCATCGGCGGTGCTGCCGGTGCCTTCCCGCCGATGATCGGCTGGGCGTGCGTGACCGGCGGCGTATCGGTGGAAAGCATCGTCCTGTTCCTCATCACCTTCCTGTGGACGCCAGCGCATTTCTGGGCGCTGGCGCTGTTCAAGATGGGCGACTACGGCGCCGTCGGCGTGCCGATGCTGCCCAACGTCTGCGGCCAGGCAACCACCAAGAAGCAGATCGTCATCTATGCAGTCCTGACGGCCCTGATCGGCATCTGTCCCACCTTGCTCGGTTTTGCGAGCATCGGGTATGGCGCGGTTGCAGCGGCACTAGGCCTGGGCTTCGTTTGGTATTCGATCGGCGTGCTGCGCATGCCTGAGGCGGATGAGCGCATGCTGCCCGCCAAGAAGCTTTTCGCCTTCTCGATCATGTATCTGTTCGTGATCTTCTCCGCCCTGATGGCGGATCACCTGATCGTCAATATCTGGCTGAATGCCGGGAGTGTTGCCTGATGGAAACCGTCAAGCTGAACGAAGCCCAGAAGAAGTCCCGCCGCGGCCGCAACATTGCGCTCGGTATCGTGCTGGCTGGCCTGGTCGTCCTCTTTTACGTCGTCACGCTGATCAAGTTCGGCAACGGCATGGTCAACTGAGGGAAGCGCGATATGACGACCTCTCAGGACCCTCAGCAGAAGCAGCGCTCCAACGGCGCTATCGTCGGTACTTGCATTGCCTTCGTCGTCGGCATGACCGGCATGGCCTATGCGGCCGTGCCGCTCTATGACATGTTCTGCCGCGTCACCGGCTATAACGGCACGACGCAGCGCGTCGAGCAGGCATCGGATGTCATTCTCGACGAAAAGGTCAAGGTGACCTTCGACGCCAATACCTCCGGCGGCCTGCCGTGGGAGTTCAGGCCGGTTCAACGCGACATCGATGTGCGGATCGGCGAGACGGTACAGGTGATGTACCGCGCCAAGAACCTTTCGTCGAAGCCGACGACCGGGCAGGCGACGTTCAACGTCACGCCGATGCAGGCCGGTGCCTATTTCAACAAGGTTCAATGCTTCTGCTTTACCGAGACAACACTGCAGCCGGGAGAGGAGATGGAGATGCCGGTGGTATTCTTCGTCGATCCGGACATGGTCAAGGCGGTAGAGACCAAGGACATCAAGACACTGACACTTTCCTACACCTTCTACCCACGCGAGCCGTCGAAGCCGGTCGCACAGGTGAAGACGGGCGAAACTGAGAACAAACTTTGACTGGAGGCCCGTTTCGGCTATGCCGAAAGGGCGACAAGAGAAAGACCTATCGGGGATTACTGACATGGCCGATGCACATCAGAAGAATCACGACTACCACATCATCGACCCGAGCCCCTGGCCGTTGCTTGCCTCGATCGGCGCATTCGTCATGGCGTTCGGCGGTGTCGGCTACATGCGCTATCTCTCGGGCGGCTCCTTCAAGCTGTTCGGCGCTGACCTTGCCAATCCGTGGGTCTTCTTCATCGGCCTCACAGTCGTTCTCTACACCATGTACGGCTGGTGGTCGGACACGGTGAAGGAAGCGCACGAGGGTCACCACACCCGCGTCGTCTCGCTGCACCTGCGCTACGGCATGATCATGTTCATCGCTTCGGAAGTGATGTTCTTCGTCGCCTGGTTCTGGGCCTACTTCGACGCCAGCCTGTTCCCGGGCGAAGCCATTCAGGCAACCCGCGCCGCCTTCACCGGTGGTGTCTGGCCGCCGAAGGGCATCGAGGTTCTCGACCCCTGGCATCTGCCGCTCTACAACACCGTCATCCTGCTGCTTTCCGGCACGACGGTCACCTGGGCGCACCACGCACTGCTCCACAACGACCGCAAGGGCCTCGTCTACGGCCTGTCGCTGACGGTCGTGCTCGGCGTGCTGTTTTCCTACGTCCAGGCCTACGAATACGCTCACGCTCCGTTCGCCTTCAAGGACTCGATCTACGGCGCGACCTTCTTCATGGCGACCGGCTTCCACGGCTTCCACGTTCTCGTTGGTACGATCTTCCTGCTCGTCTGCCTGCTGCGCGCGCTGCGTGGCGACTTCACGCCGAAGCAGCACTTCGGCTTCGAAGCGGCGGCCTGGTACTGGCACTTCGTTGACGTCGTCTGGCTGTTCCTCTTCTTCTCCATCTACATCTGGGGTGGTTGGGGCGCGCCGGTCGCTCACATGTAAGAAGATTTGAGCGCAAGCTCTTCTCGATAAGGCGGCTGCGACCATGCAGCCGCCTTATTTTTTGTTTGCATTACGGCGGAATCGATGGGGCGAGCCGACATGAATATTCGCGTGGCTGCGGTGACGACGGCCTGGCTTCTGGCAGGATGCTTTTCAGCCTCTGCCGGCGATCCGGCCGACCGCGTGGTGGTGCACAAGGAGAAGCGCATCCTGCAGCTCTACCGGGGTGGAGAGATGCTGCGCCAGTATTCGGTCGCTCTTGGCGGCAATCCCATCGGTCACAAGGAACGCGAAGGTGACCGGCGAACGCCGGAAGGCCTCTATGTCCTCGATTGGCGCAACGACAAGAGCGGCTATCACCTGTCGATGCACGTCTCCTATCCGAGACCCGAGGATATCAAGGCAGCGGCAGCTAAGGGCGTCGACCCCGGTGGCATGATCATGATCCACGGCCAGCGCAATTATTTCGGCTGGCTGGCGTTTATGACGCAGATGTTCGATTGGACGGACGGCTGCATTGCGGTTACGAATGCCGAAATGGATGAAATCTGGGACCTGGTTCCCAACAACACCCCGATCGAGATCAATCCGTGAGTGACGACAAAGCCCTCTATCCGCCGGTCGACCCGGTCATGGCAGGTATCAAAGGCCATTGCCCGCGATGCGGCCAGGGAAAGCTGTTCGATGGGTTCCTGACGGTAAAGCCCGCCTGCGCCAGCTGCGATCTCGACTATCGTTTCGCCGATTCCGGCGATGGTCCTGTCGTCTTCGTCATCCTGATTGTCGGCTTCATCGTCGTCGGTGCGGCACTGTGGATGGAGGTAAACCTCAATCCACCGCTCTGGCTGCATTTCCTGCTCTGGATACCGCTGGCGATCGTGCTCAGCCTCGGCCTGACGCGCATGCTGAAGGGCATCCTTATCAACCTGCAGTATCGCAACAACGCGCGGCCCGGCGAGATCGACCGTGGCTGAGATCGAGACCAGGAAGAAGGGCAGCCTTGTTGCGCGCCTCGGCGCATTCGCCGTGCTCGCTATCGTCTTCGCCATCCTCATTTCGCTCGGCACCTGGCAGATGCAGCGGCTGCACTGGAAAGAGGGCCTGCTTCAAGCGATCGCTGAACGGCGGTCGGCGCCGCCGGTGACGCTTGCCGAGGTCGAAAAGATTTCAGCCGAAGGCGGCGATATCGATTATCGCACCGTCAATGTTTCCGGCACCTTCGACCACAGCAAGGAGCGGCACTTCTTCGCGACCTACAACGGTCGCACCGGCTACTATGTCTTTACGCCGCTGAATATCGAGGACGGCCGTGCCTTGTTCGTCAACCGCGGTTTCGTTCCCTTCGAACTGAAGGATTCGTCGACCCGTCTCGCGGGCGAGCTTCCGGCGTCCGTGGCCATCCATGGCCTCGCAAGGCCGAAGCTCGCCGAAAAGCCGTCGTCGCTGGTCCCGGACAATGACCTCGCCAAGAATATCTTTTACTGGAAGGACCTCGACACGATGGCATCTTCGGTCGGGCTTCCCGCCGAGAAGGTCGTACCGTTCTTCGTCGACGCCGATGCTACGCCCAATCCGGGTGGGCTTCCGATCGGCGGCGTTACCCAGTTCGACCTGCCGAACAGCCATCTGCAATACGCGCTGACCTGGTACGGTCTTGCCGGAGCCCTGGTCGTCGTCAGCGGCGTTTTTCTGATGCGGCGCAAGCCATAGGCGGGCCTCTACAGCGCCGCGCGTCTTATTATCGCAAAGGTCGCTGTAGCACTTTGATTTGCTGCATGTTTTTATCCTTAAATCGAATAGGACTTAAGGAAACAGGCTGTAGCGCCGTGCTATCCCTGACCGACGCAGTTGGGGGACATGTGGAATGGGTTTGATATCGACGATCCTGATCGCGCTGACGGCGCTGTTGCATCTCGGTTTTCTCGTGCTGGAGATGTTTCTGTGGACGAGGCCTGAGGGACGTTCGGTGTTCCGCATGACGGTGGAGCAGGCGGAAGCGACCCGGGTGCTCGCCGCCAACCAGGGGCTTTACAACGGCTTTCTCGCGGCTGGTCTTTTCTGGTCTCTTCTGCAGCCGGAGGCGTCATTTGCCTTCGAGTTGAAGGTGTTCTTCCTTGTGTGCGTGATCGTTGCCGCTATATATGGCGCGTGGTCCGTCAAGCCGCGCATCCTGTTGATCCAGGGCGGCCCGGCGATTGCAGCCCTTGTTTTCGTTCTACTGGCATCCTGATCCATGGCATCATCCGCGGCAAAATCCCCGATCACCATTCGCCTTTGCGGGCCGCGCGGTTTCTGCGCCGGCGTCGACCGGGCGATCCAGATCGTCGTCCTGGCGCTGAAGGAATTCGGCGCGCCGGTCTATGTTCGCCACGAGATCGTGCATAATCGTTATGTGGTCGAAGGGCTGGAAGCCAAGGGTGCCATTTTCGTCGAGGAACTCGACGAGATCCCGCCGGAGCATCGCAAGCAGCCGGTGGTGTTTTCCGCCCATGGCGTGCCGAAATCGGTGCCTGCGGATGCCGATACACGCAATCTCTTCTATCTCGACGCCACATGTCCGCTGGTCTCTAAGGTGCACAAGCAGGCGATGCGCCACAACCGGCTGGGCCGCCACGTGGTGCTGATCGGCCATGCCGGTCACCCCGAAGTCATCGGCACCATGGGGCAACTGCCGGAAGGCGCGGTATCGCTCGTCGAGACGATCGAGGATGCGGACGTCTATATGCCGCCGGATCCGGAAAATCTCGGTTTTGTTACCCAGACCACACTCTCCGTCGACGACACTGCCGGGGTCATCAAGCGGCTGCATGAGCGCTTCCCCAATCTGACTGCGCCGGCTGCGGACTCGATCTGCTATGCCACCACCAACCGCCAGGAAGCGGTCAAGCAGGCGGCACCCGGCTGCGATCTGTTCCTGGTTGTCGGTGCGCCGAACTCGTCGAACTCCAAGCGCCTGGTCGAAGTGGCGCTGAAAGCCGGCGCGAAAAAGTCCGTTCTCGTGCAGCGGGCAGCGGAAATCGACTGGGATTCGATCGGCGAAATCTCGACCGTCGGCCTGTCTGCCGGCGCATCGGCGCCTGAGGTCATCGTCAACGAGATCATCGAGGCGTTCCGCGAGCGCTACGACGCCGTCGTTGAACTTGCCGACACCGTCGAGGAAAATGAGAACTTCCTCGTCAACCGCGAGATCCGGCACGTGCCGCTGACCGCCGCCGACATGGCCTTCGTCAACGGCGAATAACCCGCATATCTTGCCCGCATTTGAAAGTGAACGACCGTGGCAGTTTACACCGATATCACGGAAGACGACCTGAGCGCCTTTCTCGAGGCCTATGACGTCGGCCAGCTGACGTCCTACAAGGGCATCGCCGAGGGGGTCGAAAACTCCAACTTCCTGCTGCACACGACAAAGGGCGCCTATATCCTCACGCTCTACGAGAAGCGGGTGAACGCAGGTGACCTGCCGTTCTTCCTGGGGCTGATGCATCATCTGGCCGATCGCGGGCTTTCCTGTCCGCTGCCCCTGCCGCGCTCCGACGGCGAACTGCTGGGCGAATTGTCCGGCCGTCCGGCCGCCATGATTTCGTTCCTCGAAGGCATGTGGCTTCGCAAGCCGGAGGCCAAGCATTGCCGCGAGGTCGGCAGGGCGTTGGCTGAGATGCATGTCGCTAGCCAGGGCTTCGACCTGAGGCGCACCAATGCGCTTTCGGTCGGCGGTTGGCGGCCGCTATGGGTCAATTCCGAGGCGCGCGCCGACGAGGTGCAGACCGGCCTTAAGGACGAGATTTCCGCCGAGCTTGCGCATCTCGAGAGCCATTGGCCGAAATCGCTGCCGGATGGTGTCATCCATGCCGATCTGTTCCCCGACAATGTCTTCTTCCTCGGCGACCAGCTTTCCGGCCTGATCGACTTCTATTTCGCCTGCAACGATTATCTCGCCTACGATGTGGCGGTCTGCCTCAACTCGTGGTGCTTCGAAAAGAACGGCTCCTACAATATCACCAAGGGCATGGCGCTGCTTTCGGGTTATGAGAGCGTGCGCAAGCTGACGGCGGATGAGGTCGAAGCCCTGCCGCTGCTCTGCCGCGGTTCGGCACTGCGCTTCTTCCTGACGCGCCTCTACGACTGGCTGATGACGCCGGCCGGCGCCTTGGTGGTGAAGAAGGATCCGCTCGAATATTTGACCAAGATCCGGTTCCACCGGGCGATCGTTTCCAGCGCCGAATACGGCCTCCGGATCGAAGAGACCTCTGCATGAAACACGTTGATATTTTTACGGACGGCGCCTGCTCGGGCAACCCCGGGCCGGGCGGCTGGGGCGCGGTGCTGCGCTACGGCGAGGTGGAAAAGGATATGTGCGGGGGCGAGGCGGAAACGACCAACAACCGCATGGAGCTTCTGGCGGCGATCTCGGCGCTGGATGCGCTGAAGAACGCCTGCGAGGTCGACCTGCATACCGACAGCAAATATGTGATGGACGGCATCTCCAAGTGGATCCACGGCTGGAAGAAAAACGGCTGGAAGACCGCGGACAAGAAGCCGGTGAAGAACGGCGAACTCTGGCAGGCGCTGGACGAGGCCAACCGCCGCCATAAAGTCACCTGGCACTGGGTTAAGGGCCATGCCGGCCATCCGGAAAACGAGCGCGCCGACGAACTCGCCCGCAAGGGCATGGAGCCCTACAAGAAGGGGCGCCGTCCGGATCCTCTCGCAAAATGAAAAACGGGCCGCATGGCCCGTTTTTCATTCGCAGTGACGTCTAAGCCTAGAGCTGCTCCAGCATCGCGGCGGCGCCCGATACGGTCGCCTGGCCCGGGCTTTCCTCAAGATTGAGCGTCTTCACCACGCCGTCTTCGACAAGCATCGAATAACGCTTGGAGCGGACGCCGAGCGTGCCGGCGGACAGATCGATATCCATGCCGAGTGCCTTGGTGAACGCGGCATTCCAGTCCGAGAGAAAGTGGATCTTGCCCATGCCGCCCGACGATGTCGCCCAGGCACCCATGACATGCAGGTCGTTGACGGCAACCACGGCGATATCATCGATACCGCGCGACAGGATCGCGTCACGGTTTTCGAGATAGCCGGGCAGATGGTTGAGCGAGCAGGTGGGGGTAAAGGCGCCCGGCACGGCAAAGAGCACGACGCGCTTGCCCTTGAAAAGCTGTTCGGTCGTCACTTCCACCGGACCATCGGCGGTCTTTTCCTTGAAGGTAGCAGCGGGCAGCTTGTCTCCGACGGCAATGGTCACGGCATTCTCCTTGCGTTGCGCGCATGGCCAGACCGGCGTTCCGGCAGGGCGTTGTCGCGGCTTGAGTTGTGCGTCCGGGTGTCTCCGGCGATTGTTTTTGGACCCAACCGCCTGAAACCGGCAAGACTATAGAGGCGCATCAATCAAAGGCAAGGGTCGTTTCCATGCTGCGCCCGCCGGCGCGCACGGTGAGGATGACCGGCTTTCCCTTCAGCGTCTTATCCTTGCCGGAGAGCCGAACGGGGATCTCGGCCTTTAGCTCCGCACCTTCCGCCTGAGTGATTGCCGGCTTGCCGAAGGAGACGCCTGAGGCGCCGGCAAGAAACAGTTCGCGGTGCTCCTTGCCGGTGTCCGGCGGTAGCTTCAACGAGAGGCGCACCGCTGCCTTGTGCTCGTCATAAACGGCGGTTGTCACCTTGAAATCCTCGGAGGGCGGTTCCGGCAGGGCGGCGACTGCACCGTCGATGCGGGCGGCATCGAGCGGGTTGTCGAAGTCGTCATGCTTGAGCGTCAGATTCAGTTCGCCCTGCACCGGGATGCAGATGTCCTCGCAGATCCCGAGGAACACCGAGGCGCGGATCTTCACGTCTCCCTTGCCGTGCAGGCGCTTCAGCGTCAAGGGGAAGGCGACTGACTTGTCGTAGCCGACATAGCGCACCACCCCGTCGTCGAAGGTCTTGGGCACGGGAAAGCCGATCTTTTCAAGAACGACTCCTTCGGCCGGATCAAGCGTGATCTGCGGGGGAATGCCGCTAGCGCCGGGCTCGCGCCAATAGGTCTTCCAGCCGGGGTTCAGCTTGACCTCGAGCGTCGCCGGGATCGTGCCATCCTTTTGCAATGGCGCGGCAACAATGCGGATCATGCCGCCGGTTGATGTCATCCATTCGCTGGTCGCCGCCTGGGCGCTGGCAGGCAGAAAAAATGCGAGGAGAAGGCTTGCCGTGCCGATGCGCTGGACCATGTTCTGATATGTGGGACGTTTGATCATGGCCAAAGCAATATCGCTTTTGCCGGCAACGCTCCAGACGCCCCTTTGGGCGTGGAGATCATAAATGTTTGATCAAGCAGAACAGGGTAAACGCGGTACGTGCATTATTTGGCGGTCGCGACGTTGAAGCGCTTTTCATTTCGCGACGAATTGGTAGGCTGTCCGCATTATGGCGATACCCATGGCACAGAAGAAACGGGAACGCGGTTTCCTTGACGGTCAGTTCCTGATCGCCATGCCTGGGATGTTTGACACGAATTTTGCCCGCACCGTCATCTTCATCTGCGCCCATTCGGACGACGGCGCCATGGGCTTCATCCTCAACCGGCCGCAGCAGCTGACCTTCCCCGATGTGCTGATGCACCTCGAAATCCTCGACGAGGACGAGGCAATCCGTCTGCCGGCGATGACCCGCGATTTCCAGATTCAGGCGGGCGGCCCGGTCGAGACCGGGCGTGGTTTCGTGCTGCACTCTGACGATTATTTAAGCGATTCCAGCATTCCGGTCAGCGACGATATCTGCCTGACCGCCACGCTCGACATCGTCCGTGCGATCTCGCGCGGGGAGGGGCCGCACCGGGCGACGATGATGCTGGGTTATGCCGGCTGGGGTCCCGGCCAGCTTGAGGCGGAGATCACCCAGAACGGCTGGCTGACCTGCCCGGCGCGCGAAGAGCTGATCTTCGACAAGGCGCTCGGCGACAAATACGATCGCGCTCTGGCATTGATGGGCGTCAGCCCGGCGATGCTGTCGATCGAGGCCGGCCACGCCTGATACCCGGCGCCGGATCCGGCCATGAACTGTAATCCAGATTGCCTCAATCAGATTCGTCCATGAGACATCCGAGGCTGCGTGTATCCGCAGCCTTGCAGTGGCGCACCCTTGTGGAGCTTAAGCCCGTTTCATCAGCGGAAATCGCTCTTTCAACAGCCGCAGGATCGACTCCGAACCGATCGGCGGGCCGAACAGGAAGCTCTGGCCGTAGTCGCAGCCCATCTGTGAAAGCTGGATAGCGTCTTCCTCGGACTCGATGCCTTCGGCCACAACCTGCATGTCGAGTTCGCGTGCCATGGTGATCACCGAGCGCAGCAGAATGCCGCGCTTATCGCTCGGGTCTCGCACCAGCGCCTTGTCGATCTTGATCGTATCGAAGGGGAAGCGGGTGAGATAGGAGAGCGACGAGTGGCCCGTGCCGAAGTCGTCGAGCGCCAGCTTCAAGCCGGCTTCCTTCAGCTTCTCAAGCACCAACCGCGCCTGCTCCGGATTCTCCATGACAAGAGATTCGGTCAGCTCCATCTTCACCTTGGCCGGGTCGCAACGGTTCTTGTTCAGCACGGCACGAACGTCGTCATAGAGCTCGTTGTTGAGCAGCTGCGCGCTGGAGAGATTGATCGACACGAAGATCGGCAGATCGCCGGTCTGGATCTGCCATTCCGTGAGGTCGCTGGTCGCCTTGTCGAATGCGAACATGCCGAGCTGGTTGATCAGGTCGGAATTCTCGGCGATCGGGATGAACTCGGTCGGCGAGACATTGCCGCGCTTGGGGTGATCCCAGCGCATCAGCGCCTCGAAACCGGCAATCTCGGCGTCGCTGAGCCGCACGATCGGTTGGTAGACCAGCGACAGTTCCTTGCGCTCGATCGCTCGCTTGAGATCGGCTTCGAGCTGCATGCGATCCGAGCCGGAGGTTCTAAAGGCTGGACGGAAAGGCTCGACGCGGTTGCCGCCTTCCTTCTTGGCGCGGAACATCGCAAGCTCCGCGTCGTCGATCAGGCCGGCAGCGCTCTGCTCCTGGTCGAGCCAGGAGACGAGGCCGATGGACGCGGTGAGGTTGATTTCGCGGTTGCCATAGTTGAGCGGCACCATGATCGCCTTGCTGACCGCGTCGGCGAAATCGGCGACCTTGGCCGGGTCGCGCTCCGACATCAGGATCAGCCCGAACTGGTCGCCGCCGAGGCGCGCGAGCGTGTCTTGCGGGCGCAGCAGCCGGCGCAGCCGGCGCGTCAGTGCGATCAGGATGTTGTCACCGGCGGCAATGCCGAGCAGGTCGTTGACCTGCTTGTAGCGATCGATATCAATCGCCAGAACGGTCGGGCGTGCGGTCGTGGTGTCGGCCATCAGCAGGATGGCCTGCAGGCGGTCGAGGAAGACCTGACGATTGGGAAGGCCGGTCAGATTGTCATGCAGCGCGTTGTGCAGCAGACGTTCGACCGAGTTGCGCTGCTCGGTGATGTCGATGATCGTGCCGACGCAGCGGATGATCTCGCCATTGGCGCCAAGCACCGGGCGGGCGCGGATCGACAGCCAGTGATAATGGCCATCCTCTGCACGTACACGGAATTCGTGGTTGAGCTTGCCGCGGCGGTGTTCGAGCAGGACGTCGAGCGTGGCACGGAAGCGATCGCGGTCATCGGGGTGCAGGCGCGGCAACCAGTTGCGCAAGGGGCCGTGCATCGAGCCCATGGAGAGACCGAGCTGCAGGGAGATATCGGGAATGGTGACGACGCGGTCACGCGCCACATCCCAGTCCCAGACCGTATCGCCGGAACCCGTCAGCGCCAGCGACTGGCGCTCAAGATCGGAGAACAGGCCCTGCTGGTAGGCGCCGCCGGCAAAGGCGTGCTGCATGACGGTGAAGCCGATCAAGAGCACGATCAGGACGAGGCCGCCGCCAAGTGCTGGCTGGACGATGTCGTTTGCCAGCTGGCCGGTGACGGTCAGCCACGCGCCGAACAGCCAGACCAGAATGAGCAGCCAGGCGGGGACCAGCAGGATGGCGCGGTCGTAACGGTTGAAGCCGAGATAGGCGATCAGCACGATCCCGACCGTTGCCGTCAGTGCGAATGAGAGGCGGGCGATACCCGATGCGATTGCCGGATCATAGACCGCAACGCCGAAGAGCAGGCCAAGGCCGAGGATCCAGGCGAGTGTCGCATAACCCAGATGCTGGTGCCAGCGATTGAGGTTGAGATAGGTGAAGAGAAAGATCACCAGGCCTGCCGCGAGGAACACCTCGGTTCCCGCTCGCCATATTCGCTCGTCGCCGGCCGTGACGCTGATGAGCTTGGACAAGAAGCCGAAATCGACGCAGATATAGGCAAGCACCGCCCAGGCGAGTGCTGCCGTTGCCGGCAGCATCGAGGTTCCCTTGACCACGAACAGGATCGTCAGGAACACCGCGAGCAGGCCGGCGATGCCGAGAACGATGCCGCGATAGAGCGTGAAGGCGTTGACCGTGTCCTTGTAGGCGTCCGGTTGCCAGAGGTAGATCTGCGGCAGCTCAGGCGTCGCCAGCTCTGCGACGAAGGTGATGACCGCGCCTGGGTTGAGCGTGATCTGGAAGACGTCCGAATCGTCGCTCGGCAGCCGTTCGAGCGCAAAGCCCTCGCTCGGCGTGATCGACAGCATGCGTTGCGACCCGAGGTCGGGCCAGAAGAGCTTGGAATTCACCAGGCGAAAATGCGGCGCGACGATCACGCGGTCGAGCTGTTCGCCCGAAACGTTGGCGAGCGCGAAAACCGCCCAGTCGCCCTGGTGGTTCTCGGTGCTGGAACGCACTTCGATGCGCCGGACGATACCGTCAGCGCCTGGCGCCGTCGAAACCTGGAAGGCTTCGCTGCGGCCGCTATAGATCTCGGTCGTCGCGGTCAGGTCGAGTGCGGTGTCTTCGCGTGAAATCTTGACCGGCTCAAGAGCATGGGCAATGCCGCTAAAGGCGCAGAACAGCGTCGTGAGAGCGATCAGAAACGCTGCCAGCTTCGAGGCTGACCATGCGAAGGGCGAGCGGGTTAGAGGCATCAAAGGGGCAATTTCCTGTTCGGTACGGCATCATCGGACAGGAGAGAGAAAAGCACATGGTCACGCCATTGCCCGTTAATCCTCAAGTACTGTCTTAAGTAGCCTTCACGCTCAAAACCGGCCTTTTCAAGGAGCCGGATGCTTCTTGAGTTCTCCGGAATACAGGCTGCTTCAATACGGTGCAACTCAAGGCTCGAAAAGATGTAGGGAATCGCAAGCTTGAGGGCGGCAAACATGTGGCCGTGGCCGGCATGACGCTCGCCCATCCAGTAGCCGATCATGCAGTTTTGCCCGGCACCGCGACGGATGTGGCCGATGGTGATCCCGCCGAGCAGGGTCTCCGCGGGCTTGTGGAAAAGAAAAAGCGGTACGGCCTGGCCGGATGCGAATTCCTGCTCATTGCGGATGACGCGGCCGCGAAAGGCGCTTTCCGTCATTTCGTCGGCGCGCCAGGTCGGTTCCCACGGTTCCAGAAAGCCGCGGCTCTCGCTTCGAAGGTGGTACCATTGGCGATAATCGGCGTAACGGGGGAGGCGGAGCAGGTAATCCTGGTTGGCGATCTCGATCGTCTCGGGCTGTCGCGACAGGAACCGAAAAACCGATCGTGTCATATGTGCCTCCGAGGCCTTCCAGTTGAACGCGCGGAAGATCCTTAACCGCCCGGCGCACGGCGCCCTTTGCGCTGTCGCAAATCCGAGCGTTGCACAACTTTGCGCACAAATCGAATCCGATTTTACGAAAAGTCGCAAACACTTCGCCGGCCGGGCGCCATGGCAGTCCCGGCCGAGATCCGGTGGTCCGGATCAGCTTGCGACGGCGTGCGCGACGGTGGTTTTTCCTGTCAGTGACGACAGGATGTCGTTCATCGGCGCCAGCTGTTCGAGTGGTCCGATCGCCGACAGCGTCGGGGCGGTGTCGAAGAACAGGCGACCTGCCAGATCGGTCAGACGCTCGATGGTAATGCCAGACAGGCGCTCCATCAGTTCGTCGTTCGGGATCGGGCGGCCATAAAGCATCATCTGGCGGGCGATCTGGCCAGCGCGTGCGGCCGGGCTTTCCTGGCCCATCAGCAGCTGGGCGCGGATCTGGGCGCGGGCGCGCTCGATTTCCTGCTGTTCGATGTTCATCGACGACTTGCGCAGTTCGTCGACAATCACGGGCATCAGCTCCGGCAGGTTCTCGCCGCCGGTTGCCGCATGCACGCCGAAGATGCCGGTATCGGAGAAGCCCCAATGGAAGGCATAGACCGAGTAACAGAGGCCACGATGCTCGCGCACTTCTTGGAATAGGCGCGAAGACATGCCGCCACCGAGGATGTTGGCGAGGATCTGCGAACAGTAGAAGTCGCGGGCGTGATAGGCCTTGCCTTCGAACCCGAGCAGGATCTGCGCGTCCATCAGGTCGCGGGTCTCGCGGCTTTCGCCGCCAGTATAGATCGCGGTTTCGAGAACCGGCGTTGCCAGCGGCGTGCGCGGCAGCGTCGAGAAGCGCTCCTCGACCTGGCGCACGAAAGCCTCGTGCTCGACGGCGCCGGCCGCGACGACGAACATCCGGTCGGTGGTGTAGTTGCGGCCGAGATATTGGCGGATCTGGTTGGCGGAGAACGACATCACCGTCTCCGGCGTGCCGAGGATCGGGCGTCCGACCGTCTGGTTGCGATAGGCAGTTTCGGCGAAACGATCGAAGACGACATCGTCGGGCGTGTCGTCGGCAGCGCCGATCTCCTGCAGGATCACCTGTTTTTCACGGCGCAGCTCTTCCTCGTCGAAGCTCGATTCGGTGAGGATGTCGGCAAGGATGTCGACGGCCAGCGGCACGTGATCCTTGAGGACGCGTGCGTAATAGGATGTCGTTTCGGTCGAGGTCGCGGCGTTGACTTCGCCGCCGACATTCTCGATTTCCTCGGCGATCTGGCGGGCGGTGCGCCGGCCGGTGCCTTTGAAAGCCATGTGCTCAAGCAGATGAGCGATGCCGTGTTCGCCCACGGTTTCGTTGCGTGAGCCCGATTTGATCCACACGCCGAGCGCCACGCTTTCAAGGTGCGGCATCTGCTCGGTTACCACCGTCAACCCGGAAGGGAGCCGGGTGCACTCAACTTTCATCATACGTTTCTTCTCGTTCTTACCCCTGGAGACGGGTGCGCTCGCCGATAAAGGTCTCGACGCTCTTCAAATCCGCATCCAGGATATCGAAACGCTCCTCCCTGTTCATCAGGTCAGCAAGCCACGTCGGAAGCGCCGGGTCAATACCACTTGCCGATTTTACGGCGTCGGGGAATTTCGCGGGATGGGCGGTTGCAAGCGTCACCATTGGGGCCGACGCCTTCTCGTGCTTGGCCGCCACGAAGACGCCGATGGCGCTGTGCGGGTCGAGCAGGTAGCCGGTTTTCTCCAAGGTCTTGGCAATGGTCCTGGCGACGTCCTTTTCGGAGGCGCGCCCGGCCTGGAACTCCTTGCGGATCGCCTTCAGCGCCTTTTCGCGGATGGCAAAGGAGCCTGATTGCTTGAGGCTGTCCATCGCGGATCGGACTTCGGCCGGATCGCGATCGTTGGCTTCGAACAGAAGCCGTTCGAAATTGGACGAGATCTGGATGTCCATCGACGGAGACGTGGTCGCCTCGACCCCGCGCATTTCGTAGCGGCCGGTCTTCAGCGTGCGGGCGAGAATGTCGTTTTCATTGGTGGCGACAACAAGCTTGTCGATCGGCAGGCCCATGCGCTTGGCGACGTAGCCGGCGAAGATATCGCCGAAATTGCCTGTTGGCACAGTGAAGGAAATCTTGCGGTCCGGGCCGCCGAGCGCGATCGCCGTCGTGAAGTAATAGACGATCTGGGCCATGATCCGCGCCCAGTTGATCGAGTTGACGCCCGAAAGCTTGACGCGATCGCGGAAGGCCGCGTCGTTGAACATGCCTTTGACCAGGTTCTGGCAATCGTCGAAATTGCCTTTCACGGCGATGGCGTGGACGTTGCCGGCCTTCGATGTCGTCATCTGGCGCTGCTGAACGGCAGAGACCTTGCCATGCGGGAAGAGGATAAAGATGTCAGTACGTTCGCGACCGGCAAAGGCGTCGATGGCAGCACCTCCGGTATCGCCCGAAGTCGCGCCGACGATGGTCGCCCGTTCACCGCGCTCGGCGAGCACATAGTCCATCAGGCGGGCCAGCAGCTGCATCGCCACGTCCTTGAACGCAAGCGTCGAGCCGTGGAACAGCTCAATGACGAAGGCATTGGGGCCGGTCTGGACGAGAGGCGCGATGGCGGGATGACGGAAGGTCGCGTAAGCCTCGTCGATCATCTCGCGAAACTTCGCTGAGGGGATCTCACCGTGGATGAAGGGCTCGAGCACGGCAAAGGCGATATCCTGATAGGACTTGCCGCGCAGCGCCCGGATTTCTTTCTTCGACAGCGTCGGCCATTCCCTGGGAAGGTAGAGACCGCCGTCGCGCGCAAGGCCCGCAAGCAGCGCATCGCAGAAGCCGAGAGGGGCGGCCTCGCCGCGCGTCGAGATATACTTCACCATCCTAGTCCTTCGTCTTGCCTTCGGATCGCGGCGACCCTATGCGAACCGGCCGCAGCGCGTCTGTCTTATTGCGTCAGTCCTTGACAAAGTCCCCACGCATTCTTGTCACCAATGCAATTTCCGGCCCGAGCGTCGTTTCGGAAAATTCCGATCGAGATGGCTGACCCGATCGATTTTTCAATTCGCCGCTGCTATAGACGATGCCCGAAGGCCATGAAAGGCCTTCCGGCCGAGATTTCGGTCAAGGAGTTTCAACCGGTTCAGTAGAGGTTGTTCAACGTGTTTGGCAAAGTATCCCGGCCTGTCCTCGCAATATCCTTTCTCGCGATCCTCGCCGGCTGTAACAAGACGCAATCCGGCGGAGCGATCGATGCGGGCGGCAGTGCCGCAGCAGCTACGCCGGCCGTTGTCCAGGCTGCATGCCCGCAGGTGGTTTTGAGAGAAGGTACCTCGTCGTTCCGCACCTACGCCAAGGGCGGCAAGGACGATCCGACCAAGGTCATCTATCAGGCGTCGCTCGCCGATACGACGCGGCAATGCGTGCAGAGCGAAACCGCGCTCACGGTGACCGTCGTGGTTCAGGGTCGGGTCGTCAGCGGTCCCGCAGGCGGTCCCGGCAAGATCACAATGCCGATCCGCGTCGCAGCGGTCGACGAAGACAAGACGCTCTATTCCGAGCTGACGCAGCATGTCGTTGAGATCCCGGCAAACGGCTCGACGCAGTTCGTCTTCACCAAGACGGACGTCGCGCTCCCGGCCGGCGCAGGCTCCAACGCCAAGGTCTTCGTCGGCTTCGACGAAGGTCCGCCGGCAAAGCGCAAGAAGTAAGCGGCTCTGCCGCATGTTTCCTTAAATCCTATTCGATTTAAGGATAAAAACATGCAGCAATTCAAAGTGCTACGCAACTTTTGCGCGTCTAATTAAGATGCGCGGCGCTGTAGCAGCTGCCTGAAACGAAAAACGCCGGGGCAAGCCCCGGCGTTTTCATTTGGTGACTGTACCGGATTACTCGGCAGCGACGCTCTTGCCGCCTTCCCACTTGTAGAGCGAGAAAGCCTGCGAGGTGAGGTCGCCAGCTTCGCCGTAGGTGAGCTTGCCGAGCACGGTGTCGATCGCTTCGCCGGACTTGATCGCGGTCGCAACGGCGGTCGCATCCTCGGCGGAGCCGGCCTTTTCGATGCCGGCCTTCAGGACCTGCACTGCCGCATAGGCGTTAAGGGTGAAGGCTTCGGCCGGAATGTTCTTCGCCTTCAGTGCCTCGACGGCCGGAGCCGACGCCGGGTTGCGGGTCGCGTCGCTTGCGTTGGTGTAGATCGTGCCGGTCGCAGCGTCGCCGCCGATCGCCCAGAACTCGGTGTTCGACAGGCCGTCGCCGCCGAAGATCTGCGCTGTCACACCCTGGTCGCGCATCTGGCGTGCGAGCAGGCCGCCTTCCGGATGATAGCCGCCGAAGTAGACGACATCGACCTTTTCCGCCTTCAGACGGGTGACGATGGCGCTGAAGTCCTTGTCGCCCGGGTTGAGGCCTTCGTAGACGACTTCGGTGATACCGCCTGCGTTGATCCCCTTCTTGAAGCCGTCGGCGAGGCCCTTGCCGTAGGGAGCCTTGTCGTGCAGGACGGCGACGCGCTTGTCCTTAAGGTTCTTGACCACATAGGCAGCGGCAACCTCAGCCTGCTGGTCGTCGCGACCGCAGGTGCGCAGCACGTTCCACAGACCGCGGGTGGTCAGATCGGGCGTGGTCGCCGTCGGCGTTATCATCAGGATGCCGTTTTCGGCGAGAACGTCGGACGCCGCCATCGAGGTGCCTGAAAGCACCGGACCGACGACGAAGTGGATGCCTTCACCAGCAGCCTGGTTTGCTACCGATACGGCCTGCT
This sequence comes from Ensifer sp. Root142, assembly GCF_001426785.1. Lineage (NCBI taxonomy): Bacteria > Pseudomonadati > Pseudomonadota > Alphaproteobacteria > Hyphomicrobiales > Rhizobiaceae > Ensifer > Ensifer sp. Root142. The sequence goes on from NZ_LMFK01000012.1 coordinate 725,975, forward strand.
TCGGGTCGCCGGCATCGTCCATCATCTTCAGCACGATCTTTTCGCCGTTGATGCCGCCGGCTTTGTTGATCTCCTCCGCGGCAGCTTCCGCGCCGTTCTTGACCTGCTCGCCATAGGCCGCGACCGGGCCGGTGAGCGGCGTGATGACGCCAACGGTGATATCGGCAAAGGCGAACGGCCCGAAGGCAACGCTGGCCGCCAGGGTCAGGCCCGTCAACATTGAAAGACGCATGATGTTTCCTCCTAGAAATACCCCTGAGGGGCTTGGCTGATATGGCCCTCGTGCGCGGTGCGAAAACCGGGGAGATCTTCGGAGGGACAGCCATGGCACATCAATGTGACATCCTGTCCCTCGGCGCCTAATCGGACGCCCGCCGTGATGGCCGAGAGCTTTTTCCCGCCCCGGTGAACATCCGGAGCGAAAGGGTCTGTAGCGGCTAGCGCCCGGCTTTGCCGGATCAGGCCGTCATCGACTCCGACCACTCGGATAGAGCGGCGATCACGCCCGGCAGCGCCGACATGCGGGAAATCACCGTTTCGGCGCCGGCATCGGTCAGCTGGTCGGCATGCGAGGGATGGGTGTGCGAGCCGCCGGTAAAGCCGACGACGCGCATGCCCGCTGCGCGCGCTCCATGGATGCCGTGAACGGAGTCCTCGATGACCAGGATGCGGGAAGGGGCGACGCCCATCTGCTTGGCGCCGTGCAGGAAGATGTCCGGCTTCGGCTTGACGCGGTCCGCTCCAAGGTCGCGGGCGGAATAGATATGGCGGCCGAAATGATCCTTGATCCCGACCTTGCCGAGCATCATCGCGAGCCGCGCCGAGGTCGAGTTGGAGCAGATGCAGTGCGGCAGCGTCAGCTGCGCCAGCATCGGCTTGACGCCTTCGATGATCTTGAGATCGCGCGCGAGGCGTTCGTCGAGGATCGTGTCGACCTTGCTGATGAGCGAGGCCGAAAGCGGGATGCTCGCTTCCTTTTCGATCTGCAGCAGCGTGTTCTGCCAGGTCATGCCGGCAAAGCGCTCTGCCATCTCCTCGGTGCTGATCGGATAGCCTGCTTCGGTCAAAAGGGCCGCCTCGACTTCCGAGGCGATGATTTCCGAATCGACGAGAACGCCGTCGCAATCGAAGATGATGAGGTCGATACCGTTCATTTAGGTCAGTTTCCCTGGGAGAAGGAGGCGCCACAGGCAGGGGGAGATCGCTTTCGCGGCGCGTGCTTTTGTACGCCGAAGGTTTATACGATGGCGGCCGAAATCTCAACCTTTGGAAATCGTCGAAAGGCCGCAGTCGCTTGCTCGACAGGTCCTGCCGGCACCTCTATCTGTAGCCGATGAACAAGCAACGGGACGATACGATCGCAAGCCGCATCAGCCGGGTACTGGCCGAGAGGATCATCTCGGGTGTGCTGACGCCGGGCGAGCGCCTGCGCCAGGATCACATCGCCGAGGAATTCGGCGCCAGCCACGTGCCGGTGCGCGAAGCGTTCCGGCTTTTGGAGGCGCAGGGGCTTGCCGTCAGCGAGCCACGTCGCGGCGTTCGTGTTGCGGCGTTCGACCTCAAGGAAGTCCGCGAGGTCGCCGAAATGCGGGCGGTTCTCGAGGTGCTGGCGCTGCGCCATGCGATCCCACATCTGACCGCTGCCATCCTCGATCGTGCCGAGGCGGCAACGGTCGCCGCGGACACGTCGCGCGACGTCCGTTCCTGGGAGGCTGCCAACCGCGCTTTCCATCGGCTGATCCTGGAGCCCTGCGGCATGCCGCGACTGCTCGCCTCGATCGACGACCTGCATGCCGCCAGCGCCCGCTTTCTGTTTTCGGCCTGGAGGAGCAGCTGGGAAGCGCGCACCGACCATGACCACCGCGCGATCCTTGCCGCCTTGCGGGAAGGGCGGGGCGACGAGGCAGCCAAAATCCTCGCGCGCCATGTCGGCTGGATTGGCAAGACGCCGGTCAAGACAGCTGCCGGCGAGACGCGAGAGGCGTTTTCCATCGTCGGATAGGTCTTTGAGCGCAACCGTTACGCTTGGGTCGCCGCCATGGGCGCAAAATTATAGATAATTTATTTGCCTTGTTTTTCAGTCTGTTGATGGAATCGACGTGCGATTTTGCGCGCCGTTGTCGGTCTCGGATTGACTGGTACGTCAGTGGGCTAGTGCGGCCATCTTATAGATAGAATAAAAAATTATCTATAATCGTGAATGCAACCCACGGAGACCCAGATGTCCAATCTCGCTTCCGCCCACGCGCCCCTCTTCGATCCGCTCCGCCTCGACGGTAAAGCCTGGCCGGTCAAGGCGCTGTTCGTGCTTCTCGGCACCGGCTTTCTCGCGCTCTCCTCGCAGATCAGCGTGCCGATGGTCCCGGTGCCGGTGACCATGCAGACCTTTGCCATCACGATGATCGGCGTCATCTATGGTTGGCGGCTTGGCGTTGCCACCGTCCTTACCTGGCTGACTGAGGCCATGCTCGGGCTTCCGGTTCTTGCCAATGGCGCCGGCGGTCTTGCCCATTTCGCAGGGCCGACGGCCGGTTATCTCGCCGCCTTTCCTTTGGTCGCTGGTATCGCCGGCTGGCTGGCACAGCGCGGCTGGACCGGCGATCGCGTTGTCCTGAGCTTCTCCGCCCATTTCGCCGCCAACATGCTGTGCCTTGCAGTTGGCGCCGCCTGGCTTGCGACGTTGATCGGTTTCGAACAGGCAATCGCACTCGGTGCTGCGCCCTTCGTGCTCGGCGCGGTGCTGAAGTCGGCACTTGCGGCGGCCGTGCTGAAAGCCGTCCAGCGCTATGTGCAGAAGCCGACGGACCTGCTTTGACGGTCCGGCTGCGCGGGCACCATCTGCTGTGCCTGCTGACCTTCGTGGGCGAGGGCTACACGCCCACGTTCACGCGCAACTATGTCAGGATCGCCGAACGCCTGTCGTCAGGTGAAAGCGTCACGGTTGTCGACGGCCCGGACGATATTTGCGTGCCGATGTTGTGTGACGCCGGTGCCCATTGCCGGGAAGACAGCATTGCACGGCGAGACAGTCTTGCACTCGCGGCCATCGCGAACATCCTCGACAGATCAGTCGCCGACGGAAAGGCCGCGGCGGTCTGTGTCGAATGCGAATGGGCCGGCCTCTGTAGCCGCGTTGCCGATAGCGGTTTTAGGGATGTTCTGGTGCGAGCAGGCACGGACCCGTGTTCACTGCGGGAAGAGGTCTGAAAAGGCCCTTTCGCCGCTATCGGTGAAGCGGATGGCGCGGCTGTTGTTCTCGCGTTTTGCCCAGCCCTTGTCGATGAACAGCGTCAGCAGCGCCTCGCCCAGCGAGCCTGCCAGATGCGAGCGTCTCTCGCTCCAGTCGAGGCAAGTTCGGCAGATTGGCCGGCGGGATTTCTTCAGCGATGCGTAGCTTATGCCGAGCGCCTCGATGCGGATCTGGCCCGTATCGGTCAAGGCGAGATCGTCGCCGGCGACCTCGATCTGTTTCGCCGCGATCAGGCTGTCGAGCATGCGCACGCCGTAGTCACCGGCTAGGTGGTTGTAGCAGACACGGGCCTTGCGCAGGGCCGGATCCCTGGGCCCGGGGCGATGCCGGTTCATGCCGCGGCTGGCGGCAAATCCCATGAGGTTCTCTAGCATCAGCCCGACCTCGTCTTCGGCCAGCTGGTAGTAGCGGTGACGGCCCTGTTTACGCTGGGTCAGCAGGCCCCCGGCCTCGAGCTTGGAAAGATGGGAACTCGCCGTCTGCAGCGTGATGCCGGCATGGGCCGCAAGCTCTGTCGGCGTCAGTGCGCGCCCGGCCATCAGCGCGGTCAGCATGTTGGCGCGGGCAGGGTCGCCGATCAGCGAGCCGATGAGTGCGATGTCTGGACCTTCCTTCATACTTCGATGGTAATCGAAGCATCAAAGGCCGGCAAGCGGGCATAGTGGGTTCATCGAAAGACAAACACGAGGAACTCAAGATGATCACCTGCTTCATCCGCTACGAAATCGACCCCTTCAAGAAGGAGGAATTCGCCGCCTATTCCCGCAACTGGGGTGAGGCGATCCCGCGCTGCGGCGCCGACCTGATCGGCTATTTCGGGCCGCACGAAGGTTCGGCGACAACCGCCTATGGCGTCTACAATATCGACAGCCTTGCTGCCTATGAGGCCTATCGCGCCCGGCTTGCCGCCGACCCTCTGGGCAGCGAGAACTACGCATTCGCGCGCAAAGAGCGTTTTATTCTGAAGGAGGATCGCATCTTCCTGAAAAACGTTTCGTCACCGGCTGGAAGGGACTGAGCTCATGATCACCGTTATCTTTGAAGTACTGCCGGCCGAGGGTCGTCGCGATACCTATCTCGGCATCGCCGCCGACCTGCGCCCGCTGCTGGACGGCATCGACGGGTTCATCTCGATCGAGCGCTTTCAAAGCCTTGCCGATCCGAACAAGGTCCTGTCGCTTTCGTTCTGGCGCGATGAGGCCGCCGTTAAGGAATGGCGCAACGGCGCCGAGCACCGCGCCGCCCAGGAGGCCGGCCGTCACGGCGTCTTTGCCGACTACCGTCTGCGCATCGCGTCAGTCGTTCGCGACTATGGCATGAACGAGCGGCATCAGGCGCCGGTCGACAGCCGCGCCTTCCACGAGGCTTGAGGGCCATCGGCATGCCAAGCGGTTGGCTATGCATCGCAATTACAAAATTTTTCCTGATGACCTTCAGGCTTTGGTAACCATCTTCGGTAACCATACGCTCCATAGTCCGTCCCGAGTAAGCGTATTTGCGAGTTGTCCATGTCATCAGTTGTTTCGCTTGCCGAAGTCTCCCGTTCCACCCGTCCGCTGGGCTGGCTCGATTCCATCATCAAGGGTGACTGCGTGGCAGCGCTCAATGCGCTTCCCGACAATTCGGTGGATGTCGTTTTCGCCGATCCGCCCTACAACCTGCAGCTTGGCGGCATGCTGACCCGCCCCGACCAGTCGGTCGTCGACGCCGTCGATGACGAGTGGGACCAGTTTGCTTCCTTCGAAGCCTATGACGCCTTCACCCGCGCCTGGCTGCTTGCCTGCCGTCGCGTGCTGAAGCCGACCGGAACGCTTTGGGTCATCGGCTCCTACCACAACATCTTCCGCGTCGGCGCCATCCTCCAGGACCTGCATTTCTGGATCCTCAACGACATCATCTGGCGCAAGACCAACCCGATGCCGAACTTCAAGGGCCGCCGGTTCCAGAACGCCCATGAAACGCTGATCTGGGCGACGCCGAACGCCAGCGCCAAGGGCTACACCTTCAACTACGATGCAATGAAGGCGGCCAATGACGACGTGCAGATGCGCTCCGATTGGCTGTTTCCGATCTGCTCGGGTCACGAGCGCCTCAAGGGCGACGATGGCAAGAAGGTGCACCCGACCCAGAAGCCGGAAGCGCTGCTTGCCCGCATCATGATGGCATCGACCAAGCCCGGCGACGTCATCCTCGATCCGTTCTTCGGCTCCGGCACCACCGGCGCCGTTGCCAAGCGCCTCGGCCGTCACTTCGTCGGTATCGAGCGCGAACAGGATTACATCGACGCGGCATCGGCGCGCATCGACGCCGTCGAGCCGCTCGGCAAGGCCATGCTTTCTGTGATGACCGGCAAGAAGGCCGAGCCGCGCGTGGCATTCAATACGCTGATCGAAAGCGGATTGATCAAGCCCGGCACCGTCCTGACCGACGCCAGGCGGCGTCATAGTGCCATCGTGCGCGCCGACGGCACGCTTGCCTCCGGTGGCGAGGCCGGCTCCATTCATCGCCTGGGCGCCAAGGTCCAGGGTCTGGATGCCTGCAATGGATGGACATTCTGGCACTTCGAAGATGGGAACATCCTGAAGCCCATCGACGAACTCAGAACCGTCATTCGAAATGACCTGGCAAAACTGAACTGATCAACCAGTTCCGCCAGGTCCTTCGAAAAGCCCTCTGCCCGGTTTTTGTACCTTCAGTCCCGGAAGGAGAGCTTTAAACGCCCGGAATCCGCAAGGTTTCCGGGCGTTTGTATGTTTCCCTCAACCTCGGGGACTTCCAGCTATTGGCGCGCTGCCATGTCAGCGCTGGATGCCATAGGCCGCGAGATCGGCCTTCAGCTTCTCCGGGTCGGTGAAATGCACCGCGTACCAGCCGGCGAGGCGCGCGCCCTCGACATTGGGCATGCTGTCGTCGATGAACAGTGTCGCTGGCGGATCGAGGTCGAAGTTGCGGGCATGAGTCTCGTAGATCGCCACATCCGGCTTGATCAGGCCGACATCGCCCGACACGGTGACGCCGCGCGGCAGGGTGAGGAACGGATAGAGCTGCAGCGCCTCGCGGAACGTATCGGAGGCGAAGTTAGTCAGCATCGTCACGTCGCGCCCCTCGGCGATCAGGTTCTCCATCAGGGAAACCGTTTCGACATAGGCGTGCGGGACCATCTCCTGCCAGTGCTTGCGGAAGGCGCGGATATGCTCTTCCCGTTCAGGGTGATCCTTGATCAGCAGAGCCTCGGCTTCTTCCCAGGAGCGGCCGCGGTCCTGCTCGATGTTCCAGTCGTGGGAGCAGACATTGGCGAAGAACCACTGCCGCTCGGCCTCGTCGGGAATGATGCGGCTGAAAGGCAGATTCGGGTCGTAGTGGATCAGCACCCTGCCGATGTCGAAGACGATGTGGCGGATTTCGATGCTGCTCATGAACCTGTTCCTCTTTACGAACTTTTACAGCGCCGCGCGTCTACGCTAGACGCGCTCGGCCTTGAAGGCATCTGGTATCGCCTGGGCGATCGCCTTCTTCATAACCGTCGGCAACGCCTGGGTTTTCAGCGAAGCGACCGGCTCCCACCAGCCGTCGTTTCCGGTCTCGGCGCGCGCGACATTGGCCCGGTAGACCGACAGGCGCAACTCGAAATGCGTAAACACATGGGTGATCGTGCCGCAGTCTTCCCAGGCCGCCGCAAAGGGCTGGGCCTCGACTGAAGTCTCGCCGTCTTGCCGCGCCGTCCACGCCGTGCCGGGCACTTCGGTCATGCCACCGAGTAGGCCGGTTTCGCTGCGCTTGCGCAGATAGACCGTGTCGCGGGCATCGATCGCCACGAAGGCGGCGCCGAGCCTCAGCGGCTTGTCCTTCTTCTTTGCCTTGCGCGGAAAAGTCTCGGGGTCGGAGACGGAAAGCGCCAGACAGTGTGGCCGGAAGGGACAGAGCGAACAGGCGGGGCGCTTCGGCGTGCAGATCGTCGCGCCGAGATCCATCATCGCCTGGGCGAAATCGCCGGGCCGGTCGGTGGGCGTCAAGGCCGCGACTTGGCTACGCATTTCCGGCTTGGCCGCCGGCAGCGGCGTTTCGATGGCATAGAGCCGCGAGATCACCCGCTCGACATTGCCGTCAAGTACGGCGCTCTGGCGGTTGAAGGCGATGGCGGCGACGGCGGCGGCCGTATAGTCGCCGATGCCGGGCAGGGCCTTCAGCCCTTCTTCCGTGTCCGGGAAACGGCCGCCATGATCGCGGGCGACGGCCTCGGCGCATTTCTTCAGGTTGCGCGCCCGTGCGTAGTAGCCGAGGCCGGCCCAGGCCTTCATCACGTCTTCATTGTCGGCGGCGGCGAGATTTTCGACCGCCGGCCACAAGGTCAGGAACTTCTCGAAATAGGCCTTCACCGCCTGCACGGTCGTCTGCTGCAGCATGACCTCCGACATCCAGATATGGTATGGGTTCGCGACCACGCCTTGCCGCGCCATCGACGGCGAGACCCGCCACGGAAGCTCGCGGTGGTGCCGGTCGTACCATTCAAGAAGAAGCGGAGCGGCCTTCGCCGCCGTGATCGTATTTGCCATGATTTGCCGGAAGTTCCTTTTCCGGCCTATACTTGGAGAAGGCGAGCCGGCGCATCAAGGCTCAATCGACATTGCATACAGAAAGTCGCGTTCGTGAGTGAACAGAAGTCCCGCAGGGGTGTGGTCCAGATCAGCGAGGTCGCCAACGGCCTGATCGATCCGGTGCTCGCCAAGCGCGCCGGCATCAACACCATGCTGCTCGGCTCCTGGGACGAGATCGCCGGCGCGGACTTTGCCGACTGCACCCGGCCGGAAAAGATCGCCTGGCCGCGACGCGCCTCGGAGATTGCCGGCGAGGGCGGCCATCAGCCCGGCGTGCTCACCGTTGCCTGCGAGGGCGCGCGTGCGCTTTTCCTCACCCATGCACAGGGCGAGCTGATCCAGCGTATCAACGGCTTCTTCGGCTTTTATGCCATCGGCCAGCTGCGGATCGTGCAAAAGCCGGTATCGCCGCCGCCAAAACGCAATCGCAAGCCAAGCCCGCTTTCCGGCGAACCGGCCCGCAAACTCGAAACCATGGTCGAGGGTATCGAGAGCGAAGAGCTGAAGGCGGCGCTGCGACGGCTCGGGACCGCAGTCATGTCTCCACGCCGGCGTTAGGCCAGCACCATCAGGCGGTCACAATTCTTTGAATTCTGTTGAAACGCTGCCCCTTGCCGCCCCGCGCGCGGCAAGATATCGAATCCGCACTGCAATTCCCTCCGAACACGGGTAAAATTCATGTCCGCTTCCGCAATGAACCTTTCGAAACGCCTGCTCAGCGGTGTTGCCATCGCGACCGTCGCTCTTGTGCTTGCCGCCTGCAGCGACGAGAAGAAGGAGCAGGCTTCGGCGACCCCGACCGAAACCACGGAAACGGCCGCCAAGGCCGACGCCAAGCCGGCCGACGCGATGACGACCGCTTCGACGACGGCTGCTCCGACAACGACCGCGCAAGCCAAGCCCGCCGGCACCGAAGTTGCCCAGTCGACCGCCGCTCCGGCAAAGGTCGAGCTGCCGAGCTCGGAAGGCTCCGTCGACATGGCCAAGCTGCTCGAGCCCGGAGCGCTGCCGGAAATGGCGGTCGGCGATGCCAACGCCCCGGTAACGATCGTCGAATACATGTCGATGACCTGCCCGCATTGCGCCGCCTTCCACAACAACACCTTCGAAGCGATCAAGACGAAGTACATCGACAGCGGCAAGGTTCGTTTCGTCCTGCGCGAATTCCCGTTCGATCCGCGCGCTGCTGCCGCCTTCATGCTGGCGCGCTGCGCCCCAGAGGGCCAGTATTTCCCGATGATCTCGATGCTGTTCAAGCAGCAGCAGCAGTGGGCTGCCGCTCAGAATGGTCGCGACGCATTGCTGCAGATGTCCAAACTTGCCGGTTTTACACAGGAGAGCTTCGAGTCCTGCTTGACGAACCAAAAACTTCTGGATGATGTGAACGCAGTTATGCAGCGGGGCGCAAAGGACTTTGGCGTACAATCGACGCCGACCTTCTTCGTCAATGGAGAGCACTATTCTGGGGATATGTCGGTTGACGTCATGTCGGCCCTCATCGACAGCAAGCTCTGATCCTTCGCTTTTCCTGAAAACGGGCGACGGCAGCAGCCGTGCGCCCGTTTTTCATGCCCTGGGGCCGGGTGAAGAGGGGCGTTCCGCGCCAGCGTTTGCCGCATGAAGTTCAACAAGCTTCGCCTGCTTGGCTTCAAATCCTTCGTCGAACCCAGCGAATTCATCATCGAGCGCGGTCTGACCGGCATCGTCGGCCCGAACGGCTGCGGCAAGTCGAACCTTGTCGAGGCATTGCGCTGGGTTATGGGGGAGAACTCCTACAAGAACATGCGCGCGTCCGGTATGGACGATGTGATCTTCTCGGGCTCCGGCAATCGCCCGGCGCGCAACACCGCCGAAGTCGGCCTCTACCTCGACAACAGCGATCGCACCGCGCCTGCCGCCTTCAACGACAGCGACGAAATCCAGGTGACGCGCCGCATCGAGCGCGAACAGGGCTCGGTCTACAGGATCAACGGCAAGGAAGCGCGCGCCAAGGATGTGCAGCTGCTGTTTGCCGACGCGTCCACCGGCGCTCGCTCGCCGTCGATGGTCGGCCAGGGCCGCATCGGCGAGCTGATTGCGGCAAAGCCGCAGGCCAGGCGCCAGCTTCTGGAAGAGGCGGCCGGTATTTCCGGCCTGCACTCGCGCCGGCATGAGGCCGAGCTGCGGCTGAAAGCCGCCGAAACCAACCTCGAGCGCCTTGATGACGTCACCTCTCAGCTCGAAAGCCAGATCGAGAGCCTGAAACGGCAGGCGCGCCAGGCCAGTCGCTTCAAGATGCTCTCTGCCGATATCCGCAAGCACGAGGCGATCCTGTTCCACATCCGCTGGGTTCAGGCCAAGGAAGCCGAAGCCGAGGCGACCAGCCAACTCAACCAGGTGACGGCACTCGTCGCCGAAAAGGCGCAGGCCCAGATGCAGGCCGCCAAGGATCAGGCGATTTCCAGCCTGAAACTGCCGGAGCTGCGCGAGAGCGAGGCGAAATTGGCGGCCGCACTGCAGCGGCTGCAGATCGCCCGTTCGCAGCTTGAGGAGGATGCTGGCCGTATCCTGCGCCGTCGCGACGAGCTGCAGCGTCGCCTGGCCCAGCTTGCCGAGGATATCGCCCGCGAGGAGCGCCTGGTTGCCGACAATGCCGGTATTCTCGCTCGCCTCGACGAAGAAGATGAAGAACTGCGCGAACTGCTCGCCGAGGCGGACGACCGGGCAAGCGAAGCCCGGGAACGGCTCGAGGAAGCGAACGAAAAGCTCTCCATGAGCGAAGCAGATCTCAGCCGGCTGACGGCCGAGCGTGCCGAGGCACAGGCCGGTCGCAACCAGCTTGAGCGGGCGCTGCGCGATCTCTCGGAGCGGCAGGCTCGGTTGGCGCGCCAGCTCTCCGACCAGGCCCGCGATCTTGACGAACTCGACCGGCAGATGTCGACGCTGCCCGACCCGCACGAAAAACAGGGCCAGGTCGAAGTGGCCGAGGCCGCCCTAGAAGAGGCCGAGGCGACTGTCGCAGCCATCGAAGAGACCCTCGCCGAAACCCGCCGCGCCGAGGCCGACGCCCGCCCGCCAGTCGATCGGGCGCGGGCCATCCTGAACGGCATCGAGACCGAGGCGCGCACGATCCGTCGCATGCTCGAAGCGGCCGGTGGTGGCGACTATCCGGCTGTTGTCGAGGAGATGAAGGTCGACCGCGGCTTCGAGACGGCGCTTGGCGCAGCGCTTGGCGATGATCTCGATTCGCCGCTCGATAGCGCAGCACCGGCCCATTGGCGTACACCGGGCGATCATTCCGGCGATGCCGCCTTGCCGCAAGGGGCGCGCTCACTCATCGAGCACGTTCGCGCGCCACAGGCATTGACGCGTGCCTTGAGCCAGGTCGGCATTGTCGACAGCGAGGCAGAGGCCGAGCGGCTGATGCCGCTGTTGAAACCCGGCCAGAGCCTGGTGACGAAGCAGGGCTCGGTTTGGCGGTGGGATGGCCACGTGACCGGTTCCGAAGCGCCAAGTGCTGCAGCACTAAGGCTGGCCCAGAAGAACCGCCTTGCTGAACTCGATACTGAGGCGGACGACGCCGGCGAGTCGCTCCGCCGTGCCGAGGCTGATCTTGCCGCTGCCGGCTCGCGCATCCGCGCCGAGGATGAACGGCTGAGGCTTGCGCGCGACGCCCAGCGCATGATCACGCGCCAGCTCGGCGAAGCGCGCGATGCGCTGGCCGCTGCCGAGCGCGCATCCGGCGATCTCTCGCGTCGCCGCGCGGTTGTTGCCGAAACCAAGAGCCAGCTTGAAAGCCAGCTTGAAGAGGTCGCCGAGCAGATCGAGACCGCCAACGACGCGCTTGCCGATGCGCCCGACCTTTCAGAACTTGAGCTGAAATTGCGCACGCAAACGGCAGATGTCGCCGCCGACCGGGCAGCGGTTGCCGAAAGGCGTGCGGCCCATGACGGACTTGCGCGCGAAAACGAGGCGCGCCAGCGCCGGATCACTGCGATATCAGGCGAACGCCAGACCTGGAAAGCACGGGCGGCAAGCGCCGAAGAACATATAGCCACCCTCAGGGATCGCGAGGCGGAAGCGCGCGACGAGGTCGAGGAGCTGATGGATGCGCCCGACGAGTTCGAGGACAAGCGGCGCGCGCTGATGAACGAATTGCAGAAGGCCGAGGCTTCACGTCGCGAGGCCGCCGATATCCTGGCCGAGGCCGAGGGTCGCCAGCGCGAGGCAGACCGCATGGCCGCAACCGCGCTTTCGGAGTTGGCAGAATCGCGCGAAAAGCGCGGCCGCGCCGAGGAGCGGCTGGTATCCGGCCGCGAGCGCCGGGTCGAGATCGAGGCACGCATCCAGGAGGCGCTCTCCTGTGCTCCGCATGAGGTTATGCGGCTGACCGGGCTTGCCGTCGACGAGGCGCTGCCGGACATGCGCAATGTCGAGCGCGAGCTGGAACGGCTGAAGATCGAGCGGGAGCGTCTTGGCGCCGTCAACCTTCGGGCCGAAGAAGAACAGAAGGAGCTCTCCGAGCGGCTCGCTCTGCTTCTGAAGGAACGCGACGACGTCATCGAAGCGATCCGCAAGCTGCGCAGCGCCATCCAGAACCTCAACCGTGAGGGTCGCGAGCGGCTGATCGTCGCCTTCGACGTGGTCAACGCCCAGTTCCAACGGCTTTTCACCCATCTCTTCGGTGGCGGCACGGCCGAGCTGCAATTGATCGAGAGCGACGACCCGCTTGAAGCCGGCCTTGAAATCCTTGCCCGTCCGCCGGGCAAGAAGCCGCAGACCATGACGCTGCTGTCGGGCGGTGAACAGGCGCTGACGGCAATGGCGTTGATCTTCGCCGTCTTCCTCACCAATCCGGCGCCGATCTGCGTTCTTGACGAAGTCGACGCGCCGCTCGACGACCACAATGTCGAGCGCTACTGCAACCTGATGGACGAGATGGCGGCATCGACCGAAACCCGCTTCGTCATCATCACCCACAACCCGATCACCATGGCCCGCATGAACCGCCTGTTCGGCGTCACCATGGCGGAGCAGGGCGTGTCGCAGCTTGTTTCCGTCGACCTGCAGACGGCAGAGCGGCTGAGGGAAGTGGTGTAACTCTACTCGAACTCAAGCAGGAAGCTCCCGGTCGCGTCTTGCGGACCCATGTCGTCCCAAGTCGTTACCCGCAGCGATTTAAGATCGGCTCTGCCTTCGCGGTGAGCATAATACATGCCAACATCGTCGCCCTTCTTGTGCTCGTTCGGCATGTTGGCAAACCATTTCGAGTACGTCAGCGGCTCGCCGTCGTCCCAGCCCCATCCGCCGCGCGGCTCTCTGCCCTGGGACGCTTGAACGAGACCGATCCACGGACCCATCTTGTAGCTGACGCCGCCATTCGGATCGTATCCGGTGTTGAAGAAGTTCTCGTCGCTGTTGAAGAGTGAGGCGACGAACTCGTTCTCTGCGTCCGAAGTGATTGTAGCGAGATGTGCGCCGCAACTCTTGGCCCAATATTGTGCGACTGAGGCAGGGACATAGAGGTATCGCACGACGACGTAGAGATGCCCCTGGAAGGCACCATAGACAGTGTCGTAGCGAGGTAGGCATTCAACTGCCCTCAGAACCCGCCCGTCGGTCTCCAGCCCTCTCAAATCATCGATCTTGTATTCGCGGGCCTTGGTGGCGCTGTAGACGCCGTCGATATCCTGCGAAACGGCGATGCCAAGTGCCTTGGCGGTGCGTTCGCTGATAAAGCCGTTGCTCGGCTGCTGGTTCCGGCTTTGGTACTGCCGGATGGCAGTGCGGGTCTGCTCGCCGAAGACGCCGTCGGCCGTGCCGATCTCAAGCCCCGTCGCCGCGAGCGCCAGCTGCACGCTCCTCCGCGCTTCCTTGCTCGGAAGCAACCGGCTCTCGATCGTCTGCGGCGTTGAATTTTGACCCCGCGCTGTCGCCGGGTCGATCTGCGCCAATGCCTGCCTACCAAGTTCGGCATATTCGCCTGTGCGATGCTTGGCGACGAAGAAGCGCCAGATGCGCGGCGTACCGACACGAAGCGCCTTTTTGAAATCGGCTTCGGCTTCAAGCTCTGCCGGATCGACGGCAGTCGAGGGGGCCGTCTGCGTCGATGCCGCCGTCGGTGTTTCCGGCCCGAAGTAGAATTCCAGCGACAGGGACGAAAGGATCTGCGGTGATTGTTTGCCGCCCGTGTCCTTGCGCACATCGCGAACCACGCGCTTGAAGGCGGTGCCAACCTCAAGCCCGGGGCCGGAGAGGTTGGCGATCAGGGCGCGGGTAAAGGGTGAATGCCCGTCGGTGCCGTCGGCAGCGACCTGTCCCGGGGCGGCCGCAAAGGCGACCAGTGTACCGGCACCTTGCGTTTCGATCGGTGCAAGTCCGCGGGTGGCGCCGCCACGCGTGGCGCCATCGACGTCGACATTCAGTTTGTTGGCGAGCGGATTGTTGCGACAGGCGTCGAGGAACACCAGGGATATCCGGGCGCGTTTTTCGAGTGCATTGATGATCTCGGACAGCGCCACGGTTTCCGCCGGCACGTCGAACTCGCTTTCGAGCCTGGCATCCGTGCCGATCAGAAAATTCTCGCCATGGAGCTGCATGCCGTGGCCGGCAAAATAGAACAGTGCAATATCCTGCGGCCCGATCTTGCGGGCGAAGCGCGAGAGCGCCTCGGCAAAGCTCTTGCGGTCTGCATTCAGCACGAGGTCCGCTTCAAAGCCTTTGCTCTGCAGGAAGCCGCTGAAGGCTTCGGCGTCGCGGGTCGCGTTCGGCAAGCTTCCGGCGATCGCGTAGTTACTCATGCCAACGATCAGAGCCAGCCGCTTGCCGCCATTGTCGCCGAACACTGGGCTCGCAGCAAACAACAAAAGCAGAAATGACAGCATCGAAAAGCGCAGTTTCGCACGACATTTCATGACCTGCCTCCAAGCCCACAGGACTGAAACGGATCGCCATGACGGGATATTCGCCGATGTGCCCCTCATCGCTTCGTAATATTAGATATTTATGATGGATGCTGCAATGTGCAGTCCTGGGCCGATTGCGTCAGCGCCACGCGGTAAACTACAGCGCCGCGCGTCTTGTTAGACGCGCAAAGGTCGCTGCAGCACCTTGGATTGCTGCATGTTTTGAATCGAATACGATTTAAGGAAACGTGCAGTAGGCTCTATGCCGCTTCGCGAAATTCGGGCACGCGCTGCTCTTCGCGCCACGAAGAAGGGCTCTGGCCGGTGACGCGCAGGAACTCGCGGTTGAAGTTCGATTTCGTCAGGAAGCCGGCCTCGAAGGCGATCTGCGTGATTGCCTCGTCGGTCGCCGAAAGCAGCCGGCAGGCTTCCTCCACCCGGTAGTTGTTGACATATTGCGAGACGCTGATGCCGTGGATCCGGTTGATGGCATTGGAAATCCGCCGGGCCGGCACGCCGAGCTTGCGGGCGATCCGCGAGAGGTTGAGCTCGAGATCCTTGTAGAGCGCTTTCCTGCGCATCAGGTCGTCGATGCTTCGCACGATCTCGGCATCTTCTTCAGTCGCAGTGCGCTCTTGCGGCAAAGGCGCTGCGTCCCCCCGTCCGCTGTCTGTCGATGTGTCGAAGCTGGCGATCGAGGCGGCGGTGCCGAGAATGAGCAGGGCGAGTACGTTGCCTGCCGCAACGATCGCGCCGGAATAGGCACCTCCATTGCGCAGCTGGTCGAAGCCGATGGCGACGTCGCTAAGCGCTGAGGCGATCAGCGCCCACCCGGTGAACTTGAGCGATCGGTATGAGCGAAGCACGCCGTCGAGCCGCGAGGCGACCAGTGCGTTCGGGCCCCGCCGCGCAAGCCAGAGCAAGGCAAACCCGTAGCCGAGAAAGAACAGGGTGATCGCCGTGCCGACCGCATCGCGCCAGGCAAACATCATGACCCCGACGATGAGCGGGGGCAGGAGGTGCCAGGCGATTTGCCCCAGGCGTGGCGGACCATCGCTCGCAAGGCTGCTGAAGCAAACCCATGCCAGCGCCGCGTTGAACGTCGCAAGCATCGCCTGTGCCAAGAGGATGGTACGGATTTCGTAGCCCCATCGGATGCCGATCAGCACGGATTGCAGTGCATAAGCGCACACGAGCAGCAGGAACAGGCGTTGCTCGAAGGTCATGGCCTCGCCGCGCTGCCAAAACATCCGGACAATCACGATCATCAGCAGCAGGGAAACGACGAAGGGGAGCGGTACAAACAGCATGAGCGGAAGAATTCTTCGGGAGGGAGGTGGGCGGATGGCAGGATGATGCCCTTGATTGCGTTCAGGGTCGACCCGAAACGCGATCAAGGTCGCGACTGCGTTCGATTTCAGGCGAGCTATTCCGGTCCGGCGATGGTGCCAGACCGCACGAATGGAGCGTCAAATGTTGATCGGACCGCCAGCAATGGTTCTCGCCCCCATCCTTCTCCTCGCCCTGGCGAGCAATGCCGAGACATCGGCGAGGGACATCGATATCACCGGCGTCACGGCGATCGTCGCCACCGGCGACGCAAGCGCAATCGAACTCACCAGCGATGAGACTTTGCCCTTCAGCGCCTCGGTCGAGAGCAGGCGGTCCGGCTGGTTTGCCCCCTTCTATTCCAGCTGGTTCTACAGCGATTGCGTATCGGAGACCCGTATGCGCGTCGAAGGTTCGACCCTTTACATCGTTGTGGCAGCGCCCTCCTGGCCGGAATTGGAGGAGTGCAGGACCGCATTTCGCGCCAACCTGAAAAAGGGAGCGTCAATCTCTGTGGAGCAACCGGCGTTCCAAGCCGCGCTTGAGGGGGAGTTTTCGAGTGTGGCGCTCAAGGGCAAGGCAGCTGATGTTTCGATCGAGGGGCACGTCGGACAGGTGAGGCTCGATGTCGACGCCCTGCGGGCGCGGCTGATCTATGAGAAGACCTCGCAGTCCGAGACCGTGGAGATCTCCGGCAAGGCACTCGACATTCACCTCGGATTCGATGCGGCAAGTTTCATTGATTATCGGGTGATGGCGACGGCCTCCTGGGTCGACAGTTCGCGAACGGCGATCCCCGGCGCCAGGCCTCTGATTTGCATCAAGGGGGAGATGGTGCGCGCGACGATCCGCTGAGCCTCGAAGTCCGCCGCAGTGCGTTCGACAGTCGGAAAAATGATGCAATGCAGCATAAATCTTCGGCGGGTGCATTTCCAGGCTGAAGCATATACTGTAAATCGTCATAAAAGACTGTTTTTGGGTGGAGAGCAGGCATGATGAAATGGGTTTACACCTTCGGTGGGGGCAAGGCCGAAGGGCGTGCGGGTGATCGTGACAGGCTGGGCGGCAAGGGTGCAAACCTTGCGGAAATGTGCAGTCTGGGCCTGCCGGTGCCGCCGGGGCTGACCATCATCACCGATGCCTGCAACAGCTATTTCGACAATAGCCGCGAAATACCCGAGGGCCTGCACGACCAGGTCCGCGAAGGCATTCGCCGGATGGAGGAAGTCACCGGCCGGGTTTTTGGCGACACCAACCGTCCGCTGCTGCTTTCCGTGCGTTCCGGCGCCCGCGCCTCGATGCCGGGGATGATGGACACTGTCCTCAATCTCGGCCTCAACGATCAGTCCGTGCATGCGCTCGGTCACGACGCCGGCGATGCGCGGTTTGCCTGGGACAGCTACCGCCGCTTCATACAGATGTATGGCGACGTCGTCATGGGCGTCGACCACGATATCTTCGAGGAGATCCTTGAAGACGAGAAGGCCCGCCTCGGCCACGAGCAGGATACCGAACTTTCCGCGGTCGAATGGCAACATGTCATCACACGCTACAAGGACGCGATCGAGGAAACGCTCGGCGAGCCGTTTCCGCAGGATCCGGAAATCCAGCTCTGGGGCGCCATCGGCGCCGTGTTCTCCAGCTGGATGAACCCGCGCGCCATCACCTACCGCCATCTGCACAGCATCCCGGCGGCCTGGGGCACCGCGGTCAACGTCCAGGCGATGGTTTTCGGCAATCTCGGCAATTCGTCGGCGACCGGCGTTGCGTTTACCCGCAACCCCTCGACCGGAGAGAACGAGCTTTACGGCGAGTTCCTCGTCAATGCCCAGGGCGAAGACGTGGTTGCCGGCATCCGCACGCCGCAAAACATCACCGAGGCGGCCCGCATTGCGTCCGGCTCCGACAAGCCATCGCTTGAAAAGCTGATGCCGGAGGCCTTTGCCGAGTTCCGCACGATCTGCGACAAGCTCGAGCGGCATTATCGCGACATGCAGGACCTCGAATTCACCATCGAGCGCGGCACGCTCTGGATGCTGCAGACGCGCTCCGGCAAGCGGACGGCCAAGGCCGCCCTGAAGATCGCCGTCGACATGGCGGACGAGGGGCTGATCTCGAAGAACGAAGCGGTCGCCCGCATCGATCCGGCTTCGCTCGATCAGTTGCTGCATCCGACGATCGATCCGCACGCGCGCCGCGATATCATCGGCTCCGGCCTTCCGGCTTCGCCGGGGGCTGCAACCGGCGAAATGGTCTTCACCTCGGAAGAGGCCGTCCAGGCCGACAAGGAAGGCCGCAAGGTCATCCTCGTGCGCATCGAAACCAGTCCGGAAGACATTCACGGCATGCACGCCGCCGAAGGCATTCTGACCACGCGCGGCGGCATGACCAGTCACGCCGCGGTGGTTGCGCGCGGCATGGGCACCCCTTGCGTTTCCGGTGCGGGCGGCATCCGCGTCGATCTGCGCAACGAATTGCTGATCACGCCGAGCGTGACGCTGAAGAAGGGCGACATCATCACCATCGACGGCTCGTCCGGCCAAGTGCTGAAGGGCGCGATCGCCATGCTCCAGCCGGAGCTTTCGGGCGATTTTGGAAAGATCATGGCCTGGGCGGACGCCAGCCGCCGCATGACCGTGCGCACAAACGCCGAAACGCCGGCCGACGCGCGCGCCGCCCGCTCTTTTGGTGCCGAGGGCATCGGCCTTTGCCGTACCGAGCACATGTTCTTCGAGGATGGCCGCATCAATGTCATGCGCGAGATGATCCTGGCGGAAGACGAAGCCGGGCGGCGGCTGGCGCTCGCCAAGCTGCTGCCGATGCAGCGTTCGGACTTCGTCGAACTCTTTTCCATCATGCACGGGCTGCCGGTGACAATCCGTCTGCTCGACCCGCCGCTGCACGAATTTCTGCCGAAGACGGATGAGGAAATCGCTGATGTTGCCGGTGTTTTGTCACTGGATCCGTCAGCCCTGCGTCAGCGCGTCGACCAGCTGCACGAGTTCAACCCGATGCTCGGCCATCGTGGCTGCCGTCTGGCCATCTCCTATCCGGAGATCGCCGAGATGCAGGCTCGCGCCATCTTCGAGGCGGCGGTCGAAGCCGCGCGCGAAACCGGCGCTGCCGTCGTGCCTGAGATCATGGTGCCGCTCGTCGGCCTGCGCGCCGAACTCGACTACGTCAAGGAGCGCATCGATGCGGTGGCAAAGGCGGTGATCGGCGAAGCCGGCATCGACATCGACTATCTCGTCGGCACCATGATCGAGCTGCCGCGCGCGGCACTTCGCGCCCATGTGATTGCGGAAGCCGCCGACTTCTTCTCGTTTGGCACCAACGACTTGACCCAGACGACATTCGGCATTTCACGCGACGACGCCTCGCAGTTCCTGGCGACCTATCAGCAGAAGGGCATCATCGAGCAGGATCCCTTCGTCTCGCTCGATTTCGACGGTGTCGGCGAACTGATCCAGATCGCCACGGAGCGCGGACGCCGGACCAAGAACGGCCTCAAGCTCGGCATCTGCGGCGAACATGGCGGCGATCCGGCCTCGATCCGCTTTTGCGAAGAAGCGGGCCTCGACTATGTCTCCTGTTCGCCCTTCCGCGTGCCGATAGCCCGGCTCGCCGCCGCACAGGCGGCGATCAACGGCAAGGCGTGAGGCGGCATCGATACCGGCCATAACCTCAACGCCCCGGTCAAGGGTGCCCGGGGCGACTGCATGTTTCCTTAAATCCTATTCGATTTAAGGACAAAAACATGCAGTAATTCAAAGTGCTACAGCGACCTTTGCGCGTCTATCAAGACGCGCGGCGCTGTAGGCATCTCGTTTCAGAGCTACTTAGACTGCACGATAACCGGGCGTGCAATGACGACCGGCCGGTTCCAACCCCACATCATCACATCATTGTCATAGCGGTAGCTGCGCCGCTCGGCGCGGCGGTCGAGCTCGATGCGTTGCAGGCAGGTGGCGAATGCATCGGTGCCGCGCCGAAAGCCGTAGGAGGCGCAGGTGTTGCCGTCGGCGGCGCGCCGCTCTTCCGGCGTCATCGTCTGGCAGGCCGCAAGCAAGAG
The DNA here is from genome assembly GCF_001426785.1 of Ensifer sp. Root142. Classification (NCBI taxonomy): domain Bacteria; kingdom Pseudomonadati; phylum Pseudomonadota; class Alphaproteobacteria; order Hyphomicrobiales; family Rhizobiaceae; genus Ensifer; species Ensifer sp. Root142. The sequence goes on from NZ_LMFK01000012.1 coordinate 746,105, forward strand.
CCCGATGGCGGCAAGGGTCAGCAGTTTGGTCTTCATCGTATTCATGCCTCCTGAGCGGATGCAGATCGGCTCGGCGAAAGACCGGCTTTGCTTGTGCCCGAACCTCAGCTTTTGTCAGAAGGCTGTTGGGTACACCGGTCGCTCAGGTCTTTACCGCCGCCTGCAGGACAGAGCTCTGCCGCATGGCGGGCCGTCGTGTCCACCCTGATTTTTTCGGGTATGGCTGTAAAGATCGGTAGGGTGGATCGTGCAATCGAGGGCCGAGGCTTCGGCGCAGCTACAAGCCAAGGGCAGAAACGCACAACACGGATTTTGCATTCACGATTCGATCGCATGAAGACATGATGGGGCAGCCGTTGGGCGACCGTCAATCCGTTTTCGGCAAGTCCGGATGGTCACATGCGCTCAAGCACGCCGACAAAGGATTCGGCAAAGCTTTTCAGATCCTGGGTGTTCTCGCCGGGGTGCTCGAGCCGGATCGTCGAGCCCTCTTCTTCGAGGCAGACAAACAGGATTGGCGACGCGTCGCCCTCGGTCCCGCCGAGCCGAAGGACCGCGATGCTCAGGCAATCGTCGACCAGGCCGGAAGCGGGCAAGGCAAAGAGAAACTCGCCGCCGACGTTGTCGGCAACCGTGCGGATGAAGGCGGTGAAATCGTCCTTGCTTCCGGAGAAACCGTCGAGCGAAAGCTCCAGCTCCAGCAGCGCCATGGGAATGCGGGCGTCAGCCGGCGGAGGCGGTGCTGCGTGGGTGGCTGTTGCCACGGCTGCTTGCGATGCGACCATGATGTCTCTCCATCTTGCCGTGCCGGATGCGTTCCCAGCGTCGGCCCTTGCCCCCCGATTGACGATTCGCGACGACTTTTGCCGGCGTACGGGCATATTTCCAGTTTCTGATAGGTGGTTAACGAGAATGGCGATTTTGCGGCAAGTGGCTGCAGGCGCGCGGCCCAGGTCTCCAGCCGCATCCTATTGCCTGTTTTCACGGCCCCGGCCATGGTCTAAGAATGCTGGTCTGTTTCGATGCAGGGGATTGATTCCGTTATATGATGGTCCGGTACGAGCGCCCCTATTCCTATGCCGCCCACTGGGCGCGCCGCTTTGCCCGCATAGCCTTTGCGATCTTCGCGCTGTCCCTGCTGGCGCACCGGTTCGGCCCGTTGACGACGCCGCATTTCCTTGGATTGGTCGGGCTCTCCGGTGCTTTTGCACTGCTCGGCGTCCTGCTTGCCGTAGTCGGGCTCGCGCGGCTTTGGCAGGTGGCCGCGATCGGTGGCATCGCCTCCGCCTCGGCCCTTGTCTATGCGGCGCCCACGCTCGGTTTCATCGGTTTCGGCATCGCGCAGTACCTGACCCGGCCGGCGATCTATGATGTCAGCACCGACACAGTGACGCCGCCGCCTTGGCTGAAGGTGCCGCAGACGGAGGAAAGCTGGCTGAAGCGCAATCCGGCTGTGACGCCCGAGGACCGCGAAGCGCAGATTATCGCCTATCCCGGCCTGACCGGACGACGATACGACGGTGCGCTCGACCGCGTTTTCCAAGGTGTGCGCAATGTCGTCGAGAAAACGCGCGTCGGCGTCACGCAGGAACTCGGCGTCGAAAACGCCCGCGCCGATCTCGAGGATCTGGCGGTGCGGCCGAATGCCGGGGCGGACGCCGCCGCCGAGCCGGAGAACATACCCGTGCCGGAATCCCGACCGGAGCTGGCTTTGGAGGGCGCCCTTCCAGGGCGGCGTTCCAGTGACGTCGTGCTTCAGGGAGAATGGCGGACGCTGATTGCCGGCTTTCGTTTCGATGTGCTGATCCGCCTGCGCGAAGAAGCGGAAACGACGTTCGTCGACCTGCGCGTCGCGTCTCGCTACGGCCAGCACGACCTCGGCATCGGCGCCGCCTTCGCCGACCAGTTCCTGCGGGCGCTCGATGCGGAGCTGCTCGGCATCGCCGGCGATTGATCCGCAGAATACCGGCAGACGCTTCAGTCCTGCATGAGGGCGTCGTGGCCACCAGATCCATGAGGCAGCTTTTGGTCTCGCACGTTTGCGATCGGCGATGGTGCCTCGTCGTCCGCCTTGAGCCAGCCGCGATAGCGCACAATCAAGCCGGTCAATGGGCTTTCGACCTCGACGTGGAAGTGGAACAGGCCATCGCGATCTTCCTCGAACGTCCGGCCACCTGGCGCCAGCAACGCTGGAAGCGGGAGGCCGAGGAAGGACCAGCCGCGAACCCTGAGATGCAGGCGGTTTCCCACAGGCTCCAAGGCGCACAGGATCCGGAACGGCCCGAAACCCTCGGCAAGCAATCGTTCCTTCCGGTTCTCGGCTTTTTGCTGGGAGCTGCGCAAAACCTTCTCTCCAAACCGCCGCGTCCAGATCTCGCGACCATTGGCGCACTCGAAACGGATCTCGACCGGCACATTCTCGCCGGCCACGGGAAAGCCGAAGACAGAGGCGGTGAGGCGGCCCCATGACCCCTTGCCACGCTCGATGGTCGCACGCCCCCTGAAAATGGCTTGCCCATCCGACGTCTCATGCAGAGTGCGGATCGCCGTGGGCAAGCGATCCCATTCAGCGCCGAGAACTCGTCGGTAGAGGCTTTGCTGACGGACCATGCCACTTTCCGCTGCGTCCTTCACGCGATGAAACGCCCGCGCTCGTCGGCGGTCGGAACCATGCAGGTCTGGCGGCGCCCGGCGATGCGGTAGCGGTTCCTTGCAACGAGATCGTAGAGCGGATCGCGAAGGGCAGCAGGCAAAATGCGGCAGATATTCACCAGCGACCATGGCAGGCCCAATCCTGCAAGCGTGCGAATCGATCCGTCCGATTTGAAGCGCGCAATACCGTTCTCGATCAGGATGTTGCTTTCATAGTTCTCTGTATCGAGGCCATAGTGCCGGTAGAGCGCCTGGCCGAGCGGCGATTGCGCCGTCAGGTAACGATAGCGCGCTTGCCGGTCATGGCGCAGCATGAAGCGCACCCAGCCCGAGCAGAAGATGCATTCGCCGTCAAAGACGATCACCGGCCGATCGTCGGGAAAGCGCGGCACCGACGGGTCCTCGCGGTAGCTGTGCGCTTGCCGCCGCATCCTCAGCCAGCCCCTCCCGGCGCCAGGCGATAGTCGCCGAAAAGGGACGGCGGTCCATCGGTCTCAACACGTCCCTGTTCGACCAGGTCTTCAAGATGCGCCAGCACGGAGAGGGCTGCTGCGCCATGCAGTCGTGTGTCGGTGGAGGCATAGATCACCTTGACCATGTCGGGGATCTTGCCGTCGCCGGCGCGGACGCGCTCAAGCACGGCGCGCTCACGCATGCGCCGGTGGGCGCGCAGGCCCCTGAGGAATGAAGCCGGCTCGATGACAGGCCCGCCGTGGCCGGGCAGATAGAGCCGGTCGTCACGCATCAGCAGCTTTTCCAGCGAGGCCATGTAGTCTGCCATGGCGCCATCCGGCGGTGCGACGATCGTCGTCGCCCAGGCCATGACGTGGTCTGCGGAAAAGACCGTGCCGGTGCCGTCGAGCGCAAATGCCATGTGGTTGGCGGTGTGGCCGGGGGTGGCGAGCCCCGTCAGCGCCCAGCCGTCGCCTTCGATCCGTCCGCCATCGGCAAGGATGATGTCGGGCGAGAAGTCCATATCGGAACTCTCGGCGAAGGGGTTGATCTCGCCTTCATGCAAAGGTCTGGCGGCACGGTGAGGCCCTTCGCCGACGATTGCCGCGCCCGTCGCGGCCTTCAGTCGCCGCGCCAGCGGCGAGTGGTCGCGGTGGGTGTGGCTGACGGCGATGTGGGTCACCTCGCGGCCCCTAAGCGCCGACATCAACGCCTGAAAATGCGCTTCGTCCTCCGGGCCCGGATCGATCACCGCCACCGAGCGATTACCGACGATATAGCTGTTGGTGCCGTGAAAGGTGAAAGGGCCGGGATTGTTGACGGTGATGCGCTGCACGCCGTCGGCAACGGTCACGGCCTCGCCATGTGCCGGCTTGAAGTCGAGATCGAAGTCGGGGCCCTGCATGCGTCGTTTCCTGGCCTTCACTTGTATTCGATCTCGATGAAGGACATCGGTTCGCTGCCGGCATTGACGACGTTGTGCGCCATGCCGGCCTCGCGCCGGTAGGCCGCTCCCTTGGCGATATCCACCCGGCGGCTGCCGCCTTCCTCCTCCAGCAGGAACCGGCAATCGGTCATCGGCACGACGACATAACCGAGACCGTGGACATGATGGCCGGTATCGGCACCGGGTTCGAAGTCCCACCTAGTAATGCGCACGACCGCGTCATCGACAAGAATGCTGGGCACGGCGGGCGGACGGGCGCGAAACTGGCTCATTGGGGTCTCCATTCGCGCCGGAGAATAGGAGGTGACGGTCGGGAAGGGAAGGGCGGTGCGGCATCGGGCACTGGCGTTTCGCCGAGGGCGAAGTGTATGCTGGCGAACAAAGCCCAACAAAACCGCTCGAACCACAAACTTAATCATTGTGACGCGGCACGAGCTTTGCTAATCAGGCGCTCGATTTGGCGAAACTATTTCTCGCCAATTTCGTTGGGGCGTAGCCAAGCGGTAAGGCAGCGGTTTTTGGTACCGCCATCCCCTGGTTCGAATCCAGGCGCCCCAGCCACATTTTTCTTTCAAGCGTTCTGTCCTCTCAACGTCCCGGATGCCAAGTTCGGCGTCGCGCTTGACGATGGCTGTCGCGTTGCCGTGTATGCCCGGTCCTCGAGTCTCCTTAAAATTCTAGGGGCGTCTTTCATCTTTCCTCCATCTGTCTGCCGCATTCATGCACGCAACGTCTGGATGCACGTCTTCACGTCGCGTGAGAGGCGTTGGTTGCCAGGGAGGAAACAGCCGGAAAATGAATGGACCTCTGGCGGCATCGGCGATCGCTTCGGCATGGCCGGGACTGTTCGTGCTATTCGGCCTTGCCTTTGGATGGGCGTGGTCGATTGAGAAGAAGCGGCACTATCTGCTGCTTCTGACTGCCGCCTGCCTATTGTTTGCGACAGCGGCGTTTATGCAGATCATGCTGCTGCCCCTCGATATCGGCGCCAATACCATCCCGACTGGCCTGCTCTATACGCTTGCGGTGCTTGCTGCCGCGGAGGCCATCCTGCGTCGTTCAGGTCGCGGCATGGGCTGGAAGGCGGCACTCGGGGCAATCGGTGTGATAACCGCTCTGCTTTGGTACTTCTACTATATCAGGCCGAACCTTCTGGTGCGGATCTACGTGCAGGCTTTTGGGTATGGGTTGATCCTTGCGGCCGCCGCCTGGCGCATTCGGGCTCTGCGACATGGTCGCCTTGTAGACCGCGTCCTGTTCTGGGTTGTGGCTGTCGTTGCGATCCACTTCTTCCCGCGCACCTGGCTGACATTTGGCACTGACGCGACCGCCAGCATCGAGGCTTTCGGCGCGTCGCTCTTCTGGAACATGATGCAGTTGCTGATCGCGGCGGCGGGTACAGCGCTTGCCTTCGCGCTGCTTGCGGCGGCGCTGACGGATGTCATGGACGATCTCAGGCGCGAGCGCGATGTCGACCCGCTGACGGGTGTCCTCAATCGTCGGGGGCTGGAGGAGCGAGTGGCAAGGCTGTTTCGCAATGCGGGTGCACCGCTCAGCCTGATCCTCTGCGATATCGATCATTTCAAGGCGATCAACGACGCCCATGGACATGCGGCCGGTGACAGAGTGCTGGCGACGTTTGCGGGCGTATTGCGCGACAGCGTGCGTGAAGCAGATCTTGTCGCGCGGATTGGCGGCGAGGAGTTCGCAATCCTCCTACCTGGGATGGACGTGGATGCGGCGATGGCGGTTGCCGAGTGTATTCGCGAGCGGCTGGCAATTCACCGTTTTCCTGTTCTTGGCGCGACAGAAAGCGTGACCGCGAGTTTCGGTCTGGCGCAACGCGATGGCAGTGAACGTTTCCAGGCGTTCAGCGCGCGCGCCGATGCAAGGCTTTATCGCGCCAAGCGCGAGGGGCGCGACCGGGTCGTGGCTGCGGATATGCCGCTGACCGCTGGGCCGGCAGAGGTTGCTCAGCCGGCAAATGCAGCCAGTCCGGCTGCCTGAAGCAATAACCGAGGGCGGCTGGCTTCGGCGGACTATTCCAAGGAAGCAGAAAACCCGCCAACTGACGCTGGCGGGTTTCAAATGTCTGCCCCTTGATGCGCCGGTTATCAGCTTGCCGGTGCAGCCGGCTTTTCCGCCTTGGCGCCGCCGAGGAATTCTTCGCACCAGCTCGGGCCGTCGGCGCGCTTGTGGTCACCGACCAGGCGGATCGAGCGGATGACATAGTCCGAAGAGACGGTCAGCTGCACCGAGCAGCTCAGATATTCCGTGCGGGCCGAGGAGATACGCTTGCCGCGCTTGCCGTCCTTGCCGGTTTCGTACTGGGCCGGGGTCTTGCGGGTCTTATAGCCGCCCTTCCAGTTGTAGACGGTGGAACTGCCGCTTTCGACGTCGGAGAGCGGAGGACCATACTGGGCGAAGAAGCCGCCGGCCGGCTGACCGAGCCAACGCGATTCAACTGCGTTTCTGGAAATCGCCGTCGTCGTGGTGCAGCCTGCGAGCACAAGCGCGAGGCCTGCCACCGTCATCATGCGGAAGTTCATGTTTTCGTCCCTTTGGCTCTCGTTCGGAAGTAGGCGTGGCGCGCGCGCCCCAATCCCCTGAGTTCGCGCGCTTTCCGCTGAGCCTCTAGCGCCAAAAGCCGGCAAAGAAAATCCGCTGTCTGCATTCTATCTAAGGAAAATGCGAAGCGTTGCAGAAAGTCCCTATCTGGCCCCGGAAACCTCACCGCAACGTGATCGGTTGCAGTCGTTTCTGGTCCCTTCGCCCGCCGCTGCGGGCATGGGAAACCGTTGCTCCATTTCGATGCGAATCGCTCCGCGGGAGGGCTTCTGGTGGGCGCGGTCTTCGCCGAGACGCGAAAGCGCTAGAGTTTCGTCGGTGCGCAGGCATTGTCCGCTCCGCTGTGTCGGTCAGGGGCGGCTCCTGTGGGTCTACTCCCCGATCAGCTTGCAGCCGATCTTGGTGGCGCTCCCGGCGATCGCCTTCAGCGGACCGTCATAGACATCGCAATCGAGCAGGTTGTCCGGGCCGCTGCGACGGGCGGAATGGACGTTGATGTTGACGAGAGGTTCGCCGTCCTTGACCCAATGCAGCCGCGTCTCGATGTCGCCCTTGCCGGGGATCGCCACCACGGCCGGTTCGCCATCGCGCTCGGTCCTGTCCTCGCCGAGATCGATCATGCCGATCTGATCAGCATGCTCTTCTGCGCCCGCCGCCGGCTCGCCGGAATAATAGGCCGCGATCACGACCCCTTCCTTCAGCGCCTGAAGTTTGCTCGCGGCGGCCTGCGAGAAGGAAAGATCCACTTCAAAGCCCCAGGGTCCGGCAATATCGGCACCAGCCGGGCCAGCCAAGAGACCGGCAAGGATCATTGCGGCAAGCGACACGGGACGGATGATGGGCGACACGGCAGCACTCCTTGGCAATGGCGGGCAAAAAAGCGGACACAGCAGACAATCGACACGGGCCATCCCCGTCAAGGGGCGGCCTCAAGCACGAGCAATCGCCTTCTGTCCTGGTCGATTGCTGGTGTGCCTGACGGGTGTGTCGGACAAGAGGCGGAACGCGGTTTCGGCCGGGGTTTTCCACTGTACCGGCTTTTTTGGCGAGACCGAGAAGGTTTTTCGAAATAGGCGCTTGTGCAATCCAAATGCCTGTTCTATAGAGGCGCCGCTGGTCACGGAGTGTAGCGCAGTCTGGTAGCGCACCACGTTCGGGACGTGGGGGTCGGAGGTTCGAATCCTCTCACTCCGACCAGCTAAATCAATCCCTTAATTCGTTTTCTGTTCGGCCCGTTTTTGAGTGCGGACCGATTGCGGGCGCCTTCAGGGTAACGCAAGTCGTGGGCTTGTGAAGTTCGTCTCCGCATACGGATTGGCCCGCCTTAATTTGGCGCTGGCCGCTTATCCATTCTCCTCCGTGTTCGACATCTCCTCGAAGTTCTATTGCGGCGCGTGATTCCCTCTGGTGCGCGTTTCGCAGGCGTGAACGCGCCGTTCGTCGAATAACGGTGCATTGGTGGATGTTCGACTTGTTGGTCGATAACTAAGGGTTGTAGTCTCGGCAACTACATTGTCGTTGTCGAGAGGATAGGGAATGTTGTTTAGGCGGATAATAGTCGCATCGGCGCTGGTTCTGGCGAGCCACGGACTGGCGCAGGCGCAGAGCTGCGAGAAAAACTTCAAGGTATCCGGTGTGCCGCTGGTGACGGCCATCAGCTACAAGACCTGGCAGGAATTTTCCAAGCTGAAACCCGACACGGCCTTGCAGCGGCTTGCCCAGGGCGTTGCCGCCGAAGGGTTCTCGGGCATCAAGGTCAACAAGTCGCTCGGCACTGTCGACGCATTCCAGGAAACGACCGGTTCAGGACGCATCCAGACGCTGCGGGTCGTTGCTCGCAAGCGCGGTGCCGGCACGCGCGTCGATGCCATCTTCGACATCCAGGCCGGACAGGTGACCTCCAAGGACATCGTGCGCGACGGTCTCTGCAACATCGTTCGCTCGGCGACGGAGTAGTCGCAGGCGGCTGCTGGCCGTTCGTTTGCGCGGTGCGGCCAAACACCAGTCGGGATGACGGCCGCACAGCCATGCGGGGCTCGCTGCCGTGGCGCGATCAAGTACAAGCTGGAAGCGAACTGTGCCGCTGGGTGGGGGGCACGACGGCCCCCGCGTCTTCAGCGTTGTTTTTCCAAAGCCTTCAGCACGGATTGGCCGATTGCCTGCGCTTGCAGCATCGAGGAGAAGTTGCCCTGAGCCGGATGGGTGACGCCGCGATACTTGACGACGAAGCACCATTTGCCGTTCATGCGCTTCTCGACGGTCACGGTCGTCTCCGGTTTTTTATCCGTGGTCATCTTCGTCTCCTTGAGATCCTGCGCGCCGCCGCGTGGGCAATGCCTGATATCCGCATGACGCGGTCCATGTCCATAGACGTCTGGTTTATGTCGGCTATCGTGACGTGATAGAAACAAAGTTGCGATATCTGACGGTTTTTTGTTCGAAGCGTGTTGAAGCCGCCGGTTGTGGCGCCTAGACAGCCCTCATCACGCCAAGGAGTAAAATTTTGAAGGCTGTCGCATCGTTTTCCGCGTTCGTCGGGCGCACATTCGCGCTCTGGGTCATTCTCTTCGCCGTTCTCGGCTTTGTCTTCCCGGATATTTTCAAGCAGATCACGCCCTATATCGTTACGCTGCTTGGCATTATCATGTTCGGCATGGGCCTCACCATTTCGCTCGACGATTTCAAGGAAGTCGCCAAGCGCCCGTTCGAGGTCGGCATCGGCGTCATCTCACAGTTTCTGATCATGCCCTTGCTGGCCGTGTTGCTGACGGCCATCATCCCGATGTCGCCGGAAGTGGCCGCCGGTGTCATTCTCGTCGGCTGCTGCCCGGGCGGCACCTCGAGCAACGTCATGACATACCTCTCGAAGGGCGATGTCGCGCTGTCGGTGGCCTGCACTAGCGTCACCACGCTTCTGGCCCCGGTCGTCACGCCGTTTCTCGTCTGGACCTTTGCCAGCCAGTATCTGCCGGTTGATGCGATGGCGATGTTCATGAGCATCGTCAAGGTCGTGCTGGTGCCGCTGGCGTTGGGCTTTCTTTTGCAGAAGCTGCTGCCGGGCCTGGTCAAGGCCGCGGTGCCGGCATTGCCGCTGGTCAGCGTTGCGGGCATCGTGTTGATCGTTGCCGCCGTCGTCGGCGCCAGCAAGGGCGCTATCGCCAGCTCCGGCCTGCTGATCTTCGCGGTCGTCGTTCTGCACAATGGCCTCGGCTATCTGCTCGGCTTCTTCGCCGCCAAGGCCGCCGGCCTGTCACTTGCCAAGCGCAAGGCGATCGCCATCGAGGTCGGCATGCAGAACAGCGGTCTCGGCGCGGCTCTGGCCAATGCCTATTTCTCGCCCGTGGCTGCCGTGCCGAGCGCGATCTTCAGCGTCTGGCACAACATTTCCGGCGCGCTGCTTGCCAACTACTTCGCAAGCCGCACGGAAGACGAAAACGTCGAGCCCGTGGTCATCACACGCTGATCGGGAACTACAGCGCCGCGCGTCTTATTAGACGCGCAAAGGTCGCTGTAGCACTTTGAATGGCTGCATGTTTTTATCGTTAAATCGAATAGGATTTAAGGAAACATGCAGCAGCTTCGAATGACAGGAGAGGGCTCGCAAGGGCCCTTTCTTGTTGCACGGCCAAAGCCTGCAAGGTGCATAGCCAGGCGGACTGTCCCACGGCGTTTGGAAACGGTGAAACAGCCCTATCGATCATCATGATCGACGCGCCAAATTACAAATGCCCCGGTGAATTTGAACCCAAGTAATTCGCGACCGCCAATCAAGGTGAAGCAATGTCGACAAGTGTCCCATTTTGGGACGATCGCATCTTGGGCGTCACGCGTGCGGCCATTTTCCGATCGTTCTAGCGGTGGCAGAAGCTGCGGGTGAGGGGCAGTCTCCAACGCCGCACCCGCCTACGTCGGGTCACGTTATTGTTCAATTGGAAACGGCCTGTTCATCGAATGGCGTCTTATCAGGGTGAACAATAAGCGCGATATTATCTTCAACAATCGTTCTCCCAGTGAGGCTCAGATGTTGAAGGAACCGATATTCACATTCCGCGAGATCGCCATATGGTCTGCCATCCTCGGCAGCGTCGTCGGATACCAGCTTTGGCAGCACACAAATCCCGCGCCGCTGACGATGGTGCTTCCGAGCATCGAGCAGCGGTCGTAATTTAAAGGCAATCCGGCGCGGCGCGAAACGCTACTCCTCAGGCATTCCGTTGCGCCGCGCGGCCTGCAATAACTCGATCTCACCGGCCGTCGGACCAAACTGGCTCTGAAGCCGTTTTGTTTCCTCAGCGTCCAACCGGTACTTTCGCGCAAAGGCCTCGATCGTCACGGCCCGCCCAAGAAAGCTTCGGCGCGGCACGTCCTCCCGTTCATGGTCCAGCATCATGGCTGCTCCTCCTTCCCGGTTCTTTGGAAGTAGTGCGGCAGGTCGTTTCGGGAAGAGGCGGTAGGAGCAATCTGGCGAGGCATCAAAAATAGATCAGCAGAAACGGAAAAAGGGCCCTCGTGGGCCCTTTCTGATCTTTGGGGAGTGGCGATCAGCCGTCGATCGTGTCGATGATCTCGCTCGCGCGGCCAGCGCTGACGCGACGCACTTCTGCATCCTCGCGACGACCCGCAAACAGCTCGGTTGCCATCAGCTGGTCGGCGAGATCGGCGGGCAGCGACAGGATCACGCGGGCGTCTTCCGTATGGATGCCGCCGAGCGCCGAGCGCTTGGCCGTGATCATGCCGCCGGCCACCGTGTTGTTGGTGTCGGGATCGATCAGGATGAAGGCGCCGGTCGTCCGATTCTGCTCATAAGGGTCGAAGATCGCCTGTTCGTCGAAGGCAAGGTGAACCTTGCCGATGGCGTTCATCGGCAACTGGTCTGCGTGCTCCCACTTGCCCGTCTTCAGGTCCAGCTGGCTTGCCGGCTGCACCTGCACACGCTGGCGGCGGCTGCCGCTTTTCAGCCAGTAGCGCTTGCCCGGCTGGATGCCATCAGGCTGCAGCGCAACGATCTGGGCGTCGAAGGCAAGGCCCGTCAGCGGCTGGCTGTCGATGGCGACGATCATGTCGCCGCGCGAAACGTCGACCTGGCGGTCGAGCACCAGGGTGATGGCATCGCCGGCGACCGCAGCGTTGCGCACGAGGTCGAAGGTGACGATCTTGGTGACGTTGGCAACCATGCCCGAGGGCAGGATCACGACGCTGTCGCCGGGCTTGACCGCGCCGCCGGCAACCGTTCCCTGGTAGCCGCGGAAGCTTTCGCCCGGGCGCGAGACGCGCTGCACCGGCAGGCGGAAGCCGACGGTCTGGGAGGAGCGTGTCGTCGCCAGTTCAAGCACTTCGACCAGTGTCGGGCCATCGTACCAGGGCATCGAAGCGCGGCCGTCGTAAACGACGTTCTCGCCCTTCAGTGCCGAAAGCGGAATTGCCGTGACCTGGCGCACGCCGAGCGATAGCGCCAGCTCACGAAACTCGTGGCTGATCTGGTCGAACCGGGCGCGGTCATAGTCCGTCAGGTCGATCTTGTTGACCGCCAGAACGAACTGCTTGATGCCCATCAGGGTCGCGATCGTCGCGTGCCGCCGAGTCTGCTCGAGCAGGCCGACGCGGGCGTCGACCAGCAACACCGCGAGGTCGGCCGTCGACGCGCCGGTTGCCATGTTGCGGGTATATTGCTCATGGCCGGGTGTGTCGGCGACGATGAAGGAGCGCTTGTCGGTGGAGAAATACCGATAGGCGACGTCGATGGTGATGCCCTGTTCGCGCTCGGCCTGCAGGCCGTCGAGCAGGAGCGCGAAGTCCGGCAGGCCGAGATCGTTCTGCTTGCCGTTGGAATCACGCCGCAGCGTCGCCGCCTGATCTTCCTTGACCGCCTTGGTATCCCAAAGCAGTCGACCGATCAGCGTCGATTTCCCGTCGTCGACCGAGCCGCAGGTGATGAGGCGAAGGGGGCGGCTGTCGCGCGTTGCGCGGACCGATTCGGACGCCGGAAACGCCAGAACGTGAGCGGCTGCATCTTCCTGAACGGCATTCGCGGTTGCTGGTGCGGTCATCAGAAATATCCTTCGCGTTTTTTCTTTTCCATCGAACCGGATTGGTCACGGTCGATGGCGCGGCCCTGGCGTTCGGATACGGTCGCGGTTTCAAGTTCGGAGATGATGTCGTCGAGCGACGTGGCGTCGGAGCGGATGGCGCCGGTCAGCGGGAAGCATCCGAGCGTACGGAAGCGGATCACTTCCTCGCGCTTGGCCTCACCCGGCAGCAGTTCGAGACGCGGGTCTTCGGCAAGGATCATCATGCCGTCGCGTTCGACGACCGGCCGTTTCTTGGCGAAATAAAGCGGCACGATCGGAATGTCTTCGGCCTGGATGTAGCGCCAGATGTCGACCTCGGTCCAGTTCGACAGCGGGAAGGCGCGCACGCTCTCGCCCTTGCGCACCATGCCGTTATAGACGTTCCAAAGCTCGGGACGCTGGTTGCGTGGATCCCAGCGGTGGTCTGGGGTGCGGAAGGAGTAGATGCGCTCCTTGGCGCGCGAGGCCTCTTCGTCGCGGCGCGCGCCGCCGAAAGCGGCGTCATACTGGCCGGCGTCGAGCGCCTGGCGCAGCGCCTCGGTCTTCATGATGTCGGTGTAGAGCGCCGAACCGTGGCTGAACGGCGTGACGTTCTCCTGAGCGCCGCGCGGATTAACGTGCTCGATCAGGTCGAGGTCGTAGCGCTTCACGATCTCGTCGCGAAACGTGATCATCTCGGCAAACTTCCAGCCGGTGTTGACGTGCAGCAGCGGAAAGGGAACGCGGCCGGGATAGAAGGCCTTGCGCGCCAGGTGCAGCAGCACCGAGGAATCCTTGCCGATCGAGTAGAGCATGACAGGGCGTTCAAACTCGGCGGCCACTTCGCGGAAGATGTGGATCGCTTCGTTTTCGAGCGCCTTCAAATGCGGGTCAAGCGGCGGCTTGGTGCTCTGCGGATTGTGCAGTTCCGTTTCCGGATGGGTAAGAGGCATTTCAGTCTCCGGGAGGATCTTTGTCTTGGGAGGAGCGCGCCAGCCCTCAGGCGGCGCTGCTCGAAGTCGGGATGATGGAACTGGCGGTCTCTGGGACGTGAAGCCCGCATTCGCGCTTCTCGTCGTTTTCCCACCACCAGCGGCCGGCCCGTTCGGGCTCGCCCGGCTTGATGGCGCGGGTGCAGGGTTCGCAGCCGATCGAGGGATAACCGCGGGCATGCAGCGGGTTCACAGGAACGGCGTTGGCAGTGACGTAACTGCGGATGGTTTCGATGTCCCAGTCGGCGAGCGGATTGATCTTGATGAGGCCGCGCTCAGCATCCGCTTCGGCAAAGGGTGTCGCTGCCCGGTTGCCGGACTGGCCGCGGCGAAGCCCCGTCACCCAGTAGCTGGCGCCTTCGAGTGCGCGTGCAAGCGGCTTCAGCTTGCGCGCGTCACAACAGGCATGCCTGGCTTCGACGCTGTCATAAAAGCCGTTGGCACCATATTGCGCGGCATAGGCGTCGACGTCTGCCTTTTCCGGATGAAAACGCTTGATCAGGATGCCATAGGTCTCTTCGGTCTTGTCGATCAGCGCCACCGTCTCGTTGAAGAGGCGGCCGGTCTGCAGCGTGGCGACATCGACCGCCAGCTGGTTCTCGCCGATGACGGCCGTGATCACCTGATCTTCGATACCGAGCGACGTGGTAAAGACGGCACGGCCTTCAAGGCCGGCAACGAGCGCGAGACGTCCTGCGAGATCCAGGACTTCAAGCGCTTGGTTCAGAGCTTTCGCGGTGGCGTCGAGGGGTGACGTGGTCATGGCTGCGTCCTGTTCCAACTTGTCAGGAATATCGCAGCCGGGTGTGGCGAGGGACAGAAATAGCGGTTTCTAATGCTGGGCGTTTGGAGCAAATCTGCCTCTCAGATCGAAAAGCAGCGAAAAACGCAAGATAAGCTAGTAATTTACTAGACTTTATACTTCCTTTCGCGTCCTTGGCCCGGCCGTTACATGAAGAAGCGCGGCCCCTTCGGTCCGCGCTTCAACGGGCGATCGGTCAACGGTGCCGGTCAGAACTCTACTCAGGCCTTCTCCTGCTCGGCTTCCGGATTGCGAAAAGCAGCCGCAAGTCGGCGGCCGAGCACGGATGCGCGGGCCTAGCAACGACGACGTAGCGCTTGCCTCAAGGCCGGACCGCTCAAGATATGTTGAACGGCAGATGCTTTCCCATCCGTCGCTTCAGGTTCAATCTTGCGGGTTCCGAGGCAAATTGAGGAGTGGGAGATGATGAGGTCCTTTCCTGGCCGCGTTCTCGCCGGAAGCATCGTGACGTTGCTTCTGGTCACTGGCGCCTACGCTCATCACGGCTGGTCCTGGGCAGAGGCGGACCAGATCGAACTTGCCGGCACGATCCGTGAAATCTCGATGGCGCCGCCACATCCGACGCTTCAGGTCGAGACTGAAAAGGACGGGCTCTGGCGCGTCGAACTGGGCAATCCCAGACAGACGGAACGGTCCGGCTTCGTCGAAGGTGTCGCCAAAGTCGGCGATCAGATCGTGGTTCTGGGCAATCGCTCGCTCGATCCGAACGAGAAGCGCCTGAAGGCAGTCCGCGTCACCGTTGCCGGCAAGAGCTTCGACATCTATCCGGACCGCATCCGGACCGGTGGATGAGCGCGGCGGAACTGCTCGATTGGATTGCCGCCTGGCCGCTGGCGTCAGCGATGCGTCGATCCGCGATCCTCTATCTCGTCGTCAACGCGGCCCATATCTTGGCGATCGCGCTTTTGATCGGCGCGATCGTGCCTCTGGACCTGCGACTGCTCGGTTTCTTCGGGAACACTTCGCTGGAAGGGCTCGGGCCGTTTCTGTCGCGCGCTGCCGCGGTCGGTCTGGGTCTGGCGATCGTGACCGGTTTCTGCCTCTTTAGCGTTCGGCCGGCGGCTTATGCCGCGAATGCTGCCTTCCTCGCAAAGATCGGTCTGCTCGGGGTTGGCGCCGCCAATGCTATGACTGTGCATCTTGGCGGCGCCTGGCGGGCCGCCGTAAATGGCGGCCCGGTCTCATGGCGTCTTCGCGTATCCGCAGCCGTCTCGCTGACGGTGTGGCCGGCAGCACTTCTGGCTGGGCGCTGGATCGGCTTTCTCTGACGCCGATCCTATCGCTCGTTTGCCGTTCTCCACGCGGGGACGACCGGCTCCCGCTCGACCGTTCTGCCACGCACGAACTGCAACGTGGCCTCGGCGACGCGTTGGCCGAGATGCCGTGCTGTGGCGAGATCGGATGCCGGCGGCGCGAGATCGGCCCCCTGGTCGACATTCGACTGGGCGCCGGCGCCCAGCCAAAAGCCCAACCGGTTGAGATCATCAGGTGATCCGGTGGTCGAGTGGTTGGAAGGCGGCAGATCGAGGTTGATCCAGTGCATGCCGTGCTGGGCAGCAAAGAGTGCGAGCTGCATCAGCGTCGCGAGCTTGTCGCCGGAAGCGGTTCCCGAATTGGTGAAGCCGGCGGCGATCTTGTCTTTCCAGAGATAGCCTTTGGCCATTACAGCGTTGGAACTCGCTTCCTGAAAAGACTTGAACGCGGCCGACGGGCCTCCGACATAGGTTGGCGTGCCGAAGATGATCGCCTCGGCCGAGAGCAGATCGCTCCAGCGCGCCGGTGTGTCTTCAACGGTCAAGAGCAGGCACTGCGCGCCGTCGACCCGCTCGATACCGGTTTTGACAGCGTCAGCCTGCCGTGCCGTGTGTCCGTAGCCGCTGTGGTAGATGACGGCGATGCATATGTTGCTCATGGTTCGGTCTCCTTTGGTTTTGGTGGTGGATTTGTCGCGCGAGCGAAGGCGCGCGCCGTCGGCGCGTGCCAGGTTTGCTGAAGCGTTGGTCAGGGTCGGTTGACGGAGCTGTCGGCTCCAACGATTTTTAGGGCGCGGCCACCCGCCGTTCAGTGAACGGCATGGCCACCGAAATGTCGCAGTGTTTCCGGGAGATGTTTGAGCTTCTCCGGATTGCGGGTGACGTAGATGGCGGTGATCCGATCCTGCTCGATCTCAAGGGCAGTGGTCTGCAGGATCTCTCCGTCTTCGATGGTGATGAAACCGGGCAGCCCATTGATGAAATCGTAACGCACCAGCCGCGACATCGTCTGGGCAAAGATCAGCGCCAGCGAGGCGTGCAGCTTCATCACCTTGTCTAGGCCGACGATCGGCCGTCTTGGTGCCACCGTCTTACCGCCACCATCGGCATAGACGATCGCCTCGGTCGCAAGCAGCGAACGAAGCTGCTGCATGTCGCCGCCACGCGACGCCGCGAAGAAGGCGGAGGCGATTTCCAGGCCCTGTTCCCGTGGCATCGCAAAGCGGCGTCGGGCATTGCGGATATTGACGCGGGCGCGGCTGGCGAGCTGGCGGCAGGCCGCCGGCTTGCGGCCGATCGTCTCGCCAATTTCATCGAAGCTGACGCCGAAGACATCGTGCAGCAGGAAGGCAGCCCGTTCGAGCGGCGACAGACGCTCCAGCGCCATCATCAGCGGCAGGGTGATGTCGTCGAGGTCGTCGCTCTCCTCGACGATCGGTTCCGGCAGCCACGGCCCGAGATAGGTTTCGCGCCGCCGTCGTGCCGACTTCAACTGATCGAGGCAAAGGCGCGTCACGATCCGGCGCAGAAACGCCGATGGTTCCTTGACGGTCACACGGTCGGTGTCCAGCCAGCGCAGGAATGCCTCCTGGACGATGTCCTCGGCCTCGCTGACCGAACCCAGCATCCGATAGGCAATGCGGATCAGTCGCGGACGCAGCGGGTCGAAGCTCGTTTTGACGTCTTCGTCGGTCATCTCGGTCATCACATCCCCCACTGCCGTGCGGTGCAGGCGGTCAAGCAATGGCCAGCGCGCAGGCGGAGCCATGATGGCATTGCCGCAGCGGTTGCGACAAGCGGATCGAGCTTCGCTGTCATGTTCGTCTCCTTCATCTCGGGCACTTGAGAAGACAGGACGAGATAGCGTCAATGAATGTGACATGCCGCAGACGTTGCGGCAGTCGAATGCCGGGGAAAACGTGCCTCGTGGCGCAGGCGATCCTATCTGTCGCTGACGGCCCAGCGCGGATTGATCCAGGGCTCCTGATTGGACCGGGCAAGCGGTTGCTTGCCGAGGATATGGTCGGCTGCCTTTTCGCCGGTCATGATCGAGGGGCTGTTGAGATTGCCATAGGTCACGTGCGGGAAGATCGAGGAGTCCGCGACGCGCAAACCATCGACGCCGATCACCCGCGTCTCCGGGTCGACCACGGCCATTGGGTCGTCCTTGGCACCCATCCGGCAGGTGCCGCAGGGGTGGTAGGCGCTTTCCAGGTGTTCGCGCAGGAAGGCGTCGATCTCATCGTCCGTCTGCACCTTCTCGCCCGGCTGGATCTCCGGCCCGCGATACTGGTCGAAGGCCCGCTGGCCGAAGATCTCGCGGGTGAGGCGCACGCAGTGGCGGAACTTCTCCCAATCCTCCGGGTGGCTCATATAGTTGAAGCGGATCACCGGGTCGGCCATCGGATCGGAGGATCGCAGGGTGACGTTGCCGCGCGACTTCGACAGGTTGTAGCCCACATGCACCTGGAAGCCGTGGCTCTTGGCCGCCGCCTTGCCGTCATAGCTGATCGCGACCGGCAGGAAGTGATACTGGATATCGGGCTGCTTGACGCCCGGCGCCGAACGCAGGAAGGCGCAGGCCTCGAATTGGTTGGAGGCGCCGAGCCCACCTTTGGAGAGCAACCATTGTGCTCCGGCGACCCCCTGCCAGAACCACGGCAGCCAGGAATAGAGCGAGACCGGTTTGGTCGAGACCTGCTGGAAATAGAACTCCATATGGTCCTGAAGGTTGGCGCCGACACCGGGTCGATCGACCTTGACCTCTATGCCCATGTCCTTCAGGTGCTGTGCCGGGCCGATGCCGGACAGCATCAGCAGCTTCGGCGAGTTGAAGGAGGAGGCGGAGACGATCACCTCGCGGTTCGCCTTGACGATCTCGATCTTGCCGCCGCGCTCGATCTCGACGCCGGTCGCCCGGCGGTTCTCGATCACCACCTTGCGGGCAAAACAGCGCATGAGCGAAACGTTGGGCCGCTTCAGAGCCGGGCGGAGATAGGCGTTGGCGGCGGACCAGCGGCGCCCCTGCCAGACGGTCTGCTCCATCAGGCCGAAGCCTTCCTGCTTGGAGCCGTTGTAGTCGTTGGTAAGCTCGAAGCCCGCCTGCTCGCCCGCTTCAATGAAGGCATGGAACAGTGGGTTGGTCACCGGCCCGCGCTTGACGTGCAACGGCCCGTCGGTCCCGCGCCAGCCGACCTCGCCTCCGTGCGAATGCTCCATGCGCTTGAAGTAGGGAAGCACGTCGGCATAGGCCCAGCCACGTGCGCCCAGGTCCTCCCAGCGATTGAAATCCTCGGCATGGCCGCGCACGTAGACAAGGCCGTTGATCGAGGAGGAGCCGCCGATGACCTTGCCGCGCGGCGCGGTGATGCGCCGGTTGTTGAGGTTCGGCTCGGGTTCGGAATGATAGCCCCAGTTGTAGCGGTCCATGCTCATCGGCCAGGCAAGTGCTGCCGGCATCTGGATGAACGGCCCGATGTCCGAACCGCCATATTCGAGCACGATTACGGAATGCTTGCCGTCCTGCGAGAGGCGGTAGGCGAGCGCCGAACCGGCCGAGCCGGAGCCGATGATGATGTAGTCTGCCTGCATGATCGTGCTCTTTCTTCTGCGTCTCTAAACCGGCCGGTACCGTGCCTCTACCTCTGTCCCCTCATTCCTGTGCTTGTCACAGGAATCCAGCCAAGCGACGTCTGTCGCTTGAGGGAGTCTTTCGCGCCACCGACGTGGCGCTGCTGGATCCCCGGAACTCGCTTCGCTCACCCGAGGATGAGGGAGCGAATCAGATGCGTCCCGAGGAAGGCCGCTTGAACCTCAATACGGCGCCTGCACCGGGCTCATGCCGACGTAGACGGTCTTCAACTCGCTGTAATGGTTGAGCGCCGCCACGGAATTCTCGCGCCCGAAACCGGATTGCTTGGAGCCGCCGAAGGGGATCTCGACCGGGCAGAGATTGTAGGTGTTGATCCAGAGCGTGCCGGCTTCGAGTTGGTCGACGACGCGGTGGGCGCGGGTGATGTCGGCGGTGAAGACGCCGGCCGACAGGCCGAATTCGGTGGCATTGGCGCGCGCGACGACATCAGCCTCGCTTTCGAAGTCGAGAACGCACATCACAGGGCCGAAGATCTCTTCGCGCGCGATGGTCATGTCGTCGGTGACGTCGGCAAAGACGGTCGGCTGGATATAGGTGCCGTCGGCACTGACCGCATTCGGAATGCCGCCGCCGGTGACCAGACGCGCGCCCTCGGCTTTGCCCTTTTCGATATAGGAGAAGACCTTGTCGCGTTGCGCGCCCGACACCATCGGCCCGAGCTGGGTGGCTTCGTCCATCGGGTCGCCGATGACGATCGCTTCAGTGCGCGCCTTGAGGCGATCGAGGAACGCATCCTTGATGCCCTTCTGGACGAAGACGCGGGTGCCGTTCGAGCAGACCTGGCCGGTGGAATAGAAGTTGCCGAGCATGGCGCCGCCGATGGCGCTTTCGAGATCGGCATCGTCGAAGACGATCAGCGGCGACTTGCCGCCGAGCTCCATCGTTACGTGGCGAAGACCGGCAGCTGCCGCCTCATACACCTTGCGGCCCGTCGGCACCGAGCCGGTGAGCGATACCTTGGCGACATCGGGGTGGTTGACGAGCAGCGGACCGGTCGTCCGATCGCCCTGGATGACGTTGTAGAGGCCCTTGGGAAGGCCCGCCTCGATCAGGATCTCGGCGATCTTGAGGGCGCCGAGTGGGGTATTCTCCGATGGCTTGAAGACCATGGCGTTGCCGGCGGCAAGCGCCGGCGCACCCTTCCAGCAGGCGATCTGCTGCGGATAATTCCAGGCGCCGATGCCGACGCAGACGCCGAGCGGCACACGCTTGGTATAGGCGAAATCGCCGCCGAGCGGAATGTAGTCGCCGTTGAGCGCTGTGGCGATGACGCCGCCGAAGAATTCGAACGAGTCGGCGCCCGATGTCGGGTCGGCGACGATCGTCTCCTGGATCGGCTTGCCGGTGTCGAGCGTTTCGAGCTCGGAAAGCTCGCGGTTGCGCTCGCGCATGATCTCGGCGGCGCGCTTCAAGATGCGGCCGCGGGCAGTCGGGCTCATGGCCGCCCATTCCGGTTGCGCGCGCTTGGCAGCGGCAATCGCCTTTTCGACGATCGCGGGCGTTGCCGCATGCAGCCGGGCGATCACCTCGCCGGTTGCGGGATAGATGCTCTCGAAGACGGTGCCGGCAATGTCCTCGACATACTCGCCATCGATGAAGTGCGAGGCTTGCGGTTGGGCTCTCATGTCATTCTCCCCGCGGATAGCGTTTGGATTCCTCGAGATTGTCGAGGTTCATGTGGTTGCGCATGTAGCGCTCGGATGCTTTTTGCAGCGGCTGATGGTCCCACGGATAATAGGCGCCGTTCCTCAGTGCCTCGTAGACCACCCAGCGCCGGGCCTGGCTCTCGCGCACGGCGCCATCGAAGGCCTCCATGTCCCAGTGGGCGGCGCACATGTCGCGAAACGCATTCAGCGTTGCCGCCTGCACCGGTGTCTCCGGGTTTGCCGCGAGGTTCTTCAGCTCCAGCGGATCGGCTTCGAGATCATAGAGCTGATCCGGGTCGAGCGCGCAGTGGATATATTTCCATTTGCCCTTGCGAATGGCGACCAGCGGCGCGTGGGACGCTTCCGCAGCATACTCCATGAGCACCGGCTCGGTGCGCTCCTCGCCATTGATGACAGGCACGAGGCTGATGCCATCAGTCCAGGGCTTCACCTCGTCCATCGAGATGCCGGCGAGGTCGCAAAGCGTCGGGGTTACGTCGAGGTTCGACGTCGGCGTCAGGTGCAGGCCGGGCGCAACGGCGGGTCCGGCCGCCATCAGGGGCACGCGCGCCGAGCCTTCGAAGAAGTTCATCTTGAACCACAGGCCGCGCTCGCCCAGCATGTCGCCATGGTCGGAGCAGAACAGGATCAGAGTGTTGTCGAGCATCCGGGTGCGCGTCAGCGTGTCGACAAGTTCGCCGACCTTTTGGTCGAGATAGGAAATATTGGCGAAATAGGCGCGGCGCGAGCGGCGGATATTGTCCTCGGTCAAGTCGAAATTGACGTAGTCGCAGGAATGCATGATCCGCTTCGAGTGCGGATCCTGGTCCTCCTCCGGCAGCATGCCGACCTCTGGCAGAAGATGCTCGCAATCCTCGTAGAGATCCCAGAATTTCTTTCGTGCGACATAGGGGTCGTGCGGGTGGGTGAAGGAGACGGTCAGGCACCAGGGGCGGCGGCCCGCGTCGTCGTTTTCGCGCGACAGCTGGTAGAGCTTCTGGTTGGCGAGAAAGGCGACCTCGTCGTCATACTCCATCTGGTTGGTGATCTCGGCGGCGCCGGCGCCGGTGACGGAGCCGAGATTGTGATACCACCAGTCGATGCGCTCGCCCGGCTTGCGATAATCCGGCGTCCAGCCGAAATCGGCGGGATAGATATCGGTCGTCAGCCGCTCCTCGAAACCATGCAATTGATCAGGCCCGACGAAATGCATCTTGCCGGACAGTGCCGTGTAGTAGCCGGCGCGGCGCAGGTGATGTGCGTAGGTCGGGATCGAGGACTGGTATTCGGCGGCGTTGTCATAGACCCGGGTGCGGCTCGGCAGCTGGCCTGCCATGAACGAGGCGCGGGCAGGCGCGCAAAGCGGCGACGAGGTGTAGTTGTTGCGAAAGCGGGCGGAGCGGGCGGCGAGGCTCTTCAGGTTCGGCGCATGCAGGAATTCCGCCGGACCGTCGGGAAAGAATTTTCCGTTCAGCTGGTCGACCATAATGATCAGGATATTAGGTCTGGCGGTCATATGGCCCGTCCTTGGCGGTGGAGCTGGTCGAGAAGCGAGGTGACGTAGTCTTCCGTCAGCGCGATCGAGGCTTCGATGCCGATCGGCGCAGAGCGCAGACTCTGGCGGATGTAGAGCCCGTCGATCATCGCAGCTGCGCCTTCCGCGATGCGTTCCGCGTCATCGACGGGACAAAGCGCCTTGAGGCTCGCCATCAGGTTGGAGCGCAACCGCCGGGCGTAGACGACGAGGAACCGGCGGACGTCTTCCGAGCGCTGCGCCTCGGAATAGAAGGCGAGCCAAGCGGCGATGGTGTCGGGCGCAAACTGGCTTGCCTGGAACGAAACGCGGATCAACGCGCTCAGTTTCTCACGCGGTGTAATCGCTGCACTCAGCGCCGTCACCGTATCGTCGCGCAGTTGCCTTAGAAGACTGCGCACGGTCTCGATCAGCAATTGCTCCTTGCTGCCGAAATAGTGATGGGCAAGGGAAGGGGAGACACCGGCACGGCGGGCGATGTCGGACATGGTGACGGCGAGCGTGCCCTGATCGCCGATCACGCGCAGCGCCGCATCCACCAGCGCCTTGCGGCGCACAGGCTCCATCCCGACCTTGGGCATCCGTCTCTCCCTCGATGATGGTCAGTTTATTTTTGATTGACTCATCAATCAATAAAAATTTGCGATGTTTTCTCTTTCTTTTTTCGGAGAAATCCGGCTCAATCCGATGGTAGAGTTCTGGATATCAGAAGGACTGGAGGTTGAAATGACCCATGCATTCGATCCGGCTGGCAAGGCGGCGGTTGCCGGCAAATGGGGATGGTTCGTCGCGCTCGGCGTGCTGTTGATCATGTGTGGCGGCCTTGCCTTCGGCAATCTGCTGATGGCGACGGTGGCCTCGGTCTATTATGTCGGGCTGATCATGCTCGTCGGCGGCCTGTTCAATCTCGCCCATGCCTTTCAGGTCAAGGGTTGGAACAGCGTGCTCTATTGGGTGCTGAGCGGCGCCTGCTACGCCATTGCCGGGCTCTTTGCCTTCATCAACCCGGTGCTGGCCTCCTCCGTCCTCACTTTCCTGATGGCCATCGCACTCGTCGTCGCCGGTTGCTTCCGGATCTGGGTCAGCTTCAAGCTGCGGCCGATCCAGGGCTGGGGATGGGTCGCGCTCGGCGGTCTGGTCACGCTCGCCGCCGGTCTGATCATTGCCGCCGGCTGGCCGGTCAACAGCCTCTGGATCCTCGGCCTGTTCCTGGCGGTCGATCTGGTGATGCAGGGTCTGTCGCTGATCGCCTTCGGGGTGTTGGCAAAAGGCTAGCGCACGGCTCGCTCGCCTTTGCCGTGTTCGGGTGGGATTGTAAGCAGAGCGTGCCTGTTGGCTGGCGTATTGGGAAGGCGACCGTGCGGGCCGCCCGTGTAACGACGCTCATCCCAGCGCTGATCGCCATCTCGGGTGTAGCGCTACAGGTGCCCCTGTCCGGCATGGCACTGATCCTGCTTGCAGTGTGACTGCTCTGGACCACGATGTTTGCGCTTGCCGCGATCTTTCTCGGTCGTGGCATGCACTCGTTATCGCATCACCTGAACCTGTTGCGACCAATTTTCCGCAGTTCGGGAAAATTCGATGAAACTACTGATTTTATTAGAAAGTTCGATAATGATCAGCGTGGGCGGAGCTGTCATATAGCTTTCATCAAAGCTTCATATTGGGGAAAGACTTCGTTGACTGTTGGTCGCCATCCTGCGGCCGTCCGATCGTCCGTTCTCAATCTTCTGGAGCCCGGCATGTCCGCCGCCCCCGCCGAAATTCTCTCGCTTCGCCGGTTCGGCGACGACCAGATCGTAACGCTTGCAAAGCTTGTGATCGAAAGCGCATTCCAGCCGATCGTCGAAGCGGCAACCGGTGCCGTGTTCGGCTACGAGTCACTGATGCGCGGCTTTCAAAAGCTGGGCTTTGCCTCGCCCTTGGAATTGCTCGACAAGGCGGAAGAGGCCGGCCAGTTGCTGGCGCTCGAGCATATGGTCAACAGTCGTGCCGTCGCAGGCTTCGCGACATTGCCGGAATTTTCCACCCGCACGCTGTTCCTGAATTTCGATTCCCGCCTGGTCGGCGGCGAAAACGCGATCGTCGAGCGCCTCGTCAATCACCTGAAGCGCGCCAACATCGCGCCGTCGTCCTTATGCTTCGAGCTGTCCGAACGTTTCGACAGCGGCAAGATGCCGGATTTCTCGGCGCTCGTGCGCGAACTGCGGCTGGCCGGATTCAAGCTGGCCATCGATGATTTCGGCGCCGGCTTCAATGGCCTCAAGCTGCTCTGCGATCAGCCCGTCGATTACGTGAAGATCGACCGGCATTTCATTTCCGGCATCGACGCCGATGCGCGCAAGCGCCACCTGGTGCGCCACACCGTCAACACCGCCCATGTGCTCGGCACCCGGGTCATCGCCGAAGGCGTCGAGACCGAGGCGGAGTTCCAGACCTGTCGCGATCTCGGCTGCGACCTCGTACAGGGCTATTTCATCGCCCGGCCGACGACGCACCTGAGCGAATTGCAGCCTGCCTATCCGCATTTGGCCTTGAATGGCGGCGGTCACCGCTCGTCGGCGACGCTCGACAGCATTCTGATCCGCAAGCAGATCGAACAGCTGCCGGCGGTGCGCGAAAGCGACGAACTCGAATCCGTGTTCGATCTGTTCCGGCTTAATCCCCGTCAGGCGTTCTTTCCGGTGCTCAACGCCAACGGCGAACCGCGCGGCATCCTGCACGAATATCACGTCAAGGAGATGATCTATCATCCCTTCGGCCGCGACCTGCTGAAGAACCGGCTCTACCAGCGCCGCATCTCGCATTTCGCAAGCCCGGCGCCGATCGCCGATCTCGATACGCCGGCCGACGAGATGCTGAAGATTTTCGCCGGCATGGACGGCAGCGATTGTGTGATCCTGACCGAGAATATGCGCTATGCAGGCATCCTGTCGGCATCGTCGCTGTTGAAGATCATCAACGAGAAGCAGTTGAAGACGGCGCAGGAGCAGAACCCCCTGACCGGATTGCCCGGCAATCGCGCCATCCGCGATTACGTTCAGGACGCGATCCTCGACGGCGATCAGCCGCGCTATTTCTGCTATTGCGACTTTGACGATTTCAAGCCGTTCAACGATACCTACGGTTTTCAGAAGGGCGATCTGGCGATTTCGCTTTTCGCCGCCCTGCTGCGGCGGCATTTCATTGGCGAAGAAAAGTTCCTCGGCCATGTCGGCGGCGACGATTTCTTCGTCGGCATCAGCGGTTGCACCGTCGATGAGCTGCAGGTCGTTCTTCACCGTCTACTCGACGATTTCGCCTCCGATGTCCGCCAGCTCTATCTACCGGAGCATCAGGCAGAGGGGCGTATCAGCGGTCATGGCCGCGATGGCACGGCCAAGGATTTTCCGCTGATGCGCTGTTCGATCGCCGTTCTCGGATTGCCGGAAGGTTTTGTGTTTTCGGACGGCCAAGCCGTCAGCGCCCGCATCGCCGAGATCAAGTCTCGTGCCAAGGCCAGCGCCAGCGGCCTCGTTCTGGAGGCGCTCGGCGTCTAACGCGTGGATGGGCAAACACGTTGCAGTCGGCAATGAGTGCCGCTGCGTCCATTTACGCCTGGGTTTTTGGCAGGCGATGGACCAGGTAGTCGCGCATCTGCGCAAGTGCCATGTCGCGTGTCAGCCCCCCTTCAGACTGCAGCCCGAGCCGCAGCCACAGCCCGTCGATCAACGATGTAATGGCAAGCGCCACATCTTCGCACTCGTTCGCAGGCAGGATGTGCGTCAGCGCCGACAGCAAGTTCGACCGCATCCTTGCGTGAATGATCTTCTGAATCCGCGCCAATTGCGGTTCGCGCGGCACTTCGGCGCAAAGCGATAGCCAGGCGTGGCAGACGGAAGGCTGGAAGAAGCGTTCCTCGAAATTGGCCTCAATGATCGCATCCATCCGCTCGAGCGGGGTACGTGCGCGATGCAGCCTCTCGACCACCGCTTCTTTCAAGGAAGCGTTCGCCTCGCGCATGGCATGCTCGAACAGTTCCTGCTTGCTGGCAAAATAATGCAGCACGATGCCCTTCGAGGCGCCGGCATGCGTCGCCACCTTTTCCAGGGTCGCCCCGGCCATTCCCTCTTTCTGCAGGACCTCAAAGGCCGCCCGCCGCAGCTCGCGGCGCCTGATCTCACTGATTTTCGTCAATCGCATGCGGTTTCTCCCAAGCGATTCTCACATTGACAATCTTTCCAGGAAGATCAATTGCTGACCCGTGGGTCAATTTGAAGTCCCGACGGACAATTGTGAGGATCGCGATGCTGCATTTGAAGAGCCTGATATTTGCCGCTGCTCTGTTGACGGCCACAAGTTCCGGCTTTGCCGGTGATCCGCAGGCATGCAAAAGCGTGCGGTTGGCGGAGCCCGGCTGGAATGACTTGGCCTTTACGACCGGCGTCGGGCTGAGCCTGCTGAAGGCGCTTGGATATGAGCCGGAAAGCAAGCTTCTCGGCATCGACGTCATCTATACGAGCCTGCGCAGCAAGGATCTCGACGTCTTTCTCGGCTACTGGGATCCGGCTATGGTCGCCTACTACAAGCCTTACCGGGAGGACGGTTCGGTCGAGACCGTGCGAACCAATCTTGAGGGGGCAAAATACACCTTTGCCGTTCCCGACTACGTCTGGGAAGCGGGCGTCAAGGATTTCTCGGATTTGAAACCCTTCTCCGACAAGTTCGAAAAGAAGATGTACGGCATCGAACCTGGCTCCAATCAACTGATGCTCGATGCCATCAAGGATCCAGATCTTGGTCTGGCAGACTGGGAAGTGGTCGAGTCGAGCGAGCAGGGCATGTTGTCCGAGGTGACGCGTCGGGTTCGTGACAAGGCCTTCATCGTATTCCAGGGCTGGGCGCCACATCCGATGAACACTGTATTTTCGATGAAGTACCTGACGGGTGGCGACAAGTTCTACGGTCCGAATTTTGGCGCGGCGACGGTGTCGACGCAGGTACGCAAGGGATACCTTCAGGAGTGCCCGAATGTCGCCCGCCTGTTGAACAATCTGGTTTTCGACGTCGATTTCGAGAACCGCGGCATGGGCTACCTGATGAATGACGGCCTGTCGCCCGATGAGGCAGGGGCTAAGTCGATCAAGGAAGAACCGCAGCGTCTGGAACCATGGCTCGCTGGCGTAACGACCTATGACGGGCAGCCGGGGCTGGCCGCGGTCAAAGCCGCGCTCGGTCTTTGATGGTGATCGATCAGCAGTCGTGGGCGGCCGCCAAGCGGCGAATAGAACTGCCCGGCGGCCAGCAGTTCACCTATGTCGATCACGGGCAGGGGCCGGTTCTCCTTCTCTTGCACGGCTACTCCGATACCAGCCGCAGTTTTTCCCTGATCGCGCCATCCTTAGGCGGATATCGCCTGATCATTCCAGATCTCGGCGGACACGGCGGTTCGATGCCCAGGGAAGGGATGTCGATTGCCGAACTCGCCCACGATGTCGATTGTCTGGCCGATCGCCTGGCCATTCACCAGTTTGTGCTTGTTGGTCATTCCATGGGAGCGATGATTGCTGTCGATATTGCCGCGCGCCGCCGGGAGGCGGTGCGTGCATTGATCCTGCTCTCGGGAAGCCTCAAGCCGGACTTTGGTCCGGGGACGGAGGTCGCCCGGGCGATACGCGGGCTCAAAGACCCGCTTGGTCCCGACGATGCCTTCTTCGACCGCTGGCATGCCTGCAGTCGGTCGGTCGACACGGCGTTCCTAAGGCATCTGCGCCGCGAAGCCGCAGCGATGCCGATGACGACTTGGCGAACGCTCCTTGATGCGCTCGCGGTGACGGATCTCAAATCGCGCGCGACTCATGTCAGAGCGCCGGTGCTGTGCATCGCCGGAGCACAGGATCCTCTTTTTGACATCGGGCATCGGCAGGTTCTTGCCGAGACCTTCGCCTCCGTGCGCTCCATCACGCTCGACGGCCATGGCCACAACCCGCATTGGGAGAGTCCTGCCGATGTCGCAGCGCTGATCCTCTCGTTTCTCGGCGATGAGGTCGGCCAACCCGGATCGACATCGGGCCTTTCCGCGACGCATGGGCGGCGCTAGGTATGACGCTTGAGAGTCCTTGAGGTAGAGCCATGTCCCTTCCAGTTGAAATGACCTTCGTTGATCTTCCGTCCCCGGGCGGGGCGGAAAATATGGTGCTGTCGAAGGGACCATTGCCGACGCTCAAGCCGGGCGACATTCTGGTGCGCGTCGAAGCGGCAGGCATCAACCGGCCTGATGTGCTCCAGCGCAAGGGCGACTATCCGCCGCCGCCCGGGGCGAGCCCCATTCTCGGGCTGGAGGTTGCCGGTGAAGTGGTGGCTCTCGGCGAGGGCGCGCAGGGTTTTTCGATCGGCGACAAGGTCTGCGCCCTGGCGAACGGCGGTGGTTACGCCGAGTATGCGGCCGTGCCGGCGACGCAGGCGCTTTCCTGGCCGAAAGGGTATGACGCGGTGAAAGCGGCAGCCTTGCCGGAAACTTTCTTCACTGTCTGGGCCAATGTCTTCGGCATGGCCGAGCTGAAAGCGGGGGAAACCATCCTCGTCCACGGCGGATCGAGCGGTATCGGCACGACGGCAATCCAGCTGGCAAAAGCATTGGGCGCCGAGGTCTTCGCCACCGCCGGCAATACTGAGAAGTGCCGGGCCTGCGAGGCGCTCGGCGCGAAACGGGCGATCAACTATCGCGACGAAGATTTCAAGTCGGTCGTGCTGGAGGAAACCGGCGGTCGCGGCGTAGACGTCATCCTCGACATGGTCGGCGGCCGCTATTTCGACCGCAATATTGGTACGCTTGCCAAGGATGGCCGGCTCTCGATCATCGCCTTTCTCGGCGGCGCCAAGGTCGAGGCCGCCAACATCGCCCCGATCCTGTCAAAGCGGCTGCATGTCATGGGTTCGGCGCTCCGCCCGCGAACGGCGGCAGAGAAACAGGCGATCCGCGACGGCCTGCTGGCAACCGCCTGGCCATTGCTCGAAGCGGGCAGCGTCGCACCGGTCATCCACGCGGTGCTGCCATTCGAACAGGTGGCGGACGGACACCGGATGATGGAAGAGGGCGACCACATCGGCAAGATCGTCATGACCATGCGAACCTCGTCATGACCGCGCGAAGTTCGTCGTGACCATGCGAAACGCATCATAACCTAGCTTGAGTTACGACCTTCGTCGGCCTTGCAATCCCGGGAAATTCACCTACCTTGAAATTATCGCTAACGAACAGAAAGGAAGGTGATCCAATGTCTAATGAGATTTCGGTCGTCGTGACAGGCATGGGAGAGGTGAACACGTCGAGGCGAACTTCGGCCTGATTCCCGCCTTCCTTCGGGTCCTAAGCCCGGGCCAGCCACTTGGCCAAAACTCATGGAAGGGTCGCCTCGCGCGGCCCTTTTCCATTTCTAGCCCGCCATGCAATTTCCCATCCCGATCTTCAGATGCATTCTGCGCCGGCGTGCGCGTGCGCCTGCGATGTCGTCAAATACCGAAACGCCCGACCGCCGGGATCTTGATGCCCGGTTTGGCAATGTCGAAACCGGCGACGAGGCCGAAGAAATGCAGCTCCAGGCCGCTGCGCACCCCCGCCGAAATGCCTGCGAGGCCATAGAGCGTCGCATGCAGGTCGCGGCTATCGGCGTCGATCTGGAACAGTTTCCCCTCCGGCAGGTTGTCGCGCCCGACAGCATCTGGCGGCAACACCGCATTGAGTTCGGGGACCGAGCGCAGCACATGGGCAACGAAGGTGTTTGAGTTCGGCCCCGGCCAGATCCGGTAGCCGCCGGCCGATGAATAGGGGTAGGCAGCGATTGCCGCTTCGATCTTCGGGATCAGCCTGCTCGCCTCGACGCCGCTGGCGGTCGCAACCAATCGCGGCTCGTTCGAATACCAACGGGCGTCCGCCTGATAGGCGTTCCTGCGGATCGGCTTGCCCCAGCCGACCTTGTCGTAGCGATTATAGGCCTGGGCGCCCTGTTGCTTGGTGACGATCCAGGCGTGGCTGGCGACCGCTCCCTTCATGCCGCCCGTCGTGGCGGAGAAGATATAGACCGCCGCATCCGGGCTTTGCGCCGGCTTCGGCAGGATGCCCGCCGAAGACCAATCGGCATGGCGCCAACTCTGCGGTCGCTCCTTCATATACCACCATCCGGCCGACGCTAGAGCCGGCAGAAGGTAGATGACCAGAAAGACGGCGACGAGCCTGCGGATGAATTTCATGAAAGCGCCGGTTTCCTGTTGTCCGATTCCTGCTAAATGCATGCACTAATCTAGGAAATTTGAGGGCAAGACATGTCGAATCCCGTTCTCGTCGAAGTCACGCGCGGCAATCTGGTCGAAAGCCGTCACCGCGGCCTGGTCATCGCTGTCGATAGCGAAGGCCGTACGGTCTTTTCGCTGGGCGATACCGAGAGCGGCGTGTTCCCGCGATCGGCCTGCAAGGCAATGCAGGCGCTGCCGTTGATGGAAAGCGGCGCTGCTGACGCTTACGGCTTCGGCAACAAGGAACTGGCGCTCGCCTGCTCCTCGCATTCGGGCGAGCCGGAGCATGTCGCGCTTGCCACGAAGATGCTGGCTGCTGCCGGCCGCGACGTGTCGGCGCTCGAATGCGGCGCCCACTGGTCGTCTGACCAGAAGACGCTGATCGGCCAGGCGCGCTCGATGGAGGCGCCGAGCGCGCTTCACAACAATTGCTCCGGCAAGCATTCCGGCTTCATCTGCGCCTGCTGCCATTCAGGCACTGAAGTGAAGGGCTATGTCGGCTATGATCACCCGCTGCAGCAGGAAATCCGTGGCGCCATGGAAAACCTCACCGGCGCGATCCTCGGCCGCGACAATTGCGGCGTTGACGGCTGCTCGATCCCGACCTATGCGGTGCCGCTGAAGGGGCTGGCGCACGGTTTTGCCAAAATGGCGACTGGCGTCGGTCTCGCGCCCGAACGCGCGCGCGCATCGAAGCGGCTGATCGAAGCCTGCATGGCCGAGCCTTTCTACGTCGCCGGCACGAAGCGCGGCTGCACGCGGCTGATGGAAACGGCACCGGGCCGGATCTTCGCGAAAACCGGCGCCGAAGGTGTGTTCTGCGCGGCGATCCCGGAAAAGGGCATCGCCATCGCCGTCAAATGCGGGGATGGTGCCACCCGTGCTGCCGAGGCGATGGTCACCGCTACGCTTGCTCGCTTCTTTCGGGGCGAGCCTGACGTGCACGCGGCACTGATGGCGCAGGCCAACCACACCATGAAGAACTGGAACGGCATCCCGGTCGGTGACGTCAGGGTGACGGACGCCTTCGCCGCCTGATGTCGATCGGAATGACGCGCGCGCAGGAATCCCGGCCGCGCGTTGTTGCACACGCCCCGTAGCGACCAGTACTCCGCGTCTCACGCCGACAGAAGCGCCATGCCCTTGTCGCGATAGGGGCCGAGAGCATCATCGTTCATATCTTCCGGCACGATCAGGCCGGCAATGTCTTCGGCGTTGGCGACGTGGTGCGGCGAAGCGGCATCGAACTTTTCGGCTGTCGCGATGACGAAGGTGTCGGCGGCTTGGCCAAGAATGGCGCGCTTGACGGCGGCCTCCTCGTAATCGCCGGTCGAAAACCCATGAACCGGATGGATCGCGGTGACGCCTAGGAAAAAGATGTCGACACGGATAGCGGTAATGGCCGCCAGGGCGGCCGCACCCGTTGCCACCATGGAGTGCTTGTAAAGCCTGCCGCCGATAAGGATCACATCCGCCTCATGTCTCTCCAGCTCCGCCGCAATGGTCGGGCTGTGCGTGATGATCGTCAGCCGCATCTCGCGCGGAAGCGCTCTGGCGATTTCGGCGTTGCTTGTGCCGCCATCGAGAAAGATCGTTTGCCTCGGTGCGACGAGCCCGGCTGCCTTGCGTCCGAGCCGGCGTTTGACGTTGCCAGCAATTTCCTGGCGTGTGGCAAAGTCCGGTAGGGCAGGTGTCAGCGGCAGCGCACCGCCATGCACCCGCTTCAGCAGCCCTTCGGCCGCCATTTCCCGGAGGTCACGGCGGATCGTATCTTCGGAAAGTTGCAATTCATCCGCCAGGCGCTTGGCGACGATCTCGCCATCGCGGCTTAGCCGCGCCGAGATCAACGCTCGTCTCTGTGTGGTCAGCATCATTTCGCTCCTTGACTCTTCACGATATTACACGAAATATCATGAATATTCCAGAGTTATCTGGGTGTATCGTGCAAAGTAAGGAAAAAATCATGTTGATCTTGATTGCGGGTCCCTATCGCTCGGGTACGGGCGACGATCCGGCCAAGATGGCGGAAAATTTGAAGCGTCTGGAGGAACCGTCCTATGCCCTCTTCAGGGCGGGCCATGTGCCTGTTATCGGGGAGTGGGTGGCGCTGCCGGTCTGGCATGCCGCCGGCGGCGCCAGCATCGGTGACGACCTCTACGAGGAGATCTTTCATCCCGTCGCCGGGCGCCTGCTGGCGCTTTGCGATGCCGTGCTGCGTCTGCCGGGCGACAGCAAGGGGGCGGACAATGATGTCCGCATTGCCCGGGAGCGCGGCATTCCGGTCTATTACAACCTCGAAGATGTGCCCGGCTGCAGCGAAGCGCAGGTCGCCTGAGCGACAGCAGCCCCGGCGGGTATAGCTCGCCGGGGCTGCGGATTGGTGCCGGGCATGCCGCGACGCGTGCCTTGTCGCACTTGCGCCGGCTACCCGGAAAGGCGTGGACTTATTCGTGCACGTGCGGCTCGGCGACGAAGGTCAGCGTTGCCGTCAGCCCCTTCTTGTCGGCGGCGGTATCCGCTTCGAGCGGAATTGCGTGGCTGACGGCGAGAATGTTGACGCCGGCATTGCGCAACGTCACTTCGGTTTCGCCCTTCGCGTCCGTTTTTTCGGAGACGAGCTCCGGAAGTCCGGCGTAGTCGACGGTGATTTCCTTGCCTTCGAGCGGCTTTCCATCAAGCAGCAGGCGGACGCGAAATTTTTCGCCGGGCTTCAGCCCGATCGGATTGTCGAGCGGCACGATCTGCAGTGGCTGGGCCGGGAAGGCCGGCATGTCGCCATGCACATGCACAAGCGCGATACTGTATTTCACCGAGTGGCTCGCCTGTTTGGCGCCTGGTACCTCGCTCTTCGGCTTGTTCACCCATTTGCCGTCAGCACCCTGGCTCCAGTAGCCGTTGTCGAATTCGAGCGCGAGCAGGGCCGGTTCGCCGTCGAGCTTCAGCAGGGCATGGGTGCCGGCCGGCTCGATGGTGACCGGCAATGCCGTGCCATCCTCGCCGAGGGCAGAAACGGATTTCACCTTGGCCGGATCATAGGCTTCGTCGGCGGGGCCGTGGCCGTAGATCACCGCAAGGTCGCCCCAGCGCTCGCCGATCCAGGCGCCATGCGCAAATGCCGGCGTGGCTGCGGTGGCCAGCAGACCGGCGGCAAGCAGGGAGGAAATCAAGGTCTTCATGAGTGACTCCGAAAATATGTTATAACGTTACGTTCACGTTGTATTGAAGTCATGTTCGGCTTGTCAACCGAGGAGACTTCATTTCTTCTGCGGCCCGAAGGCGGCGCCAGGGTCGCCTTGATTAGCAAGGAGAGTAACGTGCTGAAATTGTTCTACACCCCGGGAACCTGCTCGCTGGCCTCGCACATCGCGCTGGAAGAGACTGGCATCGATTACACGGCCGCGCCGGTCGATTTTTCCAAGGCGGAACAGACCAAGCCCGACTATCTCGCGATCAACCCGAAGGGGCGTGTCCCCGCGCTCGTCACCGATCGCGGCACAATTACCGAGACCCCGGCGATCCTCACCTACATTGCCCAAAGCGCTCCGCAAGCGAAGCTGGCACCGCTCGACGATGCCTTCGAGTTTGCACGGATCCAATCCTTCCTGAGCTATCTCTGCTCGACCGTGCATGTCGCCCATGCCCACGGCCGGCGTGGCTCGCGCTGGGCCGACGACCCGGCGGCGCATGAGGCGATGAGGGCCAAGGTTGCTTCGAATATGACGGATTGTTTCGAGCTGATCGAAACCAGGATGCTCGCCGGTCCCTTCGTCACCGGCGACACCTACTCGATCGCCGACCCCTACCTGTTCACGATCGCTGGCTGGCTCGAGCCGGATGGCGTCGACCCGACACGCTTCCCGAAGATTTTGGACCACCGCAACCGCATGACGCAGCGGCCGGCAGTCGCCCGGGTTCTCGCGGTTCTGAAGGGTTAAGGATCGGGGCTAACGGCCAGCGAGTCTCTCGGGCAGGTCGAGCGGGGGTTCGTCTGCCCAGGCGACGAATTCCCCGTAGCTGATCTGATCGTCGATAATGGCGCGGACGAACAGGCGGCAATAGGCTGCCGGAATCTCTGCCAGCCGCACGTCAAAATGGGACCCCAGCTTCGCCAGGTCGACATTGGCGATCCGGCCTTCGGCAATTCGCTTTTCCATCCCAAGCCTGCACCCGGTCACTGCACGGGAAAAGGCGTGGCGTTCTTCGCGAAGAGCACGTTTCCTCTGCTGCCATTCCTCGACCGTAAGGTTGTCAGCGCTGGAGGCACGGCCGAATTCGGCCACCCTGAAGTTCATCACAAGCATGAGAACAACGACAAGGCCGAGGCTTACGATGAGTCCGTTCAATGCCTTGCTGAGCCGCATTCGAAACCTTCGCTTTCAGGACACCCTGCATAGCAAATAGAAAACAAAGCTGGAAGCTGCAATGAGTTATCATGGCTATCCTGGCGTGTGTTGCCACAAGCCTGCGGTCCTTGGAAATCTGTCGGCTACATCAACATGTAATCCTTCGGTTGCGGCAATTCGGGCAGGTCGGTTTCTCCAAGCGCCTCGCGCAGATTGATCTCGATCGTATCGGCAAGCGCCACGATCGGCAGGTCGTTTGGCAGCGTGCCGAACGGCTCCTCCAGTTCATCGCCAAGCGCGTCGAGACCGAAGAAGGTGTAGGCGACGAGTGCCGTTACGAACGGCGTCGCCCACCCGAGCGCATCGGCAAATCCGAAGGGCAGGAGGAAGCAGAAGAGATAGGCGGTGCGGTGCAGAAGCAACGTGTAGCCGAAGGGAACCGGCGTGTTGCGGATGCGCTCGCAGGCGGCAAGCACGGCCGACATGCGTCCGACCGTGCCGTCCAGCATCATGTACTGAATGTCGCTGATCCTCTCAGTGGCACGCAGGCTGGCAAGCAGGCCGCCGATCTCGCGCAGCAGCAGGTCCGGGGCATTGCGGCTTGCCTTGTAGGTAGGCAGGAGATCCGCTGGCAGCCTCCGCAACGCCTTGTCGGGCTTGCTGCCCGGCCGCAGGTGGCAGACCAGCGTCTGCGCAAAGATGATCACCAGATTGAGCAAACGTGCCCGCGCGCCGTCCGCGTCACCTGCTTCGAGGATCAGTGTCTGGCGGGCAAAGTCACGCGAGACGAAAATCAGCTGCCCCCAATCCTTGCGGGCCTCCCACCAGCGGTCGTAGCAGGCATTGTTGCGAAAGCCGAGAAACACCGAAAGGGCGATGCCCAAAAGCGCGAACGGTCCGCTGTTGACGCTCGGCACCATCGTCGGGAAGGCCTGGTGCGACCAGACGACGCCGGCTGACAGGGCAAAGACGAACAGCACCTGCGGGAAGATCCGCTGGATGACCGAGCCGCGCAGAATGAAGAAGAGCTTGGGGAGGCTGGGGCGGTCGCGAACGATCATCGACGGGTACCTGTGCGGCAAGGATTTAGCATCGGTACAGGCGGGACACGAAAATTGGAAGAGCGCGCGATGTTGTCAGCGCCCGCATCCGTGCCTTGCCATGACCAGCAATGTAAATTGGCGATCTTCCCGCTGCCGTCCTTTTCGCCGCCTGCACCGCGGCACCAGTCTCCAACGATATTTCAGGCACCCTGTCGGCACGCGGGCGTCCCGCTCGTCCTTGATGAGAGCATCGAAGAGGAGACGAAAATGCGCAAGGTTGTTGCCGGCATGCAAATGTCCATCGATGGCAAGATCGATGGTCCCGATGGCTATGCCGATTGGGTCGAGTCCTGGTCGGATACCTTTGATCTCTTGCCCGAAATCGATGCCTGCGTGCTCGGAAGCGGCATGTATTCGGGCTACGAACAATATTGGAGCGCGATCAAGGCCGACCCGCACAGCCCGCTCGAATTGAGCGGAAACCTGCCGACACCAGAGGAAATCGAATACGCCGACTTCGCCCTGAACACGCCGCATTATGTGCTGTCCAACACGCTCGACGGCGTGCGCTGGGCGAACACGACGGTGCTGCGCGACGCAGCGGATGTTGACGCTTTGCGGCAACGGTCGGGCAAGACCATCTATGTGGTCGGTGGCGCGCAGACGGTTTCCGGCCTGCTCGACAGGGGCGTGATCGATGAGTTGCGCCTGACGATCCATCCGCTGGTGGTGGGGGAGGGCAAGGCGCTGTTTGCAACGATCGCGCAACGGCATCGCCTGCAGCTCAACGAGGCGAAGTCGCGCCCGGACGGCACTGTCAGCCTCGTTTATGCCGTCGGCGATTGAGCGATCCGGCTGGCTTGGGTTCAAAGGCAGGGAGCTAACGGCGTGGCATAGCAGGTATTTGTCGGGTAACGGCCCGGTGATCCGCCAGGCCCACGCGACGAGGAATGTCGAGTTAGGCCGGAAAGTCGGCTGACAGTTTCCGCGGCGCCTTCTCGCGCCAGGCGGCGATCAGCCTCTGTGTCAGGCTCGCGTCGTCGATCGCTCCAAGACGCACCAGCATCGCCGGCCATCCCTTGTAGTGATCGGTTTCGAAGAAGAGTGACGGATCGAGTTCCAGCAGCATTTCTTTTTCTTCGAGCGCGCACATGACCACCAGGGTGTCGGCGTCCTTCATGCGCGCAAAGCTCTTGCCTTTTACCAAGAGAGCGGGCGTGCCATAGGAGGTGCCGAGCGACACCTCCGGCAGGCCAGAGGCTTCGGCCAGCGTCACGACGCGGGCAAAAGGACCGTCGAGGTCTTCGCTCGGGCGGCCATTATGCGCGGCCGGAGGGTGGCTCATCGCCTGGCCGCCGAGGCGCAATCGCAATTGCCGGTCCGCGGCCAGGGCCAGCCCGGGAAGGGCAGGTCGCCGAGTTCGCGCCCGTCCATTCGTTCGAGATCGGGATGTTGCAATGGGTCGCGTGCCCAGGAGAGCGAGGCGTCCTGTCGGGTGTCGGTAAGAGATCGGGTCGGTTTCAACAGGGAGAAAATCTTCAGCATGGCGGGCCATCCTTTCGATGCTTCAGAGCATCTGCCTGTTTGACCACGATTTCAATTGAGATTGCCAAAGGGTAGGTTTAGAAAAACTATATGAAAGAATTGAATGCTATTCACCTGAACGGCTTGCGTGCGGTCGAGGCGGCCGGTCGCCTTGGCTCGCTGGCAGCAGCAGCCGAGGAATTGGGGGTGACCCCCGGCGCGGTCAGCCAGCAGATCGCCAAATCCGAGGCGCAGCTCGGCCGCATCCTGTTCGAGCGCACATCGCGTGGGCTGGTGGCCACGGATTTCGGCCGGCTGTTCCTGGCGCGGCTGAGCAATGCTTTCGGCGAGTTGGCTGAGGCGGTTGCCTCGGCGCGGCGGCGGGACGAATCGGTGCTGACAATCTCGGTCGCGCCGGTCTTTGCCGCGCGCTGGCTGGTCTACCGGCTCAATCGTTTCGCCGAGCGCCATCCTGATATCAGGCTGCGCATCGACGCGACGACCAGGCTCGTTAATCTCGATACATCGGATGTCGATGTCGGAATTCGTGTTGGTGAGGGTCGCTGGCCGGGGGTCAAATCGGAGCTGTTGCTGGAGCAGGAGGTTTTCCCGGTCTGCTCGCCGGCGATGGCTGAAAACCTGCGCGAGCCTGCAGATATTCTAAAGATGCCGGCGGTTATCGACGGCCATTCGATGTTTACCTGGGAGGTCTGGCTGCGCGAGGTCGGGCTTTCCGGTGCCGAATTGGGCGTGCGCCATACCTTCAACGAGGCATCGCTCGTGCTCGATGCCGCGATTGCCGGCCAAGGCGTGATGCTCGCCTGGCAGACGCTTGCCGGTTTCGCCGTGACCGAGGGCAGTCTCGTCGTTCCCTACGGTATCCGCGCGCGTACCGGCTACGGCCACTACTTCGTCAGCTCGCCCTCAAGGCGGGAGAGCAAGGCCACCACGGCGTTCAAACGTTGGGTGCGCGACGAGGTCGAAGAGGGCATGCGACTGCTCGACCTCAAGGCGCCACGCACCCGTTTCAAGCCACCGTCTGCGAGTGACTAATGTCGCTTCGCCGGCGTGGCGTTCGATGGCAGAAGCCTATTCGGCTTCCTTTGACCGAACCTCCATCATCGCCTTGAAAGCCGGACGAGACTGGCAGCGCGCCAGCCACGCCTTGACCTTGGGATGCCCGTCGAACAGTTCCGTCTGGCTCATGGCGTAGCGGAACACTTCCGCGAGGTTGAGGTCGGCGACGGTGAAGCGGTCGCCGACGATATGGTCCCGGCCATCGAGATGGCTTTCGAGATAGGCAAAGGCCTTGCCCAATGCGGTGACAGCCGCGCTGACCTTGGCTTTGCCCTCATCGGTGTTCTCGGTGCCGGCATCGTAGGTGAGAATGATGCGAACGGCGTGCGGCTCGACTTCGGTGGCCGCCCACATCGTCCAATTGCCGATCAGTCCTTCTTCCCGGACGTCGATGGGCGCAAGCGGCCCGCCATATTTGCGGGCGAGGTAGAGATTGTTGGCAAGCGATTCCGTCAGCACAAGGCCATCGTCGTCGATCGCCGGGATCAAGCCCATCGGATTGACGGCGAGAAACTCCGCCGACTTGGTGTTAACAGGCGCATCGTCCGCCAGCGGATCGGCCAGCCTATAGGCCTGCTTAACAGGTACGGATTTGAAGGGAATGCCGAGTTCTCCCGCCATCCAGTAATTGCGCGATGCGCGCGAGCGATAGACGCCATAGATCGTCAGCATGTCCGGTCTCCTCCTGTCATTTGCATACCCTTGTCATAGGCAATCGCGGACCGCGCAAGAAGCGGCGGGCGTTGATATCTCGCATGAAATCTTTTGCTGAACGACCGGTGCGGCGGTAAGGCCGCTTGTCTTTCAGACCTTCGCACACTAGCAATCCCAGCATCGATATGGGGGCTTGATTGGCGCGACCGCGGCGAGAGTGGATGAGGATGGACGCGGCAGTGCGCATTTTCTGCGCGCTGGTGTTCATCGTTTCCGCCCTGGTGCAACTGCCAGCGGGCGCCGCCATGCGGGCTGCACCGGATATGGCAGCCTATGTTCTGCCCGACGGCTCGCTTCCCGACCTCTGCCTGGCCGGCCATGACGATCCGGATGGCAAGGGCGGCACGAAAGCGCATGCATGCCAGTCCTGCTGTCTCGCCGCGCCGGTGCTTCTGCCCACGCCTCAGGCGTTTCACGCCAAGACCGCGCCTACGTTCCTGGCGCTCTCTTCGCCAGCAGCCAAGCTTTTGCTCGCTCGTCCGGTGCTGCTGGCTGGCTCCGGGCCTCGCGCGCCCCCACCGTTTTCCGCCTGATCTGCCTCTGAAGGGTTGAGTGCCAGCACGCGCACTGTCGACGAGGGGTTCTCGGTCGACGCGTTCGCTC
Organism: Ensifer sp. Root142; assembly: GCF_001426785.1. Classification (NCBI taxonomy): domain Bacteria; kingdom Pseudomonadati; phylum Pseudomonadota; class Alphaproteobacteria; order Hyphomicrobiales; family Rhizobiaceae; genus Ensifer; species Ensifer sp. Root142. The sequence goes on from NZ_LMFK01000012.1 coordinate 786,246, forward strand.
CAGCGGCTGGCGCAACCACCACATCCAGACTTCAAGCAAGGGTAAGCCGCCAGCTGGTCATCGCTGGGCTTTTCCCGGGGGGACACCTATGACGACTGCATCTCTTTCCGGCGCCGCGCGACTGCCCGATGTCGCCGAGCGCGGCATTTCGCTCTACCGCGCGATCTGGCGCTGGCACTTCTTCGCCGGCCTTCTGGTCATTCCATTCATGATCAGCCTTGCCGTGACCGGCGGGCTCTATCTCTTCAACGACGAGATCGACGACACGTTCTTTGCCTATCGCAATATCGTTGCGGTGGGGGAGACGCCGCTGCCGCCCTCGGCGATCGTCGCCAACGCCGTCGAGGCGGTGCCGGGCAGCACGGCAGTTGCCTATCGCACGCCGGCCGGTGCCGATCGGTCGGCACGCGTGACGGTGGGCGTAGGCGCAGGGCGCCTGATGGTCTATGTCGATCCCTATACTGCCGGCATACTCGACATGGTCGCCCCGAGCGACGAGTTCAACCAGGTGGTCGAAGACCTGCACAGCCTCGACTTTTTCGGCAAACGTGTCGAAACGATCATCGAGATTGTCGCGGGTTTTGCGCTGCTGCTCGTCGTCACCGGCATTTATCTCTGGTGGCCACGGCAGCAGACCGGCGGTGTGATCACCGTCCGCGGCACACCGGGGCGACGGGTGTTCTGGCGCGACATGCATGCGGTCACGGGCATCGCCTCGGCGCTGCTCATCGTCTTTCTCGCCTTTTCCGGTCTGCTCTGGTCCGGTTACTGGGGCTCGACCGTCAACGGCAAGCTGACGGCGGCTGGTCTGGGCTACCCGGCCGGGCTCTGGGACGATGTCCCGACCTCGACGAAGGTGTCGACCGACGTGCTCTCCAAGGCCGGCTGGCTGGTGGAGAACGCGCCGGTCCCGATGTCGGCGGCCGGCGGCGGCTCAGTCCCGTCCATCGGGCTCGACAGGGCCGTCGCGATTGCCGACAAGGCCGGCATGCTGCCTGGCTATGAACTGGCCATTCCCGCCGACGAGACCGGTGTCTACACCGCGGCGATTTTTCCCGCCGATCTCGCCCGCGAACGCACGATGCACATCGATCAATATTCCGGCGAGCCGCTGGTCGACATCGCCTTTGGCCAGTACCCGCCACTCGGCAAGGCGATCGAATGGAGCATCAACGTTCACAAGGGCCAGGAATGGGGCTGTTCAACCAGCTGCTGATGCTTGCGACCTGCCTGGCGATCATATTCGTGTCGGTTTCGGCGGTTGTGATGTGGTGGAAACGGCGCCCGGCCGGGCGCATCGGCGTGCCGCCGATGCCGCCGCGGCGTAGTATCTATGCCGGATTGTGGTTGCTGGCGCTACTGTTCGGGCTGGCCTTTCCGCTGACCGGCATTGCGATCATCGTAATGATCGTTGCGGACCAGGCACTGATGCTGGTTCCGCCATTGCGCAGGGTTCTGTCCTGATTTGGCATGGGGCGGCTCGCGCCGCCCCATCTTTCCGGCTATATTGAGCACCGAAATGCAACCTCTGCACGATTTTCCTTGTCTTATTTAGGGACGGCTAACCTTTGGCCGCCTATCGTTGGTTGGGGAAGTCAGACCGATCTCGACATTGTGCTTCCGGAGGCCTTGCTTGGCGAAGAACACGTCCCGCAATCCGCGTTATGCGGCCCTCAATGTGGGCGGCAACGAGGATACGCGCTGCCTGATCGATGCGAGCAATCGTCTGGCCGATGAGATGAGCCGGATATTTCCTTCCGACCCTGACATTGCCGACCGGCATTACTGGTTGGAAACGATCATCAACCACGTGCCCGACTATATCTATGCCAAGGATACCGAGGGCCGGTTCCTCATCGCCAACCAGGTCACTATCGAAGACAACGGACTGGAATCGCTTCGCGACATCATCGGCAAGACCGATTTCGACCTGCATCCGCCACATCTGGCCGAGATCATCGCCACTGTCGAGCGCCGGGTGATCGAGACGGGAGAGCCGATCTTCGGCATCGAAGAGCGTGCGATGGTGACCAAGGGTCGCGATCGCTGGCTGATGACGTCCAAGGTGCCGTTGCGCAACAAGCGCGGCAAGATCGTCGGCATCGTCGGCGTGTCACGCGATATCTCCGACCGCAAGGCGGCAGAACGTTTGCTGGAGGGCCAGGCGCATCTTCTGGAGATGATCGCCAACGGCCGGCCGCTCGAAGAATTTTTCCGCGAACTGATCCTGCTGATCGAGGCGCTGGTGCCGCGGATCCGCGGCTCGATCCTGCTGCTATCGGCCGATGGCCGTCACCTGCTGCATGGTGCCGCGCCGAGCCTGGACGAAACCTATTGTGGCCTGATCCATGGTCTCGAGATCGGCCCGAAAGCGGGCTCCTGCGGCACGGCCGCCTGGCGCGGCGAGCAGGTGATCGTTGCGGATATTCATAGCGACCCGCTCTGGGAGGATTGCAAGGAGGTCGTCACGCCCTACGGCTTCCATGCCTGCTGGTCGACACCGATCCATTCTCGCGATCGGAAGGTGCTCGGCACCTTTGCCCTCTATTCGGAAACCGTGTGCGTTCCCGACGAACCCCAGAAGGAGCTGATCGCCATGGCAGCCCATCTGGCGGGCATCGCGATCGAGCGCAAGCAGGCCGAAGACCGCATCAGCTTCATGGCTCACCACGATGCGTTGACCGGTTTGCCGAACCGGGCGCTGTTCGAAGAGCAGGTCGCCGAAGCCCTGGAAGCGTTGCGCGGAACGAGGCAATGGGCGGTCCTCGCCTTCCTCGATCTCGACAACTTCAAGCTCGTCAACGACACGCTGGGTCATGCGGCGGGTGACGAGTTGCTCAAGGTGACCGCCACGCGCATGCGCGCATCGGTGCGCAAATCCGATATGGTCGTGCGCGTCGGTGGCGATGAATTCATCCTTCTTCTGAACGGCCTGCCCTGCGAGCGCGATGTCGTGCTCGCACGCCTTGAGGATATTCGGGCGGCTATTGCTGCGCCCATGCAGATCAACGGCCGCAGCCTGCAGATATCCTGCAGCATGGGCGTTGCCTGTTTCCCCAACCAGGGCAAGACGGTCGGCGAGCTGCTCGCCAATGCCGACATGGCGATGTACCGCGCCAAGGAGCTCGGCCGCAACAATCTGCAGGTTTTCACCGAGGAGATGGCCGACAAGGCCCACGAAAAGCTGTTGAAGCAGGCGGAGTTGCGCCAGGCGATCGCGGGGCAAGAATTCCTGCTGCATTTCCAGCCGCAAGTGAATATCGAGAGCGGCCGGGTCTTTGCCGCCGAAGCGCTGCTTCGCTGGCGGCATCCCGAGCGTGGCATGATTTCGCCGGGCGATTTCATTCCGCTGGCCGAAGAGACCGGACTGATCGTGCCGATCGGCGATTGGGTGCTGCGCGCCGCCTGCCGTCAGTGCAAGGCGTGGCACGAGGCCGGGCGGCCGTTGCTGATCGTCAGCGTCAACGTTTCCGCACGCCAGTTCCGCGAGCGAAACTGGGCGGCGCATGTCGCCGCCGTTCTCGCCGAGACCGGGCTGGAGCCGCGGTTTCTCGAGCTGGAATTGACCGAGAGCCTGATCATGCAGGACGTGCCGGGCGCATTGGCGACCATGCACGAACTGAAGGCGATCGGCGTGCATCTGGCGATCGACGATTTCGGCACGGGATATTCGAGCCTTAGCGCATTGAAGCGGTTTCCCGTCCGTCGCCTGAAGATCGACCGATCCTTCGTCGAGGATATCCCTGGTGATGTCGACGACAGGGCCATCACCGCGGCGATCATATCGCTCGCACAAAATCTCGGGCTGCGGGTGATCGCCGAAGGGGTCGAAACCCAGGCGCAGGTGGAGTTCCTGCGCCATAGCGGTTGCGACGAGATCCAGGGCTATTTTTTCAGCCGCCCGCTTGCATCAGCGGATTTTGAGGCGCTGTTGCGCCAGCCCGGCTTGAACGCCGACGGCATTTGAGCCACGCCGGCGTAACGCCGAAAAAGCTGTCGGAAACGTGATCCGACGTTTACCGACACAAGCCTCGTTCCAGCCGTAGATGCCAGCATTCTTAAATTGGGCGGGTCTGCGCGAATCGTTTCATTAATCAATTTCGTGCAGCACTCCAGTTCGTCGCGCACTCAAGCCTTTCAGAGTTCGATGTCCTCTTCAGTTATTTTCTCCCGTCGCCAGTTTCTCCGCACGTCCGGTATTGCGCTCGCCTCCGCGGGCCTTGCGAGCTGCACGTCTTCGATGAACACCGATCGCTTCCGCCAGGAAACTGCGCCGATCTTTCGCAATCCTGCTCTTGAAGGGCGTTGGGTCGATCCGCGTGCCGAGGTCATTCTGGAAGGCCCTGCCTATGGAGGTCCGTTGCCGACGGGCCTGCCGCCGCAGAGCGCCTATTTCGGCGATATCTATGCCGCTGTCGACGATGGCGGCAATCAGATCCCGGCCGTGCCTTATCGCCAGATCGATGCACGCTTCTATCGCCAGGAGGTCAGCGATCCCTTCGGCGAGCGTCCGGGCACGATCGTCGTCGATACCGGTGACAGGTTCCTCTATCTGATCCAGCCGGGTGGCAGCGCATTGCGCTACGGAGTTGGTCTCGGTCGCGAGGGCTTTGCCTGGTCGGGCCGCGGCGTCATCCAGTGGAAGAAGAAGTGGCCACGCTGGACGCCGCCCGATTCGATGATCGCGCGCCAGCCGAAGCTGGCAAAGTATTCCGCCAGCAATGGCGGCATGGCACCTGGTATCGACAACCCGCTGGGCGCCCGCGCGCTCTACATCTTCCAGAACGGGCAGGACACGCTCTACCGCGTGCATGGCTCGCCCGAATGGCAGTCGATCGGCAAGGCCGTTTCGTCGGGTTGCGTGCGCATGCTCAATCAGGATGTCATAGATCTCTATGACCGCGTGCGAGGCAAGGCGCCGATCCTCGTCGTCTGAGCTGCGCTTACAGCGCCGCAGGTTGGATCAGTCCGGGCGTTCGACCTGCGCGCCCGGTTTCTGTGCTGCGCAAGATCGGCGCGACAGCCACGATCCCGGCACGTTTCTCAAGTTTTGAAATTTCGACGTTGCCGCCCGCGATCAGACTTCGCTCTCGCCGGAGGAGAGCCGTCGCGTCAGCTGATGTAGGGTTTCCCTGATTTCACGGGCTTCCTCCAGGCTGCAGCCCGACGCCTTGCCGATATCAGCGAGAATGCCGAAAGCCTCCGTCTTGAGGTCATGACCCTTCTCCGTCAGGCTGACGATCACCTGCCGTTCGTCGCCGGGATCGCGTTGCCGACCGACATAACCTGCCGCCTCTAGCCGTTTCAGCAGCGGGGACAACGTTCCCGAATCGAGCCCGATCTCTTCGCCGATACGCTTGACCGTCATTCCGTCCTGTTGCCAGAGCGCCAGCAGCACGAGATATTGCGGATAGGTGAGGCCAAAACGATCGAGGAGCGGCTTGTACGCGCGGTTGAAGGCATGCGCAGCGGAATAGACGGCGAAACAGAGCTGTTTACCGAGCGTCAGCGCTTCGTCCGGGAGCATGTCGAATTGTGCCGCTTTGATCGTCATCTCAGCATTGTCGCAAATTTGGGCCGAAAATGCAATTTGCAAAATTAATTTGCGCACAATTTAATTTTGCAGTATGTAATTCTCATTCGACAACGAAACGCAAAGGAGACCCCGCCAATGCCCATTCTCTATCGTACCACTGCATCCGCAACCGGTGGCCGCGCCGGCCAGGCCAAGAGCGCCGATGGCGTTCTCGACGTTACGTTGACCGTGCCGAAGGAACTTGGCGGCGACGGCGCCCGCGGCACCAATCCCGAACAGCTCTTCGCTGCCGGCTATTCCGCCTGCTTCCTCGGCGCGCTCAAATTCGTCGCCGGCAAGGAGAAGGTAAAGCTTCCGGAAGACACCACCGTGACGGGCACGGTTGGCATCGGCCCGCGCGAAGACGGCACCGGCTTCGGCATCGACGCTGCACTCGAAATCACTTCGCCGGGCGTCGACAAGGCGGTTCTCGAAGATCTCGTCCAGAAGGCGCATATCGTTTGCCCCTACAGCCATGCGACCAAGGGCAATATCGACGTCACGCTGACGGTCGCCTAGAGCCTTTGCAGGAAAGTGCGAAGCGGTTTTCCGTCAGGAAATGCTTGGAAACAAAGAGGCCGAGCGTTTGCGGCTTCGTTTAAACCGGAAACGCTCTAAGCCTCTCGTTTCGCTAATAAACAATAAAGCCCGGCTCCCGCCGGGCTTTATTGTTTGTCTGCTCAGCTTCGCGCGTCATTGACGGCGAGGGCGCGCTACCCGTTTCCTGCCGCGCGCAGCAGCATCAGGCCTTCTTCAGGAATTCGGTGCGCAGCACGAGGCCCTTGATCTTCTCGACCCGGCACTCGACTTCGTCAGGATTGTCGGTGAGGCGAATGCCCTTGACCACCGTGCCGCGCTTCAGCGTCGTCGAGGTGCCCTTGACCTTCAGGTCCTTGATCAGGGTGACGTTGTCGCCGTCGTTGAGGATGGCGCCGTTCGAGTCTTTCACGTCCATGGGATGTCCTTTCAAGATGCAGGCACGCCCTGATCCGGCGGATCAGGGCGTGCAGAGATGGTCTATTCTATCGCCGCGGCGGACAGCGTCCGCGCCGTTGCGCTGCGGCGCTTCCGCTTTAGAGGAGCCGGGGAAACGCCCTCGCTCCTGCCTTTCCGTATCTCCTGACGGAAAACCGCTTCGCACTTTCCTGGAAATACTCTAGCGCCTGCTCAGGCTGCCAAGGATGCCGCGAACCAATGCGCGGCCAACCTGGGTTGCAACGGTGCGGGCAACCGATTTCATCGCCGCTTCCACCACGGTTTCGCGTTGATATCCGGAGGAGCGCGGACGGGCCTGCTTTCCGGCCGGGGCCGCAGACTCGTCGTCGCCGAAGCCCGGAAGCGTCCAGCGGCCACCGCCGGTATCGGCTTCCACCGGCGCCTGCTCGGCTTGCTGCTGCGCTTCCGCCACCTTCTTGGCGCGCGCCGTCAGCATTTCATAGGCCGAATCTCGGTCGAAATCTTCGTCGTACTGGCCACGGACGGGGCTGACATCCATGACCTTCTGCCGCTCTTCCGCCGTCAGCGGGCCGACACGCGATTGCGGCGGGCGCACCAGCGTGCGCTCCACCATCGACGGCGCGCCCCTGCCTTCGAGCGTCGAGACCAGCGCCTCGCCGGTGCCGAGATTGGTGATGACGGTGGCGCAGTCGAACTCCGGGTTCGGGCGGAAGGTGTCGGCGGCGGTCTTCACCGCCTTCTGGTCGCGCGGCGTATAGGCGCGCAGCGCATGCTGGACGCGGTTGCCAAGCTGGCCGAGGATCGTTTCCGGCACGTCGAGCGGGTTCTGCGTCACGAAATAGACGCCGACGCCCTTGGAGCGGATGAGGCGGACGACCTGTTCGACCCGCTCGGTCAGCACCTTCGGCGCATCGTTGAACAGCAGATGCGCCTCGTCGAAGAAGAACACCAGCTTCGGCTTCTCGGGATCGCCGACCTCAGGCAGCTCCTCGAACAGCTCGGACAAAAGCCACAGCAGGAAGGTCGCGTAGAGGCGCGGGTTCATCATCAGCTTGTCGGCGGCAAGCACCGAGATCGCGCCGCGCCCGTCATTGGTCGTGCGCATGATGTCGGTGATCTTCAGTGCCGGCTCGCCGAAGAAATGTTCGGCGCCCTGCTGTTCCAGGATTAGCAGTTCGCGCTGGATCGAGCCGACGGAGGCCTTGGAGATGAAGCCGAACTGGTTGGAAAGCTGGGTGGCGTTCTCGCCCATGTAGTTGAGCAGCGCCTGCAGATCCTTCAGATCGAGCAGCGGCAGGCCGCCCTGGTCGGCGATCTTGAAGGCGATGTTGAGCACGCCTTCCTGAGCGTCCGTCGCATTCATCAGCCTCGACAGGAGGAGTGGACCCATTTCCGACATGGTGGTGCGGACGCGGTGGCCCTTTTCCCCGTAGAGATCCCAGAAAATGACCGGGAATTCCTGGAACTCGTAGGGGTTGGTCGGCAGGCCGATCTGTTCGGCGCGCTTGAGGATGAAGTCTTTGGCCTCGCCGATCGCACCGATGCCCGAGAGGTCGCCCTTGACGTCGGCGCAGAACACCGGAACGCCGGCGTTGGAAAATCCTTCGGCGAGGATCTGCAGGGTAATGGTCTTGCCGGTGCCGGTGGCGCCGGTGATGAGCCCGTGGCGGTTGCCGAATTTCAGCTCGAGATATTCGCCTTTGTTGATCGTATCATCCGGCTTGCGGCTGGCGCCGATAAAGAGCTTGCCTTCTTCCACCATGTGGGCTTCATCTCCGTTTCATCAATGAAAGCGGGCGGTTCGCGGCATGTCTGCCGGGCCCGTCATCGAAATGTGGCTCGTTCCTGTTATAGGCGGTGCTGCTCCACCCGGCAACAAGGTGATTGCGGCGCGCAACCCGAAACCAGCGGAGCTGGTGGCGGCCGATCGGTCGCATTGCCAAGCGGTCACGACCGTGAAACGATTGCCCCGAGCCGCGGAATTGCGCCGCTACGCGATGCGCGGAGAGCTGCTTGAAAGCTGGTGGATTGCCCGGCATTCCATCCATCGTCGCTTGTTATTTCGGAAGCGATCATTTACCTTGACGTCAACGTCAAAATTCAACGAGGAGTTATCCATGAATGAACTGGTCACGCGCGTAGCGGAGAATGTCGGCCTAGAGCCTGCGACGGCTGAAAAGGCTGTCGGCATGATCCTCGGCTTCCTGCAGCGCGAAGCGGCTGACGGTCCGGTCGCCCAGATGATCGAATCGATCCCGGGCGCAACCGACCTGATCGCACAGTACAACGGCGAAGGCACGGGCGGCGGCGGTCTGCTCGGCGGCCTGATGTCGGCGATCGGCGGCGGCGGTGTCATGGCGCTCGGCCAGCAGCTGATGAGCCAGGGCCTCGGCATGGGCGAGATCACCTCGCTCGCCAAGGAAACCATTGCTTTCGCCAAGGAAAAGGCTGGCGCCGATGTCGTCGACGAAGTTGTCGCCTCGGTCCCGGGCCTCAGCCAGTTCGTCTGATCTCTTTCGGCTCTGCTTGAAGAAAACCCACCGGCGCCAGCGCCGGTGGGTTTTTTGTTGTCTTGGTGTCGTACCCTCGATCGACGATAGAGCGTTTCGGGTTTGGACGAAGTCGCAGAAACGCTCTATCTCTTTGTTTTTTACGGATTTCCTGACGGAAAATCGCTTCGCACTTTTCCTGGAAATGCTCTAACCATCGGCACCGTGCTTCAGCCGCCGCGTCATCGCATCGATCTGGCGTTCCGTTTCCCGTACCTCGGTCTGATGAAGCGGCAGTCCCTTTGCCAGGCTCGGCACGACGCTGGCCATCGTCCCAGAGAAAGCAGGCCGAGCCCGCCGTATGCCCAGGTGTGGGGATCACTTCAAAATCCGCGGAAGGCAGTTCGCGATCAGCAAAACCACCGGCCATTCGGCAATGTGCCCGGATCTGCCGGCGTTCCAGGGTCCAAACAGCGGTGCGCCGAGGTGGTCTGAGGCCCAATCGCAGGAGGGCATCGCCTGGTGATGGTGGTTGATGTGCTACCGTGCGATCGCGCCCACCGAAACGAGGCCTTCGGCCTCTTCGGCCAATTGCCGCGAGGCGCAGACGAGCAGGGTGCCAGCATCGCGACGAAGTACGAAGGCGCGACCGGTGAAATTGGGGGCGAAGCTGAGCCGTTCCGCCCCGGCGCCGTAGAGGGTGTCGAACAGATGCTCCATCACGCTTTCTTCTGTTCCTTAACAGGAAGGGCGCGATCAAGAGTTGTCGCCAGCAGGATGCAGGCGAGTGCGCCGATGCCGATGAAGGCCGCACCGGAAGTCCAGCCGTAAACTTCGATCGCGGTTCCGACAGCAACAGATCCGATGAGCTGCCCGAGATTGCTGCCTTGCATCAAGAGGCCCATCGCCATCGGTGCGGGCGCCGGGCTTGGCGACAGCATCGGTACGGTCGATATCAAGGTCGCAGGGATCAGTCCGCCAATCGCCGAAAATAGCACGCATGATGTAAACGTCAGCAAGTCACCCGACTGCGAAAGGAAGATCCAGAGGCCGGCAGCGCCCATCAGCGTGGCTGCAGTGATAACCAGACGACTGCGGCCGACGCCGCGGGACAGCATGTGGCCGGCGGCAAGATTGCCGATGACGTTGGAAAGCGTGATGAGGGCACTGAGCACCCCAGCCGTTCCAAGCGCGACGAGCAGGATCGGCAGGAAGCTGGACAGGGTGAACGTCATAAGGCTGTAGAGGGCGAAAAGGGCGAAGAGCAGCACCGGCCCTCGGCTTTTCACCGTTGCGATCACGTCCGCGTGGAAGCCGCCAGCGGATGGGCGGGGCCTGCTCTGCGAGGGCGATATCGCTGCAATGATCGTCAACAGGCTGAGGAGCGCGACGAGGCCGTTGATCCACCAGATTGCCTGCCAGGAGGCAAACAGAGGACCCGTGAGCATCGCGATTGCCATGCCCGCCGGCATGAAGCAGCTCCAGACCGCAAAGACCAGATCACGCCGCCCGGAGCCGACAATGCGCATGAGGATCGCCGGACCGGCAACGACGACGAGCAGGAAACCGAACCCCTCGAAGATGCGGGACAGGATGAGCAGCGTGAAGTTCTGGCTCGCGGCACCGGTGATGATGCCGAGCAGGAGGATGCCCATGCCGACGCCGAGCATGCGCCGGTCGCCGATGGCCGCGACCATGGCTCCGGCCGGCATGCCGCCGACAACGCCGACGATCGCAAAGACGGAGGTAAGCCAGCCGAGTGCGGTCAGGTCGAGCCCGAGATCGGCCTGCAGCAGGGGGCCGGCGATCAGCCCCTTGCCCACCTGCATTGCGGCGACCATGCCGGCGGCAACGACCGCCGTTACTGCGGTCCAGCTGGTCCTTTCCGGGACGAAAGCGACGACCGTCGACATCAGGCCACCTCCGCCACACGCGCCCGGCCGGCGACCAGCGCCCGCGCCAGTTCGGCGACGTGGCGGCCCTGGAAGCGTGCACCCTCCAGATCGTTGGTGCTTGGCTGCCGGTCGCCGCCATTGCCGTCGTCGGCGAGCGTCGAGGCGCCATAGGGCGAGCCGCCGCTGATCTCATCCATGCGCATCTGGCCCTTGAAGCTGTAGGGCAGACCGGCGATCACCATGCCGAGATGCAGCAGCACCGTGTGTGTTGCCAGGATCGTCGACTCCTGGCCGCCGTGCTGGCTGCCGGTCGAGGTGAAGACGCTGCCGATTTTTCCCACCAGCGCATCCCTGGCCCAGATGCCGCCCGCCTGATCGAGGAAGTTCTTCATCTGCGCGGCCATGTTACCGAACCGCGTCGGCGTGCCGATGATGATCGCGTCATAATCGGGCAGTTCGGCAACGCTTGCGGCGGGTGCGTCCTGGTCGCGCTTGTAGCCGGCATTGATGGCGACGGCTTCCGGTACGATCTCCGGCACCCGTTTCACCGCAACGCTGGCGCCTGCGGCCCGTGCGCCTTCCGCAACGGCTGCGGCCATGGTCTCGATGTGACCGTAGGAGGAGTAGTAAAGCACGAGGATCTTTGTCATTTCCGGTTCCCTTGTTGCGCTTGCTTCGGTCTGCGGAGCGTTCGCGGCCGCTGATGTCAGGCAGGATGGGTGCTTTCATCGATCTGAAAAAGTGATATAAAATGCATCAAACTGATCTATGGAATCGATCATGATTGACGCCTTGACCCTGGACCAGATGCGGACTTTCGTGGTGGTTGCCGAAAGCGGCAGTTTTCGCTCCGGCGCTGCCGGCTGTCCCGCGTCCAGTCTGCCGTCAGCCACGCCATCGCCAATCTCGAGGCCGGGCTCGGGGTTTCCTTGTTCGATCGCTCCGGCCACCGGCCGGTGCTGACACCCGAAGGCCAGGCTCTGCTTGCCAATGCGCGCGATATCCTGTTGCGCGTCGATGCCATGCGTGCCCGCGCCCGCGGCCTCGGCGAGGGCATCGAGCTGGAACTGTCGCTGATCGTCGATACGCTGTTTCCGATTGTGACCGTCGGCGCTGCACTGAAGGAAATGCGGGTGGCCTTTCCCTCGGTTGCCATCAGGCTTTCGGTTTCGCCGCTCGGCGGCCCGCTCGATGGCCTGATCGAGCGACGCTTCACGCTCGGGATCATGGTGGGTGAAGATTTTCGCGATCCGGCGATCGGCCGGCAGGCGCTGACGGACGTCCAGCTGATCGCGGTGGTGGCCGCGCAGCATCCGCTGGGTCTGAACGCCGTCAACGGCGTGCTCGGCAGCCCGGAGCTCGCCGACCATCTGCAGATCGTCCAGTCGGATCCCTCGCAGCGATCGGAGGGGCGCGACTTCGGCGTGCTTTCGCCGCAGACCTGCCGAGTCAGCAACCAGGATACCAAACATGCGATGATCCTGGCGGGGCTCGGCTGGGGGCGGTTGCCGCTGTGGCAGGTGGAGCGCGATCTCGCCGAGGGCCGGCTCGTTCGCTTGCCTACGGCCTCGCTCGGCCGCAACAGCCAGGTCGCCGCCGAGGCCTATCTCGTGCACCGGATCGACGAGCCGCTCGGGCCGGCGGCGCGTGTTTTTGGCGACGCGCTTACCCGACTTTGTCGGCGCTGACGGCCGCGCCTATCTCCTGCCGGCGACGGCGAATATCAGCGTGAACATGACCAGTACCATGCCGACCCCGAGCGGACCGGCAGTGGGATTGATCAGCGCCATGAGAAAGCCGGTGGCGCCCGATCCGGCCGCGCTGCCGGCAGCATAGGCCAGCGAAAAGGCGGCACTGCCAGCCACCAGCATGCTGCCGCGATATTGCTCGCCGAGCATGGTCAGCGCTGCCGTGTAGAGGGCGAAGCTGGCAGCGCCGATCAGCGCGAACAGCGCCAGCAAGAGCGGTGCCGACGTCACCAACGGAATGGCGAGATAGCCGGTTGCCGCCACCGCGGCTGCAGTAATCGCCACCCGCCGACGCGGCAACTTGTCGAGCAAGACACCAATGAAGGGCTGCGCCAGTGCCGTCGGCACCGCAAGCACCGTCACGCTCAACGCCGCGAAGGCCTGACTGTGGCCGGACTTGACGAAATAGACCGGCATCGCCGAGATCGCCGCAATATCGGCAAAGCCGAACATCAGCACCATCAGGATCAGGGTCGGCGCGTGCCGGAAGAACGCGAACAGATCGCGCGTCGAAGATGGCTCCGGCCGCGTCCGCGCGCCCATCGTCAGAAGGCCGGTGAGGAAGGCGACGAGCGCGATATAGATCGCCAGCAACGCAAAGCCGAGCCCGCCGCTGGTGCCGAGAAGCGGGATCGCCAGCGGCCCGGCGGCAAAGCCGCCGCACATGCCGGCGCCGTAGAGGCCGGATACCCGGCCGCGCAGCCGGTCCGGGCAGGCGGTGTTGAGCCAGGCTTCGCCCAGCATGAAGACCATACTGACGAAGAAGCCGAGCGCGAAGCGGGCGATGAACCAGACCGGAAGCGAGGAGGTGGACGCAAGTGTTGCGAGGCAGAGGGAACAGCCGCAGAGGCTGGCGATGATCAGCTTGTCTGCGGAGGCAAGTCGCGTCAGATGCCCGAGCAGCAGGGTCGCCGCGGCAAGGCCGGCGGCAAAGCCCATGGCATTGAGACCGATCGTGGCGGCCGAGACGCCGCGGCCTTCCAGCGACAGCGAAATCAAGGGATAGGTGAGCCCTTGCGCGACGGAAAAGGCGGTAACGCCAAGCACGACGGCGATGATGGCCGGCCAATCCGGAGCGATGTCGCCCACCTCAACGGTTTTCGACGTCATCGGCCCCTCCCATCGACAGTGCGTCCCCTGGGGAGATCGGCATCGATCTCCCCAGGGGATCTGCATAGATCATCCGCCGCCGGTTTGGAACTCGACCGGCGGCGGATCGGCAACTATTGTCAGGCGGCCTTGTCCCACACCGGCGACAGACCCTCGGGGCTGACGATGCGGCCGTCCGGACGGGCGAGGCCATGGATCGCCGCCATCTCGCCGTCACCAAGCGCGAAGTCGAAGATGTCGAAGTTTTCCTTCAGGCGCTCGATCGTTGCTGTCTTCGACAGGGTGATGACATCCTTCTGCTGCACCAGCCAGCGCAGCGTCACCTGCGCCGCGGTCTTGCCGTGGCGCGCACCGATGTCCTTCAGCAGCGGATCGTTCGGGATCTTGCCGTTGGCCATGGCGTAGTAGGCTGTGATCGACATGCCGTGCTTGCGGGCCGTGGCGAGCACCTTCGTCTGGTCGAGATAGGGATGGTATTCCACCTGGTTGGTGGCAACAGGCGCGTCGCTGAGTTTCACCGCCTCTTCCATCTGGGCGGTGTTGAAGTTGCTGACGCCGATGTGGCGGACCTTGCCGGCCTTGTGCACTTCATTCAGTGCGCCGATGCGCTCGGCCATCGGCACGTCGCTACCACCCGGCCAATGCAGGAGAAGCAGGTCGACGTGATCCGTCTTGAGCTTCATCAGGCTCTCGTCGACAGAGGCGAGAAAATCGCGATGGGCATATTTGTCGACCCAGACCTTGGTGGTGAGGAAGATATCGGCGCGGGCGATACCCGATTTGTGGATGGCTTCGCCGACTTCAGCCTCGTTGCCGTAGATCTGGGCGGTATCGACGTGGTGGAAGCCGAGCTTCAGCGCTTCCGGCAGCACGCGCAGCACGTCGGCACCGGGCATGCGAAAGGTGCCGAAGCCGAGCGCCGGGATGTTGGCGCCGTTGGAATTGACCGAATGCATGTGGGAACTCCTTGTTTTTGCAGAACGCCCGGCCATCGGCCGGGCGGGAAAGAGGCGAGGGTATAGGTGGGCCAGTTGGCCGCTTGGTCAAGCCGGCTGGGCGACTGTTTCTGCCTTGCGATCGAGTGCGCCGCTCAGAAGCGTCAGCAGCAGCGCGCCAACGACCAGAACGGAACCGACGACCGGCGTCATGCCGAGGCCAAGCGACGAGGCAACGATGACGCCGCCAAGCCAGGCGCCGATGGCGATACCGAGGTTGAAGGCGGCAATGTTGAGCGCCGAGGCGACGTCGACAGCGCCGGGCCGATGCTGCTTGGCAAGCTGCACGACGTAGAGCTGCAGGCCGGGCACGGTGGCGAACGACAGGAAGCCGAGGCTTGCCAGTGTCACCAGCGTCAGGACTTGCGACGTGGCCGTGAAGGTGAAGAGCACAAGGACGACGGCTTGAGCAAGGAAGAGGCCAACCAGCGCCTTCACCGGATCGCGGTTGGCGATCTTGCCGCCGGCGATGTTGCCGATCGCGATCGCGACGCCGTAGAGCACCAGGATCAGGCTGACGGCGCCTTCGGAAAAGCCGGTGATTTCCTGCAGGATCGGCGCCAGGAAGGTGAAGGCGACGAAGGTACCGCCATAGCCGAGCGCGGTCATGGCGAAGACGATCAGCAGCCGACCAGAGCCGAGAACGCGCACCTGGTCGATCAACCTTGCCGGCGGCGCCTTGGTCAGCGTGTTTGGCAGCAGCGTGGCGATGGCGGCAAGCGCTATGACTCCAAGCCCGGTGACAGCCCAGAATGTGGCGCGCCAGCCGAAGGTCTGGCCGATCCAGGTGCCGAGCGGCACGCCGGTGACGATGGCGACCGTCAGGCCCATGAACATCATGGCAATCGCCGAGGCACGGCGATCCTCGGGCACGAGGTCGGCGGCAATGGTCGAGCCGACGGAGAAGAAGACGCCGTGGGCGAAGGCGGAAATCACGCGGGCAATGAGCAGAGGCTCGTAGCTCGGCGCCAGTGCCGCCGCGGCGTTGCCGATGATGAACAGCGCCATCAGTCCGACCAGCAGCGGCTTGCGCTCGATCCGGCCGGTGAGCGCCGTCAGGATCGGTGCGCCGAAGGTGACGCCGAGCGCGTAGACGCTGACGATGAGGCCGGCAAGCGGCAGGGTGATGTTGAGATCGTCGGCAACCGTCGGCAGCAGGCCGACGATGACGAACTCGGTGGTTCCGATCGCATAGGCCGCGATCGTCAATGCGAAGAGTGCAATGGGCATGACAAGACCTTTTCCCGTCCGGCTGGGAGGACCGGGCGTTTTGGTGTTGATGTGTTCGACGGGAATATGAGGGTGGAGAGCTTGCGCGATAATCCGTATAATCGGATAAACGGCTGTGAACTGAATTCATAGGTGAGTGATGGACAACCGCGCCGGTGAAATGGAGGTCTTCGTCGCCGTCTGCGAAACGCGCAGCTTTTCTGCCGCCGGCCGGCGGCTGAGGCTATCGCCATCTGCGGTCAGCAAGCTGGTCACCCGGATCGAGGATCGGCTGGGCACGCGCCTGCTGGTGCGCTCGACCCGGTCCCTGCAATTAACGCCGGAGGGTGAAGTCTACCTGCAACGCGCCCAACGCATTCTGACCGAGATCGCCGAGACCGAGCAACTGGTTGCGGCCGGCGGCCGGCTCTCTCCCCGCGGGCTTCTGCGCATCAACGCATCGGTCGGCTTCGGCGAGCGCTACATCCTGCCGCTCGCGCCGGAATTTCTCGAACGTTATCCGGAGGTGCGCCTCGATCTGACCCTGACGGACAGCCTGATCGACGTGGTCGGCGAACGGGCCGACGTGGCGATCCGCACTGGCCCCTTGCGCGATTCGTCGCTGAAGGCGCGCAAGCTGATGGAGAGCCGGCCGGTGGTGATCGCGTCACCGGCCTATCTGGCCAGACACGGCGTGCCGCAGACGCCTGCCGACCTGGAAAATCACAATTGCATTCGCTTCAACTTCCGCCGCAGCGTCGACGAGTGGGCCTTCCGTGCCCCCGGCCAAACTTCGGCCGAGCTTCTGTCGGTCTTCGGAAATCTGCAGGTCTCGAGCGGCGCGATCGTCCAGCAGCTTTGTCTCGCCGGTGTCGGCATCGGCCGTATCGGCCGCTTCCACGCTGAGCCGGACTTGGCCGCGGGACGGCTGGTTGCGTTGCTGGAGGATTATCGGCCGGACGAGATCGAAACGGTCTACGCCGTCTATGCCGGCCATGAACATCTCGCGGCCCGCATCCGCGCCTTCATCGACTTCCTGGCCGAACGGATCTGATGCATGGCCCGCGGGATGGTGTGTCTTAGTCGGCCTTGACGGCGACGACGAAGAACCTGGGAAAGCGCAACAGCACCCGGCCGTCGCTCATCGCCGGATAGGCGTCACGGATCCGGTCGGTATAGGCTGCAGCAAAGGCGTCGCGTCGCTCAGGCGGCAGCGCATCGAGATAGGGGCGCAGGCCCGTGCCCTTGACCCATTCGACGATCGCTTTGGTGTTCGCCAGCCGGTGATAGTAGATCGTGTGCCAGACCTCGATATGGGGCGCATGGCGCGACAGACGCTCGACATAGACAGTCGGTGCCGGCAACGCATTGCGGCGGATCGTCCGGCCCTCGAAGGCATCGGCGAAGTCGGCGCTGCGGGCCGTTTCTTCCATCAGCAGATGGGTCGGTTGGTCGATATTGTCGGGCATCTGCACCGCCAGCGTACCGCCGGGCGCAAGCGAAGCGGTCAGCCGTTCCAGCACGTCGAGGTGATCGGGCAGCCACTGGAAGACGGCATTGGCGAAGAATAGCGACGCGCCCTTCGGCGGCACCCAGGTCGCCAGGTCAGCCTTCTCGAAGGTCAGGCCCGGCAACCGCTTGGCGGCGGCCAGCAGCATGTTTTCGTCGCTGTCGAGGCCGGAAAGGGAGGCGTCCGCAAATCGCTGGTGGATCAGTTCGGTCGAATTTCCCGGGCCGCAGCCAAGATCGAAGGCAGGACCGGAGGGCAGGTCCGGAACCTGCGCCAGCAGATCGCGTGCCGGCCGCGTGCGTTCGTCTTCGAATTTCAGGTATTGCGACGCCGACCAAGCCATTGAGACAAAACCTCAGATACCGAATTGCAGACTTTCGAGCGAAGGCAGGATCAACGCCGGCCCCTGGTCACGATATTCGTCAGGCATGTCGGCCCGGTTGATCCAGACCGTGCGGAAGCCGAACTTCGTCGCCCCTGCAATGTCCCAGCGGTTTGACGACTGGAAGGAAACCGCATGCGGGTAAAGCCGATAGCGCGTGGTGACGAGATCATAGACCGCTGGTGCCGCCTTGTAGGTCTTCACCGTGTCGACGGAGAAGACGTCGTCGATGACGATCTCGAGCGCTGCATTGTGCACCGCTGCAGCCAGCATATCAGGTGAACCGTTGGAAAGGATCGCGAGCCGCGCTCCGCGCTCCTTCAGCCCTTTCAGAACGGCGGGAACCTCCGGGTAGCAATCGAGCGTCCAATAGGCATCAAGCAGCGGTTTCCTCAGCTTGCGGTCGGCGGAAGGGAAGCGGGAAAATGCGTAGTCGAGCGATTGCTCGGTCAGTTGCCAGAAGTCCTGATAGGCGCCCATCAAGGAGCGCACCCAGGAATATTCGAGCTGCTTGGCGCGCCAGAGTTCGGAGAACGCCTGTCCGTCCGGACCGATCTCGGCGGCATGGCGCCGAACCGCCGCATGCACGTCGAAAAGCGTGCCATAGGCATCGAACACATAGGCCGCGTGGGACATTCTTTCCTCCCGTCTGTCATCCCCGGCCACACAGCGGGACAAAATGTCATACCCCGTAAAAGCGTGGCCGAAAACAAAGGCTTACCGCATTGTGCCGGTGTTGGCACGCCGCGAATACCGTTCTTTTGCGCGATCATGTCAAAGATTTGTGCGTTGCACAACGGCATTGCGCCACCAGGCGTCAGCCTTTGCCTGGTTTCCAGACCTTTGCGGGGAAGCGGAGGGCCTGTTTGGCAAGCTTTCCCTTGAGCCCGAGCGCCGCATCGCAAAGCCCGACCACATGCCGGTTCGGCTTGGCTTCCGGCCGCAGGGCATGCAACGCCGCGGCCGCTTCCTCGGGCGACATGTACCGCGCAAGAATGCCGAGGCTCAGTGCCGTCGCGCGGCCGATGCCGCGCAGACAGTGCACCAGCAGATGCGCATCCTCAGGCAAGCCGTCGATAAAATTGAAGGCCGCCTCGATCGCGTCCGGACGGGCGGCGTCAGGAGCATCGGGGTCGGTGGCGTCGCCGAAATAGAGTTCCAGGTGCTTTTCGGGCGGCAGCTCGATCATCGACAGCAGCCGGCTCGCCGGCGCCCGCATCGAGATCAGGTGCGTCGGTGCCCAGAGCGCCCGATTGTGCCGCGCCTCCGTTTGTGAACTGATGACCATCTGGATGGGCCATCCGTTCGGATGGGCCGGATTGGCATTAAGAACGGGGCTGTAGAGTTCTTCCCCGGTGGCAGCTGCCGCTAGCGCCATGACAGGACCTCGTCGTGATTCTTCCTGTGGTGATTTTGCCCTGAAACCGGTTCTGACTTAAGGGCAAAATCGCATCCGCAGCCAAAAGCAAACAGGCTTTGGAATGTCCCCTTCAGAACCGTGTGATCACGCTGATGCCGAGATCGGTGGCGCGGTCCATCGAAACGAGGGCAGGGATCGCTTCCTCGAGCGAGATCTCGCGGCCGATCAACTGTTGCGGATTGAGCTTGCCGCCAGCGATCATCGACAGCATGGCGTCGTATCGCCAAGCCTGCATGCCATGGCTGCCATAGATCTCGAGCTCGTGGCCGATCACCTGCGCCATTGGGATTTCCGGCGTGGCATGGTCGCCGAGCATCAGGCCCACCTGCACGTGGCGGCCGCGCCGGCGCAGGTTCTTGATCGAGTTGAAGCAGGTGACGGGATGGCCGAGCGCGTCGATCGAGACATGGGCGCCGCCGCTGGTGATCTCCTTCACGGCACCTGCGACGTCGTCCGTGTCGCGGCCGTTGACCGTGGCAACGGCGCCGAGCTTCTTGGCGAAGGCGAGTTTTTCTTCGGAAATGTCGATCGCGATCGGATGTGCGCCAAGTGCAGCAGCAATCATGATCGCCGAAAGGCCGACACCGCCGCAGCCGTGAACCGCCACCCATTCGCCGCCCTTGACCCGTGCCTGGTCGGCGACGGCGCGAAACGAGGTGGCAAAGCGGCAGCCGAGGCTGGCGGCAGTCTTGAAGTCCATGTTCTCAGGCAGATGCACCAGGTTCTGGTCGGCGAAATCGAGTGCGACATATTCGGCAAATGAGCCCCAATGGGTGAACCCCGGCTGGAACTGCGCCTCGCAGACCTGCTGGTTGCCCGAACGGCATTCGCCGCAGCGGCCGCAACCGGAAACGAAGGGTACCGTCACCCGGTCGCCGACCTTGTAGCGCATCACGCCGCGGCCGGTGGCGGTCACGATGCCGGCGAGCTCGTGGCCCGGCACGTGCGGCAGGCGAATGTCGGCGTCGTGCCCCATCCAGCCATGCCAGTCGGAGCGGCACAGACCCGTCGCCTCGACCTTGACGACCACGCCGTTTTCGGTCGGCGTCGGATCGGCAAACGTGCGAATCTCGGGCGTCTTCTCAAAGGCGTCGTAGTACATGGCTTTCATCGGGGCACTCCTTGCGATGTCTGGCCGGTGCGGCGCGACCGTCTATGTGCCGCGCCATCAGAATTTCGTCGACCTCTTCCTCGCCGTCGAGCAGGCCACCTGGAACGCGCCCGATTTCGTGGAACTCTTCGCGCCTGTAGAAGCGGATGGCCGTCTCGTTGTCGGCGCGGGCGACGAGCTCCAACATCCGGATGCCGGTCGAGCGGGCATGGTCGGTCAGGTGTGCAAGAAGCTCGCGCGCCACGCCGGAACCGCGCGCCTCGCGGCGCACATAGACCATGATGATGGTGGCACGGTGCGCCATCCGGCTGGAGCGCTGGCGCATGAGTCCCATCATGCCGACAGGCTCACCCCCGTCGAGCGCGACGAAGACGGTGTTTGCGGCGAGCCTTGCCTGCCATTCCGCCGTCGACAGCCGCGCCCAATCCGCCGCGGTGGAAGCGAAGGCTTGCGGCTCGCGCTGCAGCGCCTCCAGCCGTATGCGGCGGAAGATTTCCACGTCGTCCTGATCAAGATGCCTGATGATGTGCACGTCTGCCCCTTTGCCCTGCGAGAGAGACTACGCGAGAGGCCGTTCCGGTGCCAGAATGGACGCCATGACATTTTTTGATGTACCCATTCACCCCCATGCTGCTTTTTCGAGCTATGGCGGAAGATACGGAAGACAAAACGTGAAGGAGACGCAGATGGCCGTCGATACATCCCCCCGCTCAGTGACCTGGACCTATGTCGACGGCGAATGGCTGTCCGGCAATCCGCCGCTGATCGGCCCGACCTCCCATGCCATGTGGCTGGGCTCGACCGTGTTCGACGGCGCCCGCTTCTTCGACGGCATCGCGCCGGACCTCGACCTGCATTGCCAGCGCGTCAACCGCTCGGCAACGGCGCTCGGACTGAAGCCGACCGTGAAGCCGGAAGAGATCGAGGCCTTGACCTGGGAAGGCGCCAAGAAATTCGACGGCCAGACCGCGCTCTACGTCAAGCCGATGTATTGGGCCGAGCATGGTGCGGCCGGGATGGTCGCCATCGATCCGGAATCGACCCGCTTTGCGCTTTGCCTGTTCGAGGCGCCGATGGGTAACGGCCATGGCGGCTCGTCTCTGACCCTGTCGCCGTTCCGCCGGCCGACGCTCGAATCCATGCCGACCGATGCCAAGGCCGGCTGCCTCTATCCCAACAATGCCCGCATCCTGACCGAGGCGCGGTCGCGCGGCTTCGACAATGCGCTGGTGCGCGATATGCTCGGCAACATCGCCGAAACCGGCTCGTCCAACGTCTTCCTGGTCAAGGATGGCGTCGTGTTCACGCCGGCCGCCAACCGCACCTTCCTTGCCGGCATCACCCGCTTCCGCGTCATGACGCTGTTGCGCGAAGCCGGTTTCGAGGTTGTCGAGGCGACGTTGTCGATGGCCGATTTCGAGGCTGCCGATGAGATCTTCACCTCCGGCAACTATTCCAAGGTCCTGCCGGTCACCCGCCTTGACGACCGTGACCTGCAGGCCGGACCGGTCGCCGCCAAGGCACGCGATCTCTACATGGATTGGGCCCATTCGAGCCAGGACGCCTAACGAGATCGACTATGGCGCGGGTCAGGTTGCCCGCGCCACGGTCGCGGCCCAGGTCTCGACGCTGCGCAGCATCGTCGGCGCATGCTCGGGATCGTCAACGAGTTCGGCCAGTTCCGACAGCCGGTGCACGCCGGTCAGCACCGCGATGCGCCGGCGGTCGAGGGCCCGACCCGTCAGTTCTTCATAGGTTTCGACAATCCGCGCCGTCAGATCCGGCGAAATGAAGTTCGAATAGATGAACTCACGGTGAAGCGGGCCAATGCCTGAATCGGCAAAATCATAGATGCCGTTGAGCCGGCGCTCCCCATGGTCGAAGGCCATGTTCCAGCCATGGCCATCGAAGAAGCCGTAGGTGGAGCCGTGCGGGTCGGGGCCCAGGCGCTCGAAGGCTTCGACAGTTTCCGCCGCCAACGTGGCAAGGTCGGCCGGAAGAGCCGGCAAGGCCTTGCCCCGGATCGTCTCCACCGTTGGTCCGTGAAAGGCTGCTTAGCGCCCCTGCACGATCTTTATGAGGTTGACCGTAGGTTGGCCGGGGCGGACGTCCGCATACTTCAGCCGGCCCGATGCCAGAGCGCTCGTCAACCGCTTGCAGGTCAACGCCTGGACCTTGTTGATCGGAACGCTCATGATCAACGCGCCAGTTTCGAGGTCGGATTTCGACCATCTCTTGCTGATGCAATCCTTCACAATCGCTCTCTGAAGCGCGGGGCTGCCTTGAACCGCCGTCTGCACCGTCTCATACTCGCGCTGGCTTGGGGCGCAGGAGGCTAGGGTCAAAAGGGTAAACGCGAACGAAGCAATATGGATCGGTTTCATGGCAATCTCCGGTTGGAGAATTGCCGGTAATTGTGGCGGCTGTGATTCGCAACCCTGACGTTGGGCGGTGCGGTTTCCGGCCGGTTGCTCGACGATGAGAGCCGGAAACCGCTTGCATGAGCGCTTGTGCGCGCAAGCTCGCGCGGGCCTGCGATCACAGATCGCCGGCGACAGCCTACTTGTCTGCGGCCGGTGCCACGACCGTGACGGTGTCGGCTGCCAGTTCACCGCCGATTTCCACCGTCTTCTTCTGCTTGTCGTAGACGCAGATCTGGGTGACGGCATTTTCGGCGCCCTTGGGCTTGCCCGAGACCAGCGCCAGCCCGAAGCTTTCCGAGCCGAACGGATCGACGACGACGACCGGCTTGTCGAGCGAAGGGGCGGCCGCAATGCACTTCTCCGAAACGTCGGCCCGGAATTCTTCCCAGGCATCGCCTGAGGACGCATGGGCGCCGGTCGCGGCAAATCCGGTTGCTGCCACAAGGGCAAGGGTCAGGATCGGGCGATGCAGCATGTTCAGTCCTTATTCTCAACTGGTTGCAATGGGTGCACGCTGCCCGCGAAACGTGGCGCGAATGTGCTCGGGCCGCGGGCGCTTTCAAAATGATGTTGAAAGTATATTCCGTGGGTTGAGGAAAAATTGGCATCGCATCGGTTGCCTCCGTCAAGGCCGGTGCCTATGTTCCCGCTCACAGATTTCTTTGACGAAATCCCATGCCAAGAGGAGATGCCCACATGGCTTTCGAATTGCCGAACCTTCCCTATGACTACGATGCGCTGGCGCCCTACATGTCGCGCGAGACGCTCGAGTACCACCACGACAAGCACCACCTCGCTTACGTGACCAACGGCAACAAGCTTGCCGAGGAAGCCGGTCTCTCCGACCTCTCGCTCGAGGAAGTCGTCAAGAAGTCCTATGGCACCAACCAGCCGCTGTTCAACAATGCCGGCCAGCACTACAACCACATCCACTTCTGGAAGTGGATGAAGAAGGGCGGCGGCGGCACCAGCCTGCCGGGCAAGCTCGACGCAGCCATCAAGTCGGATCTCGGCGGCTACGACAAGTTCCGTGCCGATTTCATCGCGGCTGGCACCGGCCAGTTTGGTTCGGGCTGGGCATGGCTTTCGGTCAAGAACGGCAAGCTCGAAATCTCCAAGACCCCGAACGGCGAGAACCCGCTCGTTCACGGCGCTTCGCCGATCCTCGGCGTCGACGTCTGGGAACATTCCTATTACATCGACTATCGCAACGCGCGCCCGAAGTACCTCGAAGCGTTCGTCGACAGCCTGATCAACTGGGATTACGTACTCGAAATGTACGAAGCGGCTTCCAAGTAAGCCTTCCCAAGCCTCGACTTCAGGACCCGGCGCTTGCGCCGGGTCTTTTCGTTTGGGGGTGACCGGTGGAGGCGGGATGCTCGGCCGTCACCAACGTGTCATCGCCCGGCGCTACTGCATGTTTCCTTAAATCGTCTTCGATTTAAGGATAAAAACATGCAGCAATTCAAAGTGCTACAGCAACCTTTGCGCATCTAATAGGACGCGCAGCGCTGTAGGGAGAAGCACCATGCACGCAGACACATCACCTCTCCTCCGCTTCGGCGTCATCGCCGACCCGCAATATGCCGCTGTGGAACCGAACCTCGTCCTCGGCCGCTATTATGCCAACAGCCTGACGAAGCTCGCCGAAGCGATCGAGACCTTCAACGCCGAAGACCTCGCCTTCGTGGTGACGCTCGGTGATATCATCGATCGAGGCTGGCAGAGCTTCGATGCGATCCTGCCGCTCTACGACAAGCTTCGTCATCCCAAGCATTTTCTGCTCGGCAATCATGATTTCGGCGTCGATCCGGAGAAGCTCGGGCAGGTTTTCGGCCGGGTCGGCATGCCCTCGCCCTATCAGACATTTGCGATGGCCGACTGGCGGTTCGTGTTGATCGACGGCAACGAGGTCAGCCTTTTCGCCCCGCCACCCGGCGACCCGCGGCGAACCGCAGCCGAGACGTGGATCGAGACGCTGAAATCGCAAGGGGCCGATAACGCCCATCCCTGGAATGCCGCGCTCGGCGACGTGCAGTTCGCCTGGCTGGAGGAGACGCTGCGCAAGGCGGAGGCTGCCGGCGAGCAGGTGGTCGTCATGGGCCACTACCCGGTCTATCCGCCGAACGCCCACAACATGTGGGACAGCCAGCGCATCGTCGATCTCTTCGGTCGTTTCAAAAACGTCGGCGCCTATTTCTGCGGTCACAACCACGACGGCAATTACGGCCTCGCCGACGGCACTCATTTCGTCAATATCAAGGGCATGGTCGAGACGCCGGATACGACAGCCTATGCGATCGTCGAGATCCATGCGGACAGAATGGCAATCCGCGGCTACGGCCGCGAAACGGATCGAACCCTGCAGTTGGAGACGATCATGCCCCGCCTGGTTGTGGCCGCCAGCCGCTGATCCAGAGGTCCCGCAGGCCTTCGCCTTCGCCTGGAAAGAAGTCGTCGGTCGCTTCGCAATGTTCGACCCGATCGGCGCGGAAGTTGCGGATCGCCTGACGCAGCTCGCACCAGGCGACGATATTGGCGGTTTCGGAATAGTAGATCAACGCGACCGGCCGGATCGTCCGCTCGGTGGCGCGGCCGAGTTCGTCGCGATAGTCGATGCCGAGCTTGCGTTCGTCGCGGATCGCGCGACGCACCAGTGCCAGATCGACGCCGGTAGGTGAGGGTGCCACCGTTCCCCAGGCATGCAGCGCCTGTGAGCGAAGCGCAAGCCGCAGCGGTTCTGGCACAGCACCTGTGATCTTCTGATTGACGCGGCCGGCTGCCGCCCTCAGCTCCTCGTCTCCGGTGCGCGCCAGCAGCGCCAGCGCCAGTACGATCGCCTCGGTTTCCTCGATCGAGAACATCAGCGGCGGCAGGTCGAAGCCGGGGCGCAGGATATAACCGATGCCGCGACCACCTTCGATCGGCACGCGCATGGCCTGTAGGGCGGCGATATCGCGATAGATCGAGCGCGGCGTCACCTCCAGCGTCTCGGCCATTTCAGCGGCGGTCACCGGCTTTCGGGCCAGCCGCAGGATCTGGATAATCTCGAACAGGCGCGAGGCCTTGCGCATCGAAAAAACTCCGCTGTTCCAAAACGCTCCTGACAAGACCCTGTCAGTTGGCGACGCTTATAACATTGGGCAACGGATTGAAAAATAAGCAATCCGCTCAGGCAACGATCGAACGGACCTCGGACAACTGACATGAGCTATACGGAAAATCTCTGGCTTTTCTTCACCCTTCTCTTCGGCATCATCATCGTGCCGGGCATGGATATGATCTTCGTGCTGGCGAATTCGCTGACCGGGGGGCGAGCCTCCGGCCTGTCGGCGACGGCCGGTATCATGGCGGGCGGTGTCCTTCACACCCTCTACGCGGCGCTCGGGGTCAGCGTCATCCTTCATCTGGTGCCGCAACTGTTCAACGTGCTGCTCATCGGCGGTGCCGCCTATATCGCCTGGATCGGCTATTCCCTCATCCGCAGTTCCATCACCATCGGCGGTATCGACGGCGCCGCGCGGCTGTCGCGCTGGGCGAGCTTTCGTCAGGGCGCACTCACCAGCCTGATGAACCCGAAGGCCTATCTCTTCATGCTGGCGGTCTATCCGCAGTTTCTCAAACCCCAATTCGGGCCGGTATGGTCGCAGGCGGCGGTCATGGCGTTGATGATCGCCACCACCCAGCTTGCCGTCTATGGCGGCTTGGCGCTCGCCGCCGGTCGCGGCCGCGACTTTCTCGTCGGCAGCCCCGGTGCGACGGTTCTGATCGGCCGTATCGCCGGCGTTGTTCTGGTGCTGGTCGCAGCTTTCACCGTCTGGCAGGGCTGGGCCGGCGGACGGTAGAGCCGTCACGTACAAACATGACTGCTGTAGTCATGTTATTGGAACGACGCGGTCGAGACGATCAAGAATCGCGCGGCCGCGTCAAATTATGCTGTTGTGACAAGGACATCAAAAAAATGTTACTTCCGTCGAAAGGCTAAAATGACATCATGCCGGCGCATTCAACACGAAGGCCGCAGATGCGGATTCGAATGACCGGGAGATCACGATGAAGATACGCGCTCTAATGCTTGCGGCCGCCCTCGCTGGGCTTGGCGTTACCGCCGTGACCGCGGCTGACGAACCGCAGGCGGTTCGTCAGGCCCTGATGAAGAAGGTTGGTCAGGCTGCTGGTGCGCTCGGTGGTATCGCCAAGGGCGAAAAGCCTTATGACGCTGAGATCGTCAAGGCGTCGCTGACGACCATCTCCGAGACGGTCAAGGTCTTCCCGGACCATTTCCCGGCCGGTTCCGAAACCGGTTTGGAGACGGAAGCAAGCCCGAAGATCTGGGAGAACATGGACGATTTCAAAGCCAAGGCGGCCAAGCTTGGTTCTGACACCGACGCCGTGCTCGCCCAGCTTCCGGCCGATCAGGCTGGCGTCGGTGCGGCACTCGGCATGCTCGGCAAGGATTGCGGCAGCTGTCATGAGACCTATCGCCTGAAGAAGGACTGACGGTAGGTCGTTCTCCCCGAAATTCTCAGACGATGCGCCGACTGTTTCGGCGCATCATCGCGCTGTTGCCGCAGTAAGGTTGTGGCTTGTCACGCAGTTTTGAGTGTGAGCGAACCTACTGCATGTTTCCTTAAAACGTATCCGATTCAAGGATAAAAACATGCAGCAATTCAAAGTGCTACAGCGGCCTTGGCGCGTCTGATAAGACGCGCGGCGCTGTAGCGGGTTGGGGATGCAGTTGAAAGGAAGCCTGATGGGCCGACGGATTAGAAAGCTGGTCTCGGGTCTCGTGATTCTGGGCCTTGTCGGCGGTGCGGCCTTTTGGTGGCTGACCAAGCCCGCGCCCTGGGCGGCGGCTCATTGGGAGGGTCTCGGAGAGCCAGATCTGACCAATGGCGAGCAGATTTTCTGGGCCGGCGGCTGCGTCAGCTGCCATGCAAAGCGCGGCAGCGAGGGTGACGCCCGGCTGGTTCTTGCCGGCGGGCCGCCGCTAAAAAGCCCATTTGGCACCTTCCACGCGCCGAATATCTCGCCTGACGAAGCGGCCGGTATCGGCGGATGGACGCTTGCGGAATTCGGCAACGCCATGACGCGGGGCGTCGGTCGAAACGGCGAACATCTCTATCCGTCCTTCCCCTACGCCTCCTACATCAGGATGACGCCGAAGGATGTCAACGACCTCTGGGGCTACATCAAGACGCTGCCGAAGGCGAGCGACGTTGCGCCGGACCACGAGCTGCCGTTCCCCTATAATATGCGGTTGGCGCTCGGCGGCTGGAAGCTGCTGTTCCTCACCGACACCCCACGCGTGACCATCGATGCCGCCGATCCGAAGCTGACGCGCGGCCAATATCTGGTCGAAGGGCCGGGTCATTGTGGCGAGTGCCATACGCCACGAAACGCGCTTGGTGGCTTCGAGCCGGCCCAGTGGCTGGCTGGCGCGCCGAACCCGGAAGGTAAGGGACGCATCCCCGACATCACGCCGGGCTCGAAGAGCATCGGCGGCTGGAGCGCCTCCGACATCGCCTCCTATCTCGAAACCGGTTTCACGCCGGAATTCGATTCCGTTGGTGGCTCCATGGTCGAAGTCCAGAAGAATATGGCGAAGTTGACCGCTGCCGACCGCGAGGCGATTGCCGCCTATCTCAAGGCCGTTCCCGCACTCTGAAGCGTAGTCCGGGCCGCTTGATTCCGGGTGGTCGGCACGCTCTAACGTCTCCTGGAACTACTGCATGTTTCCTTAAATCCTATTCGATTTAAGGATAAAACATGCAGCCATTCAAAGTGCTGAAGCGACCTTGGCGCGTCTGATAAGACGCGCGCCGCTGTAGGAGAAGACTTGCCATGCGTGCTCATGAAACCGTGCCCTACGACCAATGGATCGAGCGCAGCCCCGAGGAGATGGCAGCGCGTGCGGCTGAATTCTACGAGGACATCAACCGCCGCCGCACCACGCGCTCCTTCAGCGAAAGGCCGGTGCCGAGCGCGGTGATCGAGACCTGTCTGCTGGCAGCCGGCACCGCCCCGAGCGGCGCGAACCACCAGCCCTGGCATTTCGCGGTCATCGAAAGCCCTGGCATCAAGGCGAAGGTGCGTGAAGCCGCCGAAGAGGAGGAGCGCGTCTTCTATCAGCAGAAGGCCCCGCAGGAGTGGCTCGACGCGCTGGCGCCGCTTGGCACCGATGAGGACAAGCCGTTTCTGGAGACGGCGCCCTACCTGATTGCCATCTTCTCGCAGAAGCGTGGTGGCCCCAATCCGGGCGACACGAAGAAGAACTACTACATCAACGAAAGCGTCGGCATTGCCACCGGCATTCTGATCGCGGCGCTGCACCATGCCGGGCTCGCGACACTGACCCATACGCCGGCGCCGATGAATTTTCTCAACGAAATCTGCGGACGGCCGGACAGCGAAAAGCCGTTTCTGATCCTGGTGGTCGGTTACCCCGCGCCCGACGCGACCGTGCCGGTGGCCGGCAAGGTGAAGAAGCCGCTTGAGCAGATATCGACCTGGTTGTGATCGCCGAAGCATGTCGCGCAAAAGTGTTCAGCGGTTTTGCGATGCCGACAGGCGCAAAAGACAAAGATTTTGAAGCGCGGCAAGCGAATCCTACTGCATGTTTCCTTAAATCCTATTCGATTTAAGGATTAAAACATGCAGCCATTCAAAGTGCTACAGCGACCTTTGCGCGTCTAATAAGACGCGCGGCGCTGTAGAGATCGTGATGCGCTTTAACTTGCTCATGCGGCTGTCGTTGCTGCCGCATGTTCCCGGCCATAAAGCGCTGCATAGCCGTCGAGTTCGGGCGAGCCGAGACCGAGCGCGCGAAAGATCTCGACCGCAAAGGTGACCGGCGCCGTGCCGGCAGCCGTGACCACACGGTTGTGGCTGAGAGCCTGCGGCTGATCGCGATAGGAGCCGTGTCCGTGATAGCCGCGGAGTGACGCAAGGCTGTCCGCGCTGTTTCCGGTGTGATCCGTGGCGTCGAGAATTCCGCTCGACGCCAGCGCATCGACGCCGCCGCAGATGGCGGCGACCAGCCGTTCCTGCCGATGGAAGGAGCGGATCGTGGTGGAGAGGTCGGGGGCGTCGGCGGTTCCCCAGATCGCGCCGCCGCAGATCACCAAGCCATCGAAGCCCGCGGGGTCGAGCGCGTCGATCGACAGATGCGCGGAGACGTCGAGCCCGCCCATCGACGTGACTGCCGCGCCGTCCAGGGTGGCGACGTCGATATCGACGCCGAGGTGAGCGCGCGCCGTCGCCATCAACAACGCGCATTCCCAATCCGCAAACCCTTCATGAAGCACGATTGCAAGCCGCATCGCCTCATCCTCAGCCAAGTTTCTGCATATAGCGCATGCCCGTTACCGGGCGAGGTACGAAGCGCTCGGATTCGTAGAAGTGATGGGCCTTGAAATTACCCGTGGCGGCGCTGACCGACAGGTAATCGCAGCCGGCCATCTTCGCCTGTTCGCGCGCCTTGGCGACGAGGTGGCGGCCGATGCCGGTGCCGCGATTGTCGGAGCGCACGAAGAGATGATGCAGCTCCATGCCGCGCGCGCCTTCCGCAGCCCGGTAGATCGGCACGAGGATGGCGTAGCCGATCAGTCGGTTGCCGGCCTCCGCGACAAGCGCGGTGATCCAGGGCGTGCGACCGAAGAGGTCGCGCTCGAGCTGCTCCGGCGTGATCGGGGCTGCGTCGCCGTGATGGGCGGCGAGTTCCGCGATCATTTCGCGCAGTTCGGGAAGGTCGCGCTGTTTGGCGCAACGGATCGTCACCATCGGCGGCCGCGTCGATGGCAGAGGATGGAGAGAGGGGATGGCGGTCTGTAGCATTGTCGGCTCCTCATGGTTCTCTAGCCATCAGGTGCCGTGAAAAACAAAAGCCGCCTGATGGCGGCCTTGTTGAAATTGATCAGCAGGCCGCTCCTATGGGAACAGCCAAAAATACGCGCGGCAGATGGGTGCGTTCTTGATCATGTGCGTAGATTGTCCGTTTCCGCGCTTTTGTCAACGGGGATTTTTGCACTGAGTTGGAGACGGGTCGCGACTCCGTTCGAAGTCGGCCCAAGTCTGCAGCCTCGCGCCGGCGCTCAATGGTCGCTGTCGCACATGGAATGGTCTGCAAGCGCACGGATGACGTAGCAATCGCCGATCGTGTGGTCGCCGTTGCAGGCGACGATGCGCTCGAGCTCGCGTTCCAGTTTCTGCAACTGGGCGATTTTCTCCCGCACGGTGATCAGGTGTTCCCTGGCGATACGGTCTGCTTCGCCGCAGGGGCGCTCCGGATGCTGGCTCAAGGCCAGCAGATCGCGGATCGATTCGATCGAAAGCCCCAGATCGCGTGCATGGCGGACGAAGGCGAGACGTTCGAGTTCGCGTTTCTCGTAGCGCCGCTGGTTGCCTTCGGAGCGTTCCGGGGCCGCAATCAACCCCATCTGCTCGTAGTAGCGGATTGTCGGAATTTTTACGCCCGTGCGGCGGGAGAGATCGCCGATCGAATACATGTCCATGCTCCAAACCTATAGCTTCTGGAGCATTAGATAATCGCTTTCCGGCGACGGTCAATGTGGGGCTGGGAGGAAAGGCCCGATCGGGCCTTTCCCTTGGCGATGCCGGTTAGCGTGCGAGAAGGGCAAGCAGCGTCTCGTCGAAGAGATCGCTTTCCTCAAGCTGCGGTGTGTGGCCGCTTTTTTCGAACATGCGGACCGTCAGATCCGGAAAGTCCCGGCGATAGGCGTCCCAGGTCTCGGCCGGCGCAACGAGATAATCGCATTGCCCGAGTGCCAAGAGCACCGGCATCGCAAGCCGGTCGAGCCCGTCCCGAATATCGATGTCGCGAAACACTTCGCCCCAGAGATGGTCGAAGACGGGATTGTTGACGGTGACATCACGCCATAGCGGTGCCGCGTCGAAGGCGGGTAGATGCCAGCTCTTGGCGCCAAGACGGATGAGCAGCGACTTGAACCGCTCCTCCGGTCGGGCGGCGATATCGGTGCCAAGTTCGGCCATCTCGCGCTCGAAGATCGCCTTGCGCTCCGGCGCGACCAGCTCCTCCCACCGGCGATCGGCAAGCGCCGTATGCGCGGCGGAATGGCTCGGTCCGGTGCCGACCATGATCACGTGGCTGATATTCTGGGGATGGCGTTTGGCGTATTCGAGCGCCATGTAGCCGTGGCCGGAGTGCCCGAGGACGGCGAAGCGATCGAGACCGAGATGCCGGCGCATCCACTCGATATCGTCGAGGACCACGTCGAAGCCGATATCATCGCGCGTGTAGGACGCATGCGCCGGCGCGAAGCCGCGGTGATCGATGAAATGGAGCTTTGTCCGCTGGCGCAGTTGCTTCGAGAAGGTACTGGGATAGTAGGCGGCGCTGCCAATGACGAGCAGCGGCATGCCGCTGCCCTCGATGCGATAGCCGAGCTCGAACGGACCGGCGCGCAGGCTACCGGTTTCAGGCAGGGATGAACTGGTCGTTGTCATGGATATGATCCTGCAAACGGCCGGAGAACGATGGCTCAATGGTTGGCGCTCTCATCGGCCTTAAAAAAATGCCCACGCCAAACGGTGCCGCGAGGCGGCCTTGGCGTCGGTGGTTCTTTCTTGCCGGTGAGCGTCGCTAACGGATCAGGCGCACGGATCAGTATCCCTGTTTTGTTGCGACTTCATACCAGTCCGCTCTGTTGAGCCGCAACCGTCGAATCGAGACATTCGGGCCGTCATCCTCTCATTCGAAAAAAGGTGGCACAAGGACGCCACAATCACCGCCTAGCGATCTGCACGGCACTCGATTCGGCCCAGCGTCGATCCGAATGCATGTTTTGCAACAGTTAGTTAGAGCGTCGGCATATATGCGTGGCGCACGACGGAGGAACACGTGCCGCTGCTCATCAATCGCCGCCAATTGCTCGTCGGCTCCGCGCTGATCTATCCGGCAATCGCCCTCGGCCCGGCCGCAAAAGCCGCCACCGGCGGCGATGTCGATACACGCCTTGCCGAACTCGAAAAGCGCACGGGCGGACGGCTTGGCGTTTCCGTTCTCGATATGGAAACCAACGTGTCGTTCGGCCGCCGCGAGAGCGAGCGTTTCGCCATGTGCTCGAGCTTCAAGACGCTGGCGGCGGGATTCGCGCTCGCCCGTGCGGATCAGGGCGCCGAAAAGCTTGATCGCCGTATCGTCGTTGCGCAGAAGGAAATCGTCGCCCATTCGCCGGTAACCGAGAAGCATGTCGGCGGCGAGGGCATGACGATCGCCGAACTCTGTGCCGCGACGTTGACGACAAGCGACAACGCGGCGGCAAACCTTTTGCTGGAAAATTTCGGCGGTCCGCCGGCGCTGACCGCCTGGTTGCGCACGATCGGCGATGAGACCACGCGCCTCGACCGGAACGAGCCCGCACTCAACGAGGCGAAAGTGGGTGACCCACGCGACACGACCACGCCTGCCGCAATGCTGGAGACGCTCGGCAATCTTGCTTTCGGCCCCGTGCTGGCGGAAGCGTCGCGCAAGCTGTTGATCGAGTGGATGGTCGCCAATACCACTGGCGACCTGCGCATCCGCGCCGGCCTGCCGAAGGCCTGGAAGGTCGGCGACAAGACGGGAACCAACGGCAACGGCGCCGCGTCTGACATCGCCATCGTTTGGCCCGAGGGTAGGGGACCGCTCCTGATCGCGGTCTACATCGCTGAGGCGACGGCGCCGCTGGCTGAGCTGAACACCGTCTTTGCCGATGTCGGCCGGATGGCGGCGGAGATGGTCTAACCGCCGATCGTCAGGTGAGCACTGGTCATGGCGTCTTCAGCTGTCTTCAATCTGATAACCTGGCCGCTGCGACGTCCAGCATTGTTATAGTCAAGGCGATCTACAGCATTCCGGGCATGAAGCCCCAGAAATGTCGTCGCGTTGAAGCTTGCAGGCGATTCATGCGGCGCTTCCGTCGGCGATATCGGATGCGGTATCGTCGCGCTGCTGGTCGATGCCCATCGCGCGTTCGACCGCCTTGCGGATTTCCTCCTCGATCGCTTCGCGCTGCTCCGGATCCATCGCCTTCAGCTCGTCTTCGGTGATGCCATGCGCTTCCAGGATCTGTGCACGGATCTGTTCCGCCAGGCTCATCTTGGCGCGTTTCAGGAATTCGTCGCTGACTGAATCGCCGGAGGCGGTCTGTTCGCCGCTTCCGATCGAAGGCTTGGCCTCTTCTTCCCGGGATGCGCTGATCCAGAAGGCGTTCGATAGCGAGGCCGACGTGGATGCCGGCGCAATGGTCGGCGAGAGCCGCGGGCGCGTGTCACCGCCGCCAGTTTCTTCGAGCGGCATGACCGTTCCCGATTGGGCACGGCGCTGCGAGAAATAATAGTTGGAGATGCTGCTATCGATCTTCATGGGAAGCCCCCGGAATCTGCTGTCCGGGGGAGGCTGCTTCTGGTGGCTTGCGCGGGGCTTGCCGATGCAACCCATTAGCGAGAATTAGGGATGCCTTTTCGCGTTTTAGGGTAGGGTATAGGCGATGACGTAGTCTCCGGGCTTTGTGCCGACCGAGCCGTGGCCGCCGGCGACGATCACCACATATTGCTTGTCGCCGACCGTGTAGCTCATCGGCGTCGACTGGCCGCCGGCCGGAAGGCGCGCCTCCCAGAGCTGTTCGCCGGTCGTCACGTCATAGGCGCGCAGATAATCGTCGACTGCCGCCCCAAGGAAGGCGACGCCGCCCTTGGTGATCATCGGTCCGCCGATGCCGGGAACGCCGACTTTGAAGGGCAGCGGCAAAGGCGTCATGTCCTCGACGGTGCCGTTCTTGTGTTTGTAGGCGATCTTGCCGGTCCTGAGGTCGGCACCGGCAACATAGCCCCATGGCGGCGCCTGGCAGGGGATTTTTAGCGGGCCGAGGAACGGGCCCATGAAGACGCCATAGGGCGCGCCGTCGTTGCGGTTGAGGCCTTGCTCGGATCCCTTTTCGTCCTGGCCCTTCGGCGGGATCTGATCGCGCGGAACGAGACGAGAGGTGAAGGCGAGGTAGGTCGGCATGCCGAACATCACCTGTCGCTCCGGGTCGACCGCGACCGAGCCCCAGTTGAACGTGCCGAAGTTGCCGGGATAGACGAGCGTTCCCTCAAGCGACGGCGGCGTATAGCGACCCTCGTATTTCAACGAGCGGAACGATATGCGGCAGGCGAGCTGATCGAACATCGTCACGCCCCACATGTTCCGCTCTTGCAGCGGGGCGGGCATGAAGGTCAGGCCGGAGACCGGCTGGGTCGGTGCGGTAAAATCTTCCGGGATTGCGCCCTTGGGTGCCGCGACTTCCGCAATCGGGATGATCGGCTCGCCGCTCCGTCGATCGAGCACATAGATGTCGCCCTGCTTCGTCGGACCGACGAGTGCCGGCACGACCGTGCCATCCTCCTTGGTGACGTCGAGCAGTGCCGGTTGTGCGGGCACGTCCATGTCCCAGAGGTCGTGGTGCACCGTCTGTTGCACCCAACGCACAGCACCGGAGTTGATATCGAGCGCGACGATGGAGGAGGAATATTTCTCCACGTGCTCGCTGCGCCCCATGCCGAGCTGGTCCGGCACCTGGTTGCCCATGGGAATATAGACGAGGCCAAGGCCCTCGTCGTAGCTGAATACCGACCAGCTGTTGGGCGAGTTGGTGCTGTAGGTCTGGCCCTCGGCAAGCGGCGTCGCTACATCGGGATTGCCGCTGTCCCAGTTCCAAATGAGCGCGCCGGTGTTGATGTCGAAGGCGCGGATGACGCCGGATTGCTCCTGGGTGGAATAGTTGTCGTTGACGGCGCCGCCAATGATCAGCTTTCCGGCAACCGCAACCGGCGGCGAGGTCGAGTAGTAATAACCGGCCGGATTGTATTTCATGCCCTTTTCGAGGTGCAGCACACCGTTGTCGGCAAAGCCGGTGCAGACGGCGCCGGTTGCCGCATCGAGCGCGATCAGGCGGGCATCGGATGTCGGCAGATAGACCCGCTCGGCGCAGACGCTGCCGGCGGTTGCCGCCGGGTCGGCCCAATAGGTGACGCCGCGGCAGGTCTGGTGCTGCCGGTCAGGGTTCATGCCGGAGTTGCTGTCATATTTCCACTTCTCTTCGCCGGTCGCCGCGTCAAGCGCGATCGCCCAGTTGTGCGGCGTGCAGGCAAAGAGCGTGTCCTTCACCTTGATCGGCGTCACCTGATAGGTGGTCTCGCCCACGTCTTCGGGGCGTTTGATGTCGCCCGTCTGATATTGCCAGGCGACCTTGAGATTGGCGACATTTTCGGGCGTGATCTGATCGAGCGGCGCATAACGCTGACCGAATGGCGTGCGCCCGTATTGATGCCATTCTCCTGATGGTACGTTGCCGCCGAGAGGCGGATTGGCGGCGACCACGTCGCTCGGCAGATCGCCGCGGATGTCGTGCGGATCCTGGGTCATCGAGTAGCCGGCAATGCCGATCGACACGAGCACGGCAAGCGCCAGCGGCCAGGCACTGGCGGCATACCGTTCTCCTGTCGGGCTCTCAAATCCGAGCGGACGCCGGACCGCCGGTAGCATCAGCCACAGGCCGAGCAGCACGATGATGCCGCCACGAGGGCCCAGTTGCCACCAGTCGAAACCGACTTCCCAGACGGCCCAGGTGAGCGAGCCAAGGATGACGAGCGTATAAAGCCAGATGGCGGCGGCCTTGCGCATGAAGAGAAGGATGGCCGTCAGCAGGAAGCCGATGCCGGCGATGAGATAATAGGGACTGCCGCCAAGCATCAGGAGCTTGGCTCCGCCGCCGCCGAGCGCAAGGCCAATGAGGGCGAAGACGATGGCCGCCAGAATGAGCATGGTGGGAACTCCCGAATTGAAGAACGGCGCCGTGGCACGGCTTTTTCATTGAGGCGGCGCGAATGAGCGGCCGCGCGGGAAAAAATCGGTTTCGGGGTCGGCGGTCGCGAAGGAGGCCGCGGCCGTCAGATCGGGCTTGGGCAAGTCACGCGACTGCCCGCCCCCTAGCACCTAACGCGCCGGTCCTGCCTTTCAATAGCCATAATTTCGCAGCGCAAAAAATTAGGGTGCCCGCAATGAAGTTGCGCGCCGAGGGATCGAGTGACGCTTTGCTGCTTTGATGTGAGGGGGCAGCCGTCGTCACGCGGCAGACGATCACTGTCGCGCGCTCACCGCGCGGTCTCGGCTGACTAAGCGAGCCGAAGGCGCAGCGGTTTGGTGTTTTCCCGACGCAGCACGCCCTTGGCCTCGAGATCGAGCTGGACGGCCTTCAGCCACCAACCGGCCTTCGCGCCGCCTGGAAAAAGATCGTCCGGCAGCAATGGCAGCAGCTTCTGCTTGGCTTCCGCGATCGTGAGGGCGGACTGCTCACGCGATAGGGCGGTGAGAAGCGCATCCTTCATTGCATCGTACTTCACCTTGTCGACACGTGTGACGTGTCCTGGGGAAACGATGTTCTGGATCTCGACCTTTTCACGTTCCATGGCCATCAAGCTCTCCCTTGACATAGTCGATCTTCGGGGACCGGAAAGCCATTGCCGCCCAGGCGCCGATCAGCTTCAGCATGGATTTTCCGGAATGACCGGCGTAGCTCGGCAGGTCGTTCTTGACGCTGACATCTGCCCGGCGGTCCCGCGTCATTACCCGCATCTGCAGGGGTGGGCGGGCGTCCTTGTCGAGACGATGCCGGTAGAGCGTCAGCCAATGGCCGCTGGTAAACTCGAGAAACATCGGCGCATTGCAGCAGGTGGCGACGACACGGCGGGTCTTCGACGTCGGCGTCAGCCGGTGCTCGCGAAGCTGATCGGCCCCACGCACGCAGTCTATCCGATCCTTGCGGAAGAGCACGAAGTCCGTGGACCCATCGCTGTTGAGTACTGGTGCGGCGCCGGGTATTGCCTCGAGCAGTGCGCCTGCCTTCCGGCAGCTCGCGCAATAGCAGGCGGTCGCCACGATCGGCCTGCCGACGGCGTGCATCTGCACCCGCCCGCAGTTGCATTGCGCATTCAAGGTCCGGTTTTCGCTCTTGCTCACCCGCCGTCTCCGCCTTCATAAGAAATCAAACTGTACCGTCCAGTTTGATTTGTCAATGCGGTCGTGCTACTGCGACCTTTGCGCGCCTAATAAGACGCGCGGCGCTGTAGTCAGGAACTTGTGCTATCGCGTGCTCATCTGAGAGGTCGTGGTTGAGAATGACGAATCCCGTCGAGACGCGAATGACGAGAAAGCGCCAGTCCATCCTGACTGCCGCCACTGAGCTGTTTCTGCAGCGCGGGTTCCTCGCGACCAACATGGACGAGGTGGCGGCGATGGCCGTCGTGTCGAAACAGACCGTTTATGCCCACTTCGGAACCAAGGAGGCGCTCTTCCTCGATATTGTCACCGGCATGACGGGCGTGGCCGGTGATGAGCTGGAGGAGCAGGTCGCCGATCCCATAGATGGGCGCCCGATCGAGGATTTTCTGCTCGATTTCGCCGAGCAGCAGCTGGCGATCGTCATGACGCCGCGGCTGATGCAACTGCGGCGCCTGGTGATTGGCGAGGCGGAACGCTTTCCGGAATTGGGCAAAAGACTGCATGCGAAGGGGCCGCGTCGTTCGATCGACAGGCTCAGAAAGGCCCTTGCTCATTACCGCGAGGCCGGCGATGTCGAGGCGCAGGACCTGCGCGCCGCTGCGTCCTTCTTCAACTGGCTGGTGATGGGCGAGCCCGTCAACGATGCCATGCTGCTCGGCGATCGGGCGATTCCCGATGCCGGTGCTCTTCGCGCCCACGCAAGGGAAAGCGTGCGGATATTCCTGTCGGCCTATGGCCGAAAGCCATAGGCCACGACTACCGGGCGCGCGCACTATGCTGCCGTCGATTTACCTCACGTGCCGCAGAAGGTTTGCCGCACTTCCTCTTCCGGCTGCGGCGGATCGGCATAGGCGGTAAAACGCGGCTGGTCTTCGTAGGGCTTGGACGTCACGTCGACGAGCGCTTCGAACAGCGAGAAGTCGGCATCTTCCGTCGCTGCTGCAATCGCCTGTTCGATACGGTGGTTGCGCGGAATATAGGCCGGGTTGACCGCCCTCATTGCCACGGTGCGCTCGCCTGCTGCGCCGGGCTCTCGCTCCAGGCGCTGTCGCCAATCGGCAAGCCATGAGGCAATCCTGGCAGGGTCGGTGAACAGGGATATCAGGGCAGCGTCCGCCGCTGGATCGGCCGCACAGTCGCAAAGCCGGCGGAAGGTGAGGATGAAGTCGGCTTCACCGTGATGCATCGCCGTCAGCAGCGCCTGGACGAGATCAAGGTCGCCTTCCTCCTCGCCGACAAGCCCGATCTTGCGGCGCATGCCGTCGAGCCAATGCCGCTGGAAGATCGCGCCATATTCGCCGAGCGCATCGTTCGCGAGATCGACCGCGGTCGCCGCCACCGGATCAAAGAGCGGCACCAGCGTCTCGGCAAGCCTCGTCAGGTTCCATTGGCCGATCGCCGGCTGGCTCGCATAGGCGTAGCGTCCGAACTGATCGATCGAGGAGAACACCTTCTTCGGATCGTAGGCATCCATGAAGGCGCAGGGGCCGAAGTCGATGGTCTCACCCGAGATCGTCATGTTGTCGGTGTTCATGACGCCATGGATGAAGCCGACATGCAGCCAGCGGGCAATCAATACCGCCTGCCGCGCGACCACCGCCTTGAAGAAGGCGAGATAGGGGCGCTCGTCATCCCGTACCTCCGGGTAGTGGCGGTCGATCGCATAGTCGGCCAGGGCCTGGACCGAAGCCATGTCGCCGCGCGCCGCAAAAAACTGGAAGGTGCCGACGCGGATGTGACTTGCCGCAACACGGGTAAAGACGGCACCCGGCAGGATCTGCTCGCGATAAACAGGTTGGCCGGTTACCACGGCGGCAAGCGCTCGCGTCGTCGGGATGCCGAGCGCGAACATGGCTTCGCTGACGATGTATTCACGCAGCACCGGGCCAAGCGCTGCCCGCCCGTCGCCGCGTCGCGAGAACGGGGTCTGTCCCGGTCCCTTCAGCTGGATGTCACGCCTCTGCCCGTTCCGATCGATGACCTCGCCAAGAAGGATCGCGCGGCCATCGCCGAGCTGCGGCACGAAGGTGCCGAACTGGTGGCCGGCATAGGCCATGGCGAGCGGCGCGGCAC
The DNA here is from genome assembly GCF_001426785.1 of Ensifer sp. Root142. NCBI lineage: Bacteria > Pseudomonadati > Pseudomonadota > Alphaproteobacteria > Hyphomicrobiales > Rhizobiaceae > Ensifer > Ensifer sp. Root142. Next base: position 826,204 of record NZ_LMFK01000012.1, read on the forward strand.
CGGCAGGCACGCTGTTGCCGGAAAAGATCTGCCCGCCGTCGCGCCCGAGACTGTCGACGTCGAGGCCGAGTTCTTCGGCAAGCGGCCGGTTGAGCTTGATCAGCCAGGGTTCGGCAACCGGTGTCGGGTCGACACGGGCGAAGAACTGCTGCGGCAACCGCGCAAAACTGTTGTCGAAGCGAAAGACGTCGGTTTCGGCGGTCGGCGAAGGAGGCGCGTAGTTCATGGTTCTGCGGTCAGCGGTTTCTGCCGGGACTTCCGGCCACCGCCCTTTCGCGCCAAGTCTACACGAGCTGTCCCCGTTTCGCGAGGGTTGACAGACGAGGCGGCGCCCTCCCGCGAGAGGTCGTTCGCGGGAGGGCCGGGAGGGCGAGTACCGTCTTCGTTTCAGGCGCTAAGCGCCGTCGGCGATAGGCAGGCCTCGCAAATCGCCGCGATATGGCGGTGGTCGGTGCCGCAGCAGCCACCGAGAACGCGCAGTCGCGGCAAACGATCGGTCAGCATCCGATACTGCTGGCCGAGCGCCGTCGGATCGCCGGGATCGAGCGTCTCGCTTTCGTCGAGCTCGCTGTGGCTTTTCGTCGAGGCATTGGCGCGGATGCCGCCGATCCTGTGGACCCAGGCGCTACCGGCATCGAGACTCGCGTCGAAGTGGTCGGGATGGGCGCAATTGATCATGTAGTATTGCGGAAACCGGCCGGTCGCCGCATCGACGGTCTCGATCGCATCCTTGAGCGCGCGGCCGTTCGGCAGCCGCCCGTCTGTCTCCACCGTAAACGAGATGGCGCAGGGCATGCCGTGGCTCTGCGCCGAGCGGGCGATGCCGATTGCCTCGTCGATATTGGTGATCGTATAGGCGCAAATCATGTCGGCGTCGCTGACGGCGAAGGCAGCGACCTGTGCGGCATGATAATCCTCGGCCTCGTCAGGGCTCATGCGACCAGCCCTGTAGCCGTCGCCACGCGGGCCGATCGCACCGCTGAGCACGATCGGGGCCCGCGGCCGCTCGTACTCGGCGCGCAGTTCCGTCAGCAAATAGACGGCATCCTGGTTCAGTTCGGCGAGCGCCCTGGCATCATAGCCAAGCTTGGCGCCCCAGTCGGCGCTCGCACGCCAGGTCGCAGAGTCGAGCACGAAGCCAGTGCCGTGGTGTTGTGCGATGTCGAGATAGCGCGTGTAGTAGTTTAGCAGCCGCCGTCGTCCTTCGGACGTCGACAGCAGGACGAAGGAGGCAAAGTGCGGGAGCTCGACGCCTTCGTGAAAGATCAGCGTCGTTTCCATGCCGCCGTCGCTGAGAAAGGTTGCACCTTTCATGAGCGGCAGGCTGCGTCGGTATTTGGCCATGTCGGTCTCCACCCGTTTTTTGCTAGCGTTGGATCCCGGCGGAGCGCTCCCATTCCCGCAAGGATGGTTAAATTTCTGCCTTTTTATCGTCTTCTAAACTAGGCGACTTAAGGTATACTATTGCTAATATACGTAAATATCTCAGTGAAATCATAGGCTTGCTGGTTGCGATTTGCCGCGGCATTGCTCGCTGGTCGCCATGTCATTGGTGGAAACTGTACCGAAGGTAGGGAAACGGCTAATGCGAAAGGGTGAGGAAACGCGCGCCAAGATTCTCGACGCCGCCGAAGTCTCGGTGCTGGCGAAGGGATTTGGCGGGACCTCGATCGATGAGTTGATCGCCGAGACCGGTATCACCAAGAGCGGTTTCTTCTACCATTTTCGCGACAAGAACGAGCTGGCGAAGGCGCTGCTCGAACGCTACGTTGAAAACGACGAGCGGATCTATGACGAGATCTTCAGCCGGGCGCGCGAGCTTGCGGACGATCCGCTCCAGGCGTTTCTGCTTGGCCTCAAGCTGTTGTCGGAACTGCTCTCCGATCTTCCGAACGGTCACCCCGGCTGCCTGGTTGCGGTGATCTGTAGCCACGAGCGTGCCTTCGACCGCGACATACAGGAGATCAATCGGCAAGCGGCGCTGATGTGGCGCCGCCGTTTCGGAGCGATGTTCCGCGATATCATGCAGGTCTACCGGCCACGTGAGCCGCTGGATGTCGACCAGCTTGCCGACATGGTCTCAACGGTGATCGAGGGTGGCATCATCCTGTCGAAGGCGCTGAAGGAGCCTAAGAACCTGCCCGCCCAGCTGCTGGTCTTCCGCACCTTTGTCCGGCTGCTGTTCCAGCCGGCAGCCCCGTGAGCATCAGTCTTTGTCGTCTTCCATGGTCTGCGCCATTTCGGCGAGCTTGCGCACCGTATTGAGGTTGCGCGCGGTGCCCGGCTTCAACGCCGGCAGCTTCAGCTTCGATCGCCCGGATCCACCAGGATAGTGCACATAGATTTCGTGCCCGGCGACCTGCACTTCCTCACCGTCGGGCGCGACAAGCCTGTCGAGCGCGTCCGCCGGCGCCGCATTCGGCAGGAAGACCACATGCAGCAGATTGGTCTTGGCGTCGGGGAAGGGGGCGTTCTCGGCAACCGTCTGCAGCTGCCTGGCGTTCTGGATCATCACGCCGGGCGCCTTGCCGAGCTTCTCGCCAAGCGCAGCATCGAGTTTTGCCGCCGCCTCCGGCGCCGGCAAATCGGAGCGGAACAGCACGTTGCCGCTCTGGATATAGGTCTTCACGTCGTTAAAGCCGAGCCCCTCGCAGATCGCTCTGAGGTCGGCCATCGCCAGCATGCCGGCCCCGCCGACATTGATGGCACGAAGGAGGGCGACGTGAACGGGCATGGTGCGTCTCCTCTTGCATGTTTCCTTAGATCGTATCCGACCTAAGGCTAAAACATGCAACCATTCAAAGTGCGACAGCGACTTTTGTGCGTCTGAAACGACGCACGGCGCTGTAGGTTTTACATTCTGCCGGCGACCTTGATGGCGAAGGCATACTCGAAGGCGATCTCTTCAAGTCGCTGGAAGCGGCCGGAGGCGCCGCCGTGGCCGGCGTCCATGTTGGTCTTCATCAGGATCGGCTCAACGCCCGTGGTCTTTTCGCGCAGGCGGGCGACCCATTTCGCCGGTTCCCAATAGGTCACGCGCGGGTCGGTCAAGCCGCCGAGCGCAAGGATTGCAGGGTAGGGTTTTGCCCCGACATTGTCGTAGGGCGAATAGCCGGCGATGATGTCGTAGAACTCAGGGCTGTCGATCGGATTGCCCCATTCCGGCCATTCCGGCGGGGTCAGCGGCAGGGTGTCGTCGAGCATGGTGTTGAGCACGTCGACGAAGGGCACCGCGGCGATGATGCCGGTGAATTTTTCCGGAGCCATGTTGGCGATGGCGCCCATCAGCATGCCGCCGGCCGATCCGCCTTCGGCGACGATGTTCGCGTAGGACGTGAACTTCTCCTGATTCAGATAGTCAGCGGCGGCGATGAAGTCCTTGAAGGTGTTGGTCTTCTTGGCCATCTTGCCGTCCTCATACCAGGAGAAGCCCCGGTCCTTGCCGCCGCGGATATGGGCGATGGCATAGACGAAGCCACGGTCGGCGAGCGACAGGCAGTTGGTATTGAAGCCGGCAGGAATGGTGATGCCATAAGCGCCGTAGCCATAGAGCAGGCACGGTGCCGAACCGTCGAGCGGCGTATCCTTACGATAAAGCAACGTCACCGGCACCTTCGTTCCATCCCAGGACGGCGCGAAGACGCGGCGGGTGACATAGTCGTCGGGATTGTGCCCTGATGGTACTTCCTGTGTCTTGAGCAGCGTGCGCTTACGCGTCGCCATGTCATAGTCGAAGAGCTGCGACGGCGTCGTCATCGACGAATAGGAAAAGCGGATGACGTCGGTGTCGTATTCGGCAGCGCCGGAGAGCCCAAGCGAATAGGCTTCCTCGGCAAAGGCGATCGCGTGCTCTTCGCCGGTCTTGCGGTCGCGGATGACGATTTCCGGCAGACCGTCGCGGCGCTGCAGCCAGACGAGGTGGCGGGCATAGGCCATGTGGCTGAGGATCAGCGTACCCGGCCTATGGGCCACGACCTCGCGCCAGTTCTCCTTGCCCGGTGCTTCCACCGGCGCTTCCATGATCTTGAAATCCTTGGCGCCGTCGGCATTGGTGAGGATGTAGAAGACGTCGCCGCCTTCGGTCATGGCATATTCGAGACCGATGACGCGACCGGCGACCAGCTTCGGCTCGGCCGTGAGATCCTTGGTCGAAAGCAGGCGATACTCGCTGGTCTCGTGGTCGTTGATGTCGATGTAGATGAAGTCGTCGAGGAGCGATCCGCCGACCGACATGAAGAAACCTGGGTCCTTTTCTTCATAGACCAGCCGATCGTCCGCCTGGGGCGTACCGAGCACGTGGTGGAAGATCTTCGACGGACGGTGGTTGTCGTCAAGCACGGTGTAGAAGAAGCTCTTGCCATCAGGCGCCCAGGCGCCGCCGCCGCCGGTGTTCTCGATCACGTCGGCAAGATCCTCGCCGGTCGAAAGGTCGCGCACCTTCAGCGTGAAATATTCCGATCCCTTGTCGTCGTACCCCCAAAGGCCGCGGCTGTGGTCGGTCGAGTGGTCGAGGCCCGCAAGGCGGAAATAGGACTTGCCTTCGGCTTCCTTGTCGCCGTCAAGCAGCACCTGCCGGATGGTCTCGTCCTTATTGTCGGCGTCGCGCGGGATGCGGAAGTAACGCGGCTGCTCGCCGCCGGTTACGTAGAGGCTGCCATAGGCAAAGGGGCCATCTTTCACCGGTATCGAACTGTCGTCTTCCTTGATGCGGCCGCGCATCTCGGCAAACAGCGTCTTCTGCAGCGCCTTGGTGTCGTCCATCGCCGCGTTCATGTAGGCGTTTTCGGCCTCCAGATGCTTGCGGATGTCAGGGTTGAGGATCGAGGGATCCTTGAACATTGCCTGCCAGTTGTCGTCCCGCAGCCAAGCGTAGTCGTCGGTGCGGGTGATGCCGTGGCGCGTATCGGTCACCGGCTTTTTCGCGGCGACGGGAGCTTCGGGCAGGTTCTTGAAAACGGACAAGGCGTGTCTCCGGGATTTATGCGGCGGGAGACAATGAGATAGAGAGCCCGGCTGCGACGATCAAGCGGAAAGGACTTCGCCGGTCGATGGTTCCTTCTCCCCATCGGTGGGGAGAAGGCAGTGGAACGCGACCGGGCAAGCGTTCGATCGTTCGCTGGGCAGACCCAAGGCAGTGAGGAACGACTAGCTCTTTGCTTTCAGTTGCTTTCGATATTCCTCCACCGGCAGGCCACCGACGCCCCAGTCTTCGAATGCCACCTCGTCGATGACGACGAAGGTGGTGGCCGGGTTCTTGTCGAGCACCGTGACGAGCAGGTCGGTGACGCCCTTGATGAGCGCCGCCTTCTGTTCGCTGGTCGCGCCTTCGCGGGTGATCTTGATGTTTACATAGGGCATTGCTGGCTCCTTAGCCTGGTTGTCGGATGTCGTAGTGAAAGACCTTGGCGATGATCTGCCAGCGTCCGTCAACGAAGATCAGCGACAGGAAGTCGGTGAACGCCTTCTCGCCGATTGCGCATTGTACCTTGGCGAAGGCCGTCACCGGGCCGGCAAATTCGATCGAGACGATCCTGTCTGCGCGCACCTCGCCACGGCTTGCCGGCGAGGGACGTTTGTCGACGATCGGGAAATACCTGTTCATGTCGAGTTCGAGCAGTTCTCCCCCAGTCGCGGTGGCGTAGTGGGCTTTCGGGTGAAAAACCTCGCGCAGGATCGCCGTGTCGCTGTGGTAGAGCCCGTCGAAGTAGCGCCCGAGCACATCGATGACGGCCGCAAAGTGCGGATCGTTGTGGGTGCCGCTCATGCCGCGATCAGCCCTTCGGCCTTCATGGCTGCCTGCACTGCCGGGCGCTCGCGAACACGCTGCATGTAGGCCGTCAGGTGCGGCCACGGGCTAAGCGAAATTCCGGTGACGCTGGTCCAATTGACGACGGTGAAGAGATAGGCGTCGGCAACGGAGAAGGCTTCGCCGAGCAGATGGGCGCGGCCATCGGAAAGCAGGGTTTCGACGTTGCCGAGCCGTTTGGAAACCTGCGCCGCGGCCGTCTCCTTGGCATCGACGCTTGCCGTCTTGCTGAACAGCGGCGAGAACGCCTTGTGCAGTTCGGAGGCGATGAAGTTCAGCTGCTCCTGCAGGCGGGTGCGTTCCAGCGTGCCGTTGGCAGGGGCAAGCCCGGCCTTCGGAAAGCGATCGGCAATGTACTGCACGACGGCCGCACCTTCGGTGACGACGTCGCCGGTTTCGAGCACCAGTGCCGGCACATAGCCCTTGGGGTTGACCGCCTTGAAATCGGCGCCGCTTTCGGTGAGGTGCGTCGCGGTATCGACCTTGACGATCTCGAACTCGACGCCCGCTTCGCGCAGGCTGATATGGGGCGAGAGCGAGCAGGCGCCGGGGGCGTAATAAAGCTTCATGGCCATGTTCCTTTTGCAATGATGGTCTCTGTCGAAGACGGCGGAACCTAAACCGAAGCGATAACTTTTGTATATGAGATTACTTTATGTTACCGACGTTTGCGGTTTCCCCACGGTAACTGGAGAATTTTGCCCATGAGCTTGAAAATTCGAAAGAATAGAGCTGCGGCATTGCCGCCGACCTGCCCGGTCGGGGAGTGCATGGTCATGCTTGGCGGCGCCTGGGCGCCCAACATCATCTGGTATCTGAGCGGCGGTCCACGCCGCTTCAGCGAACTCAAGATCGATATTCCCGGCATTTCGGCGAAGGTGCTGAGCACGCGCCTGAAGGATATGGAGGAAAAGGGTGCGATCGAACGGCGGATCATGCCGACATCGCCACCTTCGGTCGAATACAGGCTGAGCGATCTCGGTCAGGAATTCGTCCCGGCGATCCATGCGATCGTCGAAGTCGGTTACAAGCTCAAGCTTCGCCGCGAGGCAAAGCTTGCAAAGGAAGCCGCGCAGAATGTCGCCCAGGTAGAGCTCGCCTGACGGCGGGATGTTGCGCGATCGTGACGGCTACCACCGACCTTTGAGGGACTGCGCCGCATGCTCAATGAAGGCGCGAACCTTCGGCGTTTCCGCCTGGCGATCGACGAAGCAGGCATAGAAGTCGAAGGGCTCGTGGTCGGTGTTGGCAATGCCTTCGCGCGGTGCGCCGCCGAACAGCGGCACAAGCAGGCCGCGCGCAATCAGGTCCGTTGCGATGAAGGCACCGAGCCGCGTGATGCCGGCGCCGGCGATCGCCATTTCGGCAAGTGTGTCGATATCGTTGCTAACGATCGTTGCCTTCAGTTCCGGCTCAAAACGCAGTCCATCCCGCACGAAACCCCAGCGAAAGATTCGCCCGTGCCCGGCATAGCGGTAGACGAGGCAATGATGATGGATCAGGTCTTCCGGGTGCTCGGGCCGGCCGCGCCGCTCGATGTAGGACGGGGAGGCACAGATGACCATCGGCACCGAGGCAAGCTTGCGCGCAATCAGCCCAGGCTCCAGCTGCAGGCCGAAGCGCACGCTGATATCGATGCCCTCGCCGATGTGGTCGATCTCCCGATCGGTGACGACGAGTTCGATCGAGACCTCCGGATGGCGTGCGGCAAAGGATGGCACGAGAGGCGCCACCACATGACGGCCGAAGGCGACCGAGGACGCGATCTTCAGCGATCCCCGCGGCTCCTGGCTCAGCGATGCGACTGCAACGGCTGCGAGTTCGAGATCATGGACAACGCTGCGCACCCGGTCGAAATAGACCCGGCCGCTTTCCGTGAGGCCCAATTGCCGGGTCGTGCGGCTAAGCAGTCTGGCGCCGAGCGCCCGCTCCAGTCGGGCGATATTCTGGCTTGCCGAGGCCGGCGTGATGCCGAGTTTGCGCGCCGCCGCGGCGATACTGCCTTCCTCCACGCTTCGAACGAAACTCTCGATGCCGCGCAACGTATCCATAATGACATCCATCGACTGTGTATTCCCATTCGATGGTTTTGCCTAACTCTGAGCAAGGCTGCAATGGCCTACCTCCGCGCGACGTCATCCGTATAGTGCCGGCCATGCCGCTGGGATGGTCCGTGCGGGCAAGCTATGGAGATCCTCACCATGGAAGATACGATGCCACCGCCGCGGATCGCGCGCAGCCGCAAGCTGCCACCGCGGGCGGTGCCGATTACCTTTGCCTTCTTCATGTCGGCGATCATGGCGTTTCTGATGTGCTGCGTCATCGTCGGCGTAAACACCGGTATCGATGCCGGCTACCCCGGCCGTGTGCTCAGCACCTATGCGCTGGCGATGCCGGTCGCTTTCCTTTGCGTGCTGACAGTCCGCCCCTTCGTGCTAAAACTCGTCGGTGCCGTCTGCCGCATGCCTGGCTGAGCGTGCGGGTCCGTCCCGGATTTCCGGGGCGGCTGTCAAGTCAGAACTGTCGTCGGCTTGCCGCAGCCGATGGTGCCATGCGCGAAGCTCGTCGCATCACAAAAGCGATCGGCGTGACAATTGAACGACACCGCATCGGAGCATGCTGCTGTATAGGATAGGCGTTTCACTTTCTTCAGCAGTTTGGACGAATGCATGTTGAACAATTCTTACGGCAAGCTTGCCTCTCATGTTTATAATTTAGACAAATATATTGGAAAGTCCTTCGGCGACGTCGAGTATTATCTCGAGCGTTTGAACGAGTGTTCCGGCCCGATACTGGAACCGGCTGTCGGCAACGGTCGCGCGCTGATTCCGCTGCTTGAAGCCGGCCTTGACGTCAGAGGCTTCGACGCGTCGCCAGAAATGCTCGGCTATTGCCGGGCGCATTGCAAGGAACGCTCGCTGACACCGGCGCTATCGCAGCAGACTTTCGAGGCCTTTGCCCATGAGGAGCGCTTCGAGGCGATCGTCATTCCCGCCGGATCGCTGCAGCTGATCGCCGACCATGCCACGGCGATTGCGACCGTCAAACGTTTCCTAGACCATCTTCGGCCGGGCGGTCGCCTGATCTTCGACCTGTATCCGCATGATCTTTTCGCCGACACCCAGCCGAGCATCCGCAATTGGCAGACCGAGGCGGGCGACCTGCTGACGCTGACCAGCCAACGGGTCAAGGCCGACCTGATCGCCCAGACGACCGTGTCGCATCTGCGCTACGAACTCTGGTGCGAAGGCAAGCTGGCGTCGAGCGAGCTCGAATTCTTGACGATGCGCTGGTGGGGCGTGGAGGAAATGGCGCTGACCCTGCGTGCTGCCGGCTTCGTCGATCTCGTCGTTTCCGGCAATTACGACTTCGGCAGCGCGCCGAAGCATGGCGACGAGGTTGTCACCTTCGAGTGCCGCCGGCCGCGGTAGCCGACAGCGTTCTCCAGCAAAAGAAAGCCACGCCCCCACATGGAGGGCGTGGCCGCAAATGTTATCGGCAACGGCTTGCGGCGTTGCTCTGGTCAAGCGGCGAACCGTTCACGGTCAGCACCGAGCCGGGAGCCTGCGTGATGGTGCCGGGTGCCCAACCGGTGTCGAGCAGGCAATCCTTCGGTGTGTTGGTGACGCTGACATTGCCCTTTATGTCGGCAGCCGGGCCGGAGAAGTAGAGGCCCGCCGTACCGGCCTTGTCGACCGTCATGTTGTTGAGAACGATGTTGCTCGCGGCGCCGCCGAGGAACTCATAGTCGCTGCCGTAGATATAGGCGCCATAGGTGCCGGCATTGGTGACGGTGACGTCCTGCAGCGAAATGCCCGAGACCGGGTTGAAGAAGATGCCGGCGTTGCGCGTGCCGTCGATCTTCAGGCCCTTGACGTCGACATTGGTGGTCGTCGCATCGAGGTTCGGGCTGGAGATCAACATCAGGCCATTGATGCCGCCGGCGAGGCGCATGTCGTTGATCGCAACGTTCGACGTGCCCTGCAGCACCACCAGATCCATGTCGCGGTCCTGCTTGGAATTGTCGATCGTCACGCGGTCGAGTTGGATGTCCTTGCCGGCGACGAGCAGCACGCCTTCGCGACGAGAGTTGCTGATGGTGACGTTGTCGAGCTTGATATCTGTCGTGCCGGTGATTAGCTCGTATTCGGTGCGGCTGAGTTTCTTGAATTCGCCGCCGGCAAACACGCCATAGGTGACCTTGTCGATCGTCGTGTCGCGTACGGTCACGTTTGTGCTGCCGATCGCGCTGACGGCGGCATAGGGTGCCTTGTTGGGATTGTAGACCGAGAACTCGCAGGCTGTGTTGTTTTCGCAGATGAACAGGTCATGGATGCGGCTGTTCTCAACCACCGCGCCGTCGACGCGCGTGAAGCGAATGCCGTCATGATTGGTGGCGGAGATGTCGACATTGTCGATCGAGACGTTTCCAGCATCGGCTGCGGCGATGCCGGCGAGACCGCCGCGCACGGACAGCGACGCGATGCTGCTGCCGGACGCCATGGTGACGACGTCTTGTGCCGGATTGTATCCGGTGAGGGTCGTTGCCGCTCCGTGGTTGACGAAGGATGCGGTTGCTCCTCTCCTTGCGCCGCGCACCGCAATAGAGCCACCGCCACCGACAAGCGCCTGGCCGGAGCCGAGCGTCAGCGACTGGTTGAGACCGAGATTGCCATCGGCAAGGATGAGCGCATCGGCCCCGGCTGCGCCGATCAGAGCGTTGATCGAGGCCGCGTCGCCGTTCGCCGAGGAGATGTTGACGACCTTGCCGGGGTTGCGGCCGTTGGCAACGAATTGCGCCGCCTCGACATCGCCGGTTGGGCCGGCATGCGTGCGGATTTTGCTCGAGCGCTCGACACGCTGGACCATCGGGTCGAAGGCATCACTTGCCTTCGCCGTCGCCCCGAATGGGATGCGCAGGCGTGCCATGACGGCACCCTTGAGCTTGTCCTCATTGTCGTAGGTGCCGGTAACGCCGAGTGAGACGGTCGATCCCTCGGAAAGCCCGGGCAGGTTGGCGAAGGTCAGCTCCGCGCGCAGCTTGGCGCCGAACATGTCGTCGAGGTTCTTGCCGCCGTACCAGTAGCTGCCGCCGAAGACTTTCAGCTGGACGTCTGATCCTTCGTCGAAGACCGGAAGCCGCCGGCCGATTTCGGCGTCGAGCCCGCGCCGCCCGCGCTCCTTGCCTTCCTGGACGACGAGCACATGGTCGCGAACATAGGCGGCATTGAAGGCGCTCAGCGTCTTGGCGCCGGAAAGCGGCAGATAGAGATTGCTGCGCATTTCGAGGTCGCCGCTGAGCGCCTCGAGACCGAAGGATACCTGGCTGAACGAATTGCCGTACTCGCTCTTCAGATAGTCGTAGTAGCCATAGGCGCCGATGACCCACTGGTCATTGGCGCGGAAGCGGTAACCGGCGCCGATCGAGCCCTGCCGGACCTTATCGTTTTCTATCGTTCCGCGTGTATCGATGAAAATGGCGTTGCCGGAGTCGAGCACGAAAGGCAGGAAGAAGCCGCCACTGACAGCCGAACCGCCGCTGAAGAAACCGCCTTCGATTTCGGCCTGCGGCCTGAACTCCACAGCCAGGGCCGGGGACGAAAGCATCGTGGCGTCTGCAAGCGCAAACGCTAAAATAGTGTTGTATTTCATATTATTAACTCCGCATACACTGGGCGTGGCGACGCCCATGGCGGTGCGGTTAGATTATAAGACTATTTTACTCAAGTTTATTGATAGATTATCCAAAATCTTTCCAGCGGCGTGATGACGCAGGGCGCGCCAGTGCCGCGTGTTTACAATCCTGGCGATAATCTGGGAATTCGTCTCGGCTGCCGAATCCGCTCAGAAAGGCCCCGCCGCTCGGTCGAACTGGTCGTCCAGCAGAAATACGACCGCGTTGCGGAGTGAGCGACGCAGCGCAGTCGTGGCGGCGGTGGAGGAGGGGTCGCGAGGCGGCGTCAGGCTGCAAGCCTGAGGCCGATCCCCCAGGGATCGACGAGATTGTAAGCAGTGCCGTTTCGCTCGACCTGAATGCCCATCTCGTCGAGCTTGCCAACCGCCTTTGCAAGCTCTGCCGGATCCTTGAACTGGATCGTGTAGTCGGAGAGGCCGGTCATATTGTTCTCGCGCTTGGGCGCGCCGCGAGAGTTCCAGATGTTGGCCGCGACATGGTGGTGATATTTGCCCGAGCCGAAGAAGCTTGCGCCCGGGTAGCGCGCCATCAACCCGAGCCCCAGCACGTCCCGAAAGAACGCGTCTGCCTCGGGGATATCGGACACCTGCAGATGGATGTGCCCGATGCCGGTACCGTCGGCAAGCCCGTTCCAGTCGTCTTTCGGCGCCTCGTCATAGAGCGCCTGCAGGTTGAGCGGCAGCGTATCCATGCCGACGGTTCCGTCCGGCTTGAAGTTCCAATCGGTCCGCGGCCGATCACGATAGACCTCGATGCCGTTGCCTTCCGGGTCGGCGAGATAGATCGCTTCGCTGACGAGATGGTCGGACGCGCCCTGCAGGCGGACATTGTTATGGGCGGCATGGGCGAGCCAGCGTCCTAGTTCCTGACGGTTCGGAACGAGGAAAGCGGTATGAAAGAGACCAGGTGCGTTTCGTGGCGCCCTGGCGACATTGCCGGCCGTGGTCAGCGTCAACAGCGGCCGGGCGCCAACGCCCAGCGTCTCGCCGCTGGCGCTCGTCTCAAGCGGCTTAAGACCCATGATGCGCTGATACCACTGCGACACTGTCGCCAGATCCTCCACGACCAGATGCGAATGATCGACATGCGCCGGCATCGCCAATGCGTGATTGGCCGCAATGTCGATAGGCGGTGTGCTCTGGGTGGATATCATCTGTTGTCTCCTTGCGCGGCGAAACCGGTGGCCCTTTCGGGCCTCAGTTTCGTTGAAACTGCCCGGTGAATATGGGCCGAAGTCGGCGTTCACGGAAGACCGTCAGTCATTTGATGTTGTGTTCGATGAGCGTTGACAGTGGCCGTTGTCGCCCTAGCTCAATTACACAGGGCAATGCGATCGCGGCGCTTTCGATTTGATTTCAATCAATGCCGGAAGAACCGTCTGGGCTCAGTCTCGAATGCGTGGGATTTGCCCCCGCATTTCGGTGCCGGCGATCCGGGTAGGCAACGCAAAGGAGTGCAGCATGTACAAGAAGATCATCGTCCCTATTGCCATGGATCAGCTGGAGCATGGCGAGTCCGTGCTCGGCATTGCAGAAAAGCTGATCGATGAAGGGGGCGAGATTGTTCTGCTCAATGTCGTCGAGGATCTGAACGCCTATGCCCAGGGCTACATGATCGTCGATTTCCCGCTTGAGATGGTCGAGGAATCGCGCAAGCATGCGACGAAGACGCTGGAAGCGATGAAGGCCAAGCACGGAATCAATGGACGCATCGAGATCCGCACCGGCGGCGCGGCCGGCACGATCAATGCGCTCGCCCACGAAGAAAACGCCGACCTCGTCATCATTGCCTCGCACCGGCCGGGTCTCATTGACTATTTCATCGGATCGACCGCCAGCCGGGTCGTCAGCCATTGCCCCTGCGCCGTTCTCGTCGACCGGTGAGCCGCCAACAATCAAGAACAGGAGCGGGGCGCGCCCGAAGCGCCACGACTTCAAGGAGTCTTCCCATGGACAAGCTTGCGCTTGACGACTTTCGTGAACGGCTGAGCAGCCGCAAACGCGAACTCTACGGCCGACTGGTGAAGATCGAGCACGATCTCGATGAGCCGATGAATGCCGACGTGCCGGATCGGGTAACCGAACGGGAGAACGACGAGGTGCTGGAGGGCATTGGCCTTGCCGGTCAGGAGGAGATCCGTGGGATCGACGCGGCGCTCGACCGTATTGCGGCCGGCACCTTCGGAACCTGCGTGCGTTGCGGCCTACCGATTTCCGCAGAACGGCTCAATGCCGTGCCCCATGCGCCGCTCTGCCAGGAATGCGCCGCCGAGGTCGCCGCCGGCGCGAAGTGACGATGTTTTTCGGCGACTGTTACTTGCCCTAGAGGCTGCTTGCGATAGGCAGCCTCGCTGCTACGTCTTACAGCGCCGCGCGTCTTACTAGACGCGCAAAGGTCGCTGTAACACTTTGAATTGCTGCATGTTTTTATCCTTAAATCGAATAGGATTTAACGAAACATGCAGTAGGTGATCCGGACTTACCTGACGCTCGTCAGGTCGAGCTTCAATCTCGGCAAGAACCGTCCTGGTATAACAGAGGCGACCACTCCGTCATCGACCGCCCCCAGCCGGCGATAGAAATCGGCTGCGCCCGGGTCGGCATCGACAGTCATGACCTTCGCACCCTTGCGCAGCGCCGTTTCCACGCTCCATTCGAACAGGCGTCGGCCGATCCCGCCACCCAGCGCGGCCGGATCGACGAACAGCTTGTCGAGATCGGCGATCTCTCCGTGATACAGGACCTGCGCCATGCCGACGATATCGTCATCCTGAACGGCAATCTGGATATCCGACTGCATCCAGTCGTCCGCCGTCACCGTCAAGGCCGGGCGGCAGGCGGCCATGAAGGCCTCGTCATAGCCCCAGACGGCCTTTGATCTTAGGCAAAGCGCCGTCAGGATTGCTGCCTGTCCCGGCTCCGGCGTGCGCAGCAAAACTCTCCTTTGGACGTTGTTCTCCCGCCTCTGCGGACAATTTGGTCGCAACCCGTGCTGCAGACAAGGGACGTCCGTCTTCGCAATCACGTCATGTCTCTGTTGTAATGCGTTGCAAAAGTTGATGCTTTCGCCATCGTCGAGCACTTTGCCACGGCGCCAGGCTGTGGCAGGATAAGGCAAATAAGCAAGACGACCGCCGCCTGAGCGCGAAAGAAGGTCGGAAGCGGGGTAAAGTGGAATTCGCCGGCGTCAAGTGGAACTACGATCGATCGGAACTGATTGCCGATGGCATCGTGCACGGCGTCGGCCTTGCAGCGGCCCTCGTCGGCGTAACAGCACTTATCTTTTACGCGATGCTCTGGAGCACGACCGGCCAGCTTGCTGCCGCCGCGATCTATGGCGCGGGACTGCTGGCAACCTTGTCGATTTCGTTCCTCTACAACCTCTACCCGGTTTCGCGGACCAAATGGTTTCTGCGCCGTTTCGACCACTCGTCCATTTTCGTGCTGATCGCCGCCACCTACACGCCCTTCCTCCAGCGCGGCTGGGAGGATCCGTTCCTGTTTGCGATGTTGATTGGCATCTGGGCGATCGCCACCCTCGGCGTGGTGATCAAGTGCCTCTTCCCCGGCCGCTTCGACCGGCTTGCGATCCTGCTCTATCTCGCCATGGGCTGGAGCGGCGTGCTTGCGGTGGGGCCGTTATTGTCGGCACTCTCGGCGACAACGTTCGTGCTGATCCTGATCGGCGGCATCATCTATTCCGCCGGCGTGATTTTCCATGTCTGGGAAAAGCTGCGGTTCCAGAACGCCATCTGGCATTCCTTCGTCGTCACCGGCGCCGCAGTGCATTATTCGGCCGTCGTCAGCTGTCTGAGCGGCACGGCGATTTCCTGATCAAAAAATCCGGGCGCTCAGTTCGGGGCGGCTACGGGGGCTGCCGCCACTGGCGTCTGCTGGCAGCCTTCCGAGGGCCTCAGAGCCTCCGCCATCCGCGAGATGACGCCATCGAAGCTGGTCAACCGGCTCTTGCGGTACTGCAGACGGAAATAGGCGGCGCTGCCGTCGCAGAGTGCGATGGCGCGTGTGTAAAACACTTCCTCGCCGCGTACGCCCGAGAAACTGGCCCAGGCTGAGGTCACGCGTGAATAGGAAATCCGCCATTGGTCTTCCCGCTCGGTCGCCATGCGGTCGTTGACGTCGATCTCGAAATCGCCATCGACAAGTTCACTGCCAAAAACGGAGAGCGTGGCGCCGTTATCGTTGGCATGAAAGCTGACACCGTCGCCATTGTCGGCTTCACCTTGCACTTCGAAGCCCGGCGGAATGTCGAGAATATAGCCGAAGCGGGGATTGGCGTAGGCGTGCCAGTCATTGTCTGCCGCGGCCGGGCAAGCAGCCGAGAACAGAAGAACGAATGCAGCCAGAATGCGACGCATGCGGACCTCCTTCCGGCTTGCTTCGACGGTTTCACTATCAATAGCACATCCGTGCACGAACAGCTGTTTCTATTGGAACAGCGCTGAGCTTGCGAATGCTTCCGTCTGTTTGCGTCAATCCTCGGTAAACGTCATCGCGTGACCATTGAGACAGTAGCGCAGACCGGTCGGCGGCGGGCCGTCGGGAAAGACGTGTCCGAGATGGGCATCGCAGTCGGCGCAGCGGATTTCTGTGCGCACCATGAAGTGCGAACGGTCCTCGATCTCGCGGATCGCCTCGTCGTCGATCGCCGCGAAATAGCTCGGCCAGCCGCAACCGGAATCGAACTTGGTATCGGAGCGGAACAGTGCCCGGCCGCAGCAGACGCATTCATAGGTGCCCGCCTTCTTGTTGGCGAGGAACGGGCCGGTGAAAGGGCGCTCGGTGCCGTGCTCGCGGGTGATGCGGTACTGTTCGGGCGACAACTGCGCGCGCCACTCCGCTTCGCTCTTGATCACTTTCGCCGCCCTTGCGTCTCTCATCGAAGATCTCCCTGTGATTTTCGCGACTATATAGGATCGGCGGTGACGCGCCGCAAATCACGCTCGCGTGCCGATATGGGTGCGCATCGGCGCCAACGAGGCTGCAGCCTATCTCGACAGCCTCGTCGTGTGACCGCGACCGTCAGTTTGGCCGATCAGCGTGCCTTCGCGCCGCAATCGCAACGGATTGATCGTGGACTGGCCGGGCGCCGTTTTCAATCGCCGCCGACGGCCGGCGGCACCTCGGGAATATCTCGTCGGATCACGGTTGGGCCGGCACCGTGAACACGTTTGCTGTCGTTGTAGAATGCGATGAACTCGGGCGCTGGTAGGGCCTTGGAATAGAGCCAGCCCTGGCCGTATTGCACGCCGCGCGCGAGCAGATAGTCCGCCTGCTCCTGTCGTTCGATGCCTTCGGCGACGATGTAGAGGTTCAGCGATTTGGCGATGTCGATGATGTGCGGAGTAACGGCGCTGGTCGCCGAGACGAGACCCACCGTATCGATAAACGACTTGTCGATCTTCAATGCGTCGAGCGGCAGGTCCTGGATATATTGCAGGCTGGAATAGCCGGTGCCGAAATCGTCGATCGCTACCGAATGGCCGAGCCGACGGGCTTCCTCGATCGTTGCGCGGGCGGATTTCACGTCCATGAAACCGCGTTCGGTCGCCTCGAGCCAGATCTGCTCGGTGAGGACGCCGGAGTTTGCAAGCGCCGCCTGGATAACCGGCAGGACGCGCCCGGACTTGATGTCGTCGGCCGACAGATTGATGGCGATGTGTAGCGAGCGGTCGGCGACAAGGACCGGCCCGAGATCCTTGATAACCCCGCCGATGACCTGATCGGTAATGGCCTGGATCAGGCCGCTTTCCTCTGCGAGCGGGATAAAGGTATCGGGCCTGACCAGCGAACCGTCGGGTCTGCGCCAACGGACCAGCGCTTCCGCGCCGACGCAGATGCCGGTCTTCATCTCGATGAGCGGCTGGTAGTGCACGATGAATTCGCGGCGTTGCACGGCGATCGAGAGTTCGCCGAGCGGCGACAGACGCCGCCGCGACAGCCAGAAGACGAGGCCGACCATTAGCGCAGCGACGATCGCGCCGAGCGGCAGGAGCAGTAGCCGTTCGCGGCCGAGATCTTTCAGCAGCAACGCCCGTGACGATGTTGCAATGGCAATCCAGCCGGAGCCGGTCGCGGTGGCAAACAGATTGTCCGCATCGGTGCCGGTCTGCGTATGCTCGATCAGCCGCTTGATCAACGATGCATCCGGGTTGTTCAATTCGCTGACGAGGGTGCCGGTATCGCTGGCGATCGCAAGGCGCGTATCCGGGGTGGCGAGCACGTCGACGAGCCGAGCCGGATCGGTCAGCACGCTGTAGGATCGGTACCGGAATCCCAGCATCGCCCGACCGTTGCTGATCGTCGGATGAACCCGGGCCGACACGCCGATGCCGCTGGCTGTGGTGAAGTCGACTTGCCCGCGGCCGACGCTCGTTTCCGGCTTGCCCCAGGAGGAGCATTTGAGCGCATCGCCCTCGAAGTAACCGATATCCTCGACGGAGCGCGTGTTGACAACCAGAGCGCGCATCGCCGCGATATGTTGCTGGGAGCAGGGCGTGAAGCTGAATTGGTCGGCAGACTTGAGCGCGGATGTTGCTTCGCCGAACGCCGTATTGGTACGCATGATCGCATATTCGGCAAGGCGGCTGAGGCGGGTCTCCTCTCTGCTGGTGGCGACTGACCAGGAGAGATAGAACGCGGCGACGATCGGAAGGATGGCGCCCAGCGCCGCAAGTACACTGGTCACCGCCACAATGTGAGACCGTTCCAAGCCAGACCTCGCAGGTTCAAGAGAAACGCCGTGCAATTCGGTGCATCAGTCAATCAGCGATAACGAACGATCTACAGCGCCGCGCGTCTTGTTAGACGCGCAAAGGTCGCTGTAGCACTTTGAATTACAGCATGCCACGCCCGGCGGGAAGCATGAAATGGCGCTGAAGCCCCTGAAAATTCAAATGCTTGCCTATCTTCAACTTATCGAGGAAAGGGCGTTGGCCTTCGGTCGAAGTCGGCATCTGTGCCGCTGCGTATCTTATATCGGAGATACCATCCAATCGCGACGAATTACCAGATACAGCGCGTTTCATGCCATCGATACCACTGGATGTTGCTAACAACACTTTAATCGCATGCGCAGGCCGATCGGCGGCGATGACCGGTGTTGTGCGGACGTGTATGCCAAGGCGATGTCGCATCGGATGATTTTGCCTTGTCGGTCAAACGTGACCACCAATCTCACGAGAAAACTGGAGATTTTCCGGGCATTTGCCGGACTTAACAGCGCATAACGTCGATTTTACCCGATTTACCCTTGAGGCGCCTTTACCCTTCTTTTATGTCGGGTGTTCGTTCGTTCGTCGATCAATCAATCAAAGCGCAAAGGAGCTGGCCCGGACGATGGATGTTGCGGCCCTGACATTGCTGGCTCTTGCTCTCCCTTTCGTCGCGGCACTCGTCGCGCCGCTCCTGACCCGACTCCTTGGGCATAACGCGGCCTGGATCCTGGCGCTTTTTCCTGCCGCGATCGTCCTGCACTTCATGGGCTTTTGGCCGGAAGTCTCTCGTGGCGAAGTCGTCACCGGCGGCTATGAGTGGATTCCGTCGTTCAATGTCAGTTTCTCCTGGCTGATCGATGGCCTGTCCCTGACCTTCGTGCTTTTGATTGCCGGTATCGGCGCGTTGATCGTGCTCTATTCCGGGGGCTACCTGAAGGGCCACCCCCAGCAGGGGCGGTTCTTCTCGTTCATCCTGATGTTCATGGGATCGATGCTCGGGCTCGTCGTGTCCGACAGTTTCCTGATGCTCTTCGTTTTCTGGGAGCTGACCTCGATCACCTCGTTCCTGCTGATCGGCTTCGACCATTCGCGCGAAGCCGCCCGGCGCGCCGCCCTGCAGGCGTTGGTGGTCACCGGGGGAGGCGGGCTGTTTCTGCTCGCGGGCCTGTTGATCATCTGGAATGTCACCGGTGTCACCCAGCTTTCGTTGTTGACGTCTTTCGGTCCGGAGATGCGCGAGAGCCCGTTCTATCTCGCCGCGTTGCTGTTGGTGCTCGGTGGCGCCTTTACCAAGTCTGCCCAGTTTCCGTTCCATTTCTGGCTGCCCAACGCGATGGAAGCGCCGACACCCGTTTCGGCCTATCTGCATTCCGCAACGATGGTTAAGGCCGGTGTCTATCTGTTGATGCGCCTCAACCCGGTGCTCGGCGGAACGCCGGAATGGCAGATGCTGTTGCCGCTCTTCGGCGGCACCACGCTCATCATCGGCGCGGTTCTCGCTTGTCGCCAGACTGACCTGAAGCTGATGCTCGCCTACACCACCATGGCATCTCTCGGCCTGCTCGTGATGCTGACCGGTCTCGGTTTTCCGCATGCCATCGAGGCGGCGGCGCTCTATCTGGTGGCGCATTCGCTGTTCAAGGGCGCGCTGTTCATGGTCGCCGGCATTATCGACCACGAAACCGGCACGCGCGATGTCACAAAGCTCGGCGGACTGCGCTCCGCCATGCTGCTGACGTTCGTGATCGCACTTGCCGCAGCACTTTCCATGGGCGGCCTGCCGCCGTTTTTCGGTTTCCTCGCCAAGGAGGAGATCTACTACGCGCTGCCTAGTTTTGACCGGCGCGCGATGGTTTTCGCTTCACTTGCCATCCTCGGCAATGCGCTGATGTTTGCCGTCGCTTTCGCCGTCGCGCTCAAGCCCTTCATCGGCGCAAAGATCGAAACGCCGAAGTCGCCGCATGAGGCGCCGCTGCTTCTCTGGCTCGGGCCTGCACTCCTGGCTGCCAAGGGACTGTCGGCTGCCCTGTTGTCCAACCTCACCCACGAGCTTGTGTCGACACCGATGGCGACGGCGATTGCCGGCGAGCCCAGGCAGATCACGATCTCGGCGATCCCCGATATCGGCATGCCGCTGGTGTTGTCCTTTGCCACCATCGCTCTGGGCATTGTCTGCTATCTCAACCTCGCCCGCTTGCGTGCCTTCATCGCGACCATCCTGAGTGACATCGGCTGGGGGCCGGATCGCGGTTTCGATCAGTTCATGCGAAACCTCGTGCGCTTTTCCGTCGCGCTGACCCGCCGGCTGCAGTCAGGTCGCCTTGAAGTCTATATGACGGCGACCTTCGTGCTGGTGGCCGCCGTGCTCCTGGGCGCGCCGATCTACTATGGCGAATTGCCGCGCGCACCGTTCTTTGCGGGCGACGTGCCGCTGCATGAGCTCGCGATCATGGCGATCGCCGTCATCGGGCTCTTCGCTGTCGTTCTCGCCGCCGACCGGCTGACCGCAATCGTCTCGCTCGGCATTCAGGGCTTTGCAGTCGCCGTCATCTTCCTGCTTTACGGTGCGCCGGATCTCGCCTTTACCCAGTTCATGATCGAGACCCTTTCGGTCGTGGTGCTTGCGCTGGTGATGACGCGGTTGAGGCTCTCGCCCTCCGATCATCGGCCGCTCGGCCAGAGACTTCCTGATTTCACCATCGCGCTCGCCTGCGGCATCGGTTTCGGGCTTATGCTGCTGAAGGTGACCGGCGTGCCCTTCGACGCCTCGTTGACCGATTTCTTCAATCTCTATTCGAAGACGGTTGCGCATGGCGCCAATGTCGTCAACGTCATCATCGTCGATTTCCGCGGCACTGATACGCTCGGCGAGATTGCCGTCGTCATGGTGACGGGTCTCGCCATCCTGTCTCTCGTTCGCCTCAGGGCCGGCTCGCTGCGGCGCATCGCCGATAATGACCCGGACGCGGAGGACGGCGCATGAGATCGGTGATCTTCCGTGCCGTTGCGCCGTTTCTGACCAGCCTGATGGTGCTGTTTTCGATCTTCGTCCTGTTGCGCGGCCACAACGAGCCGGGTGGCGGCTTCATCGGCGGGCTGATCGCCGTGTCGGCGCTGGCGATCTACGGTATCGCCTGCGGCGTGGAGACGGTACGTCGCGCCATTTATTTCCATCCGATGGCGATTGCCGGCGCCGGCCTCTTCGCTGCCACCATCGCCGGCCTGATCTCGATGGCTGCGCGCGTGCCGTTCATGACCGGGCTTTGGATCTATCCTTCCTTGCTTGGCGTGGAGGTGCCGCTGTCGACGGTGATGCTGTTCGATGGTGGCGTCTATCTCGTCGTCGTCGGCGCCATCAGCTCGATCGCCCTGTCGCTCGAAGAGCGGGGAGGTGAATGATGGAGGCATGGTTCGCGCTGCTCGTCGGCATCTTCTTTACCGTTGCCATCTACCTGTTGCTGTCGAAATACATCATTCGCGTTCTTTTGGGCGTGGCGGTCCTCGGCAATGCCGTCAACCTTTTGATCTTCACCGGTGGCCGGTTGACGCGCGGCGTGCCGCCCGTCATTCCGGAGGGCGCCGATACGCTCGCAGGGCCGGCGGCGAATGCGCTGCCGCAGGCTCTCATCCTGACGGCGATCGTCATCTCCTTCTCTTTCTTTGCTTTCCTGCTGGTCCTGGCCTGGCGCGCCTACGAGGATCTTTCGACCGACAACACCGACGAGATGCGCGTCGCCGAGCCGGAAGAAGAGCCGGCTCCGCCGCTTGGATACTGACCGACCCATGGCCGTTTCGACTTCACCTCCCGCCGATCTCTCCGCTGCCCTCGTTCTCGAGCCGGTTGCGGCTGCCGACTGGCTGGTGATCCTTCCGGTTGCCTGGTGCCTGGCGATCGGCGCGCTGCTGGTCATGCTGCGCCGTCCGATCGGCCTGCACCCGTTCGTCGCGGTGGCCGGGCTTGCCGGTCTGGTGGTGATCGACGGGCTGCTGCTTCAACACGTGATCGCCAGCGGCCCGGTGACGATGGTCATGGGGCGCTGGCTGCCGCCTTTCGGGATAGCCTTTACCGTCGATCTGACCGGCGCGCTCTTTGCGCTTGCGGCCTCCATCGTCGCGCTTGCCGGCGGCATCTACTCGCTTGCCGATATCAACGACAGCGGCCGGCGATACGGCTTCTATCCCTTCCTGATGCTGTTGATGGCGGGCGTCTCCGGTGCATTTCTGACCGGCGACGTCTTCAATCTCTATGTCTGGTTCGAGGTGCTGCTGATCTCGTCCTTCGGCCTGATCGTGCTCGGCTCCGAGCGCGAGCAGATCGACGGCGCGGTGAAATACGGTTTCCTCAACCTCGTCGCGACGACGCTTTTCCTGATCACCACCGGTTATCTCTACGCAAGCTTCGGCACGCTCAACATGGCCGATATTGCCCGCAAGGCGGAGGGCCTGCGCGGCACCGCGCCGCTGATGACGCTGACGGCCTTGTTCCTTTTGGCCTTCGGCATGAAGGCTGCGGCATTCCCCGTCAATTTCTGGCTCCCGGCGTCCTATCATACGCCGCGTGTCGTCGTGTCCGCGCTCTTTGCTGGTCTGCTGACCAAGGTCGGGATCTACGCTCTGATCCGTGTGACGGTGATGCTGTTGCCGTTGGAACGGGAAGAACTCAGTTTCGTCATCGCGGCGGTCGGCGCCCTGACGATGCTGGTCGGTGTGTTCGGGGCGCTGGCGCAGTCGGATTTCCGTCGCATGCTCGGTTATCTCGTGATCTCCGGCATCGGCTCGATCCTCGCCGGCATCGCCGTTGGCGGGCCGGGTGGCATCGGCGGCGCGATCTTCTATGCGCTGCATTCGATGCTTGTGATGACGGCGCTTTACTTTGCTTCCGGCGTGGCAGCGAAACTCGGCGGCAGCTTCTCGTTGTCCTCGCTTGCCGGTCTTTACCGCCGCCATGTCGGTTTCGCTGCGATCAGCCTGATGCTTGCCTTTGCCGTGTCCGGCCTGCCGCCGTTCTCGGGCTTCTGGCCGAAGGTCATGCTGGTCAAGGCCGCACTCGACATTGGCGCCTGGTGGCTTGCCGCAGTGCTGCTCGTCACCGGTTTCCTCACGACGATCGCCACCGGTCGTTTCTTCCTGCTTGCCTATTGGCGGGACACGGCAGACGGGCAGGCGGCAACGGCCGAGACGCAGATCCCGGCCGCCATTCTTCTGCCGCTTGCGGCGCTGACGATGCTGACGCTCGCGATCGGCCTTTATCCCGAGCCGCTGCTTGCAACGATCCAGAATGCTGCCGCCGGGCTTTCGGAACCGTCGAGCTATCTGAACTCGGTCTTCCCGGGAGCCGCCCGATGATCAAGTTCCTTTGGATCAATCTGATCTTCACTGCGATCTGGGCTGCAATCAGCGGCAGTCTCAGCGTGCCGAACCTGTTGCTCGGCTTTGCAGTCGGCGCGCTATCCCTGTGGCTGATCCGGCGCGAATTGCAGCCTGTTGCCTATCCGGTTCGACCGCTGAAGATCCTGCTGCTGACCGCATTGTTCTTCAAAGAGCTGGCAGTCTCGGCGACCAAGGTCGCTCTCTTGGTCGTTCAGCCGAAAATGCGGCTGAAGCCGGGCATCTTCTCCTACCCGCTGACGATCAAGAGCGACTTCGAGATTGCGTTGCTTGCCAACCTGATCACGCTGACGCCCGGCACGCTTTCGGTCGACGTCTCCGAGGATCGCAAGACCCTCTATGTGCACGCGCTTGATTGTGCGGACCCCGGTGGCCTCAGGCGCGATCTTGCCAACGGCTTCGAGCGTCGGATCAAGGAGGCCTTCGAATGACGATGCCGGAGCAGATACTCAGCGGCGCCACCGTCTTCGCGCTCGCGCTCTTGTCACTGGCGCTGCTGGTGACCGTGTGGCGCATCATCCGCGGCCCAACACTGCCCGATCGGGTCCTGGGCCTCGATATGCTCGTGGCGATCGCCATAGGCCTGATTGCGGTCGTTGCCATCCGCACCGGCTTCAATCTCTATATCGATATCGCCATCGCCCTTGGACTGGTCGGCTTTCTCGCAACCGTCGCCTTTGCCCGCTTTGTTCTGGCGCGCGGTCTCTCGCCGGAGAAGGCGAGCCCGGAGCAGGCTGCGGCCGGTGCCGGAAAGCGAGGTCGGACGCCGCAGGCGAAAGTTGCCCGACGCAAACGCAAAGGGGGACGCTGATAGAACCGATGTTTGAGGCCATCATTACGCTTTCTGTTGCTGTCCTGCTTGTCGGCGGCGCCACCTTTTCCCTGCTGGCGGCAATCGGCATCGTGCGCTTTCCCGACCTCTACACCCGCATGCATGCGGCCTCCAAGGCGGGCACCGTCGGTTCGGGCCTGCTGCTTCTGGCCGCGGGACTGCACTCGCTCGACGTGGCAATATTGTTTCGGGCGCTGGCGGGCTTCTTCTTCTTCGTACTGACCGCTCCGATTTCTGCCCATCTCTTGGCAAAGGCTGCTCATCAGGCGGGTTACAGGCTGGCGAAACAGTCGGTCATAGATCAGCTTCCGCAAAAGGAAGAGCCGCGCCGGCATTGAACGGCAACGTTTCTGATTTTGTATTTCAGAACATTCCGATAGAGCGCCGCCGCGTCAGCAATTTCGAAATAAAGTTGCTAGCGGCGGGCAAATTTATGTTTGGAATTTTCGCTGATCAATGTTAATCGAGTAAATGTAAAGTGTCGTTGTGAAAAATACTTAGAGCTGAAATTCCAGCTTGAGTTGTGAATATTGGCTGTTGCTTTGAGAGGTTGGTTGTTCCAGCGACTCGGCAATAGGTTTCGTGATCAAAATTCCAACTCTTGATATTGCGGCAAGAATTTGTCCTTGCTGTACGATTGATGGTCTATCCCAAGGCAGCGAAGGCTTCCCGACGGCATTTGCACGTATTCCTCTCCCTGAAACATGTTTCGGGCTTGTGCTGTATTCCGATAGGAGAAAGAAATGACTGAAACAACGCTTGGCGCGAGCCATGAACTTCTGGTTGAGCTGACGGCTGAGATCGTGTCCGCTTACGTCAGCAACCATGTCGTTCCGGCTGCCGAGCTCTCCACGCTGATCGCCGACGTCCATTTGGCTCTCAACAACACGGCGGCACCTACGCCGGTCGTGGTCCCCGTTGAAAAACCGAAGCCGGCCGTATCGGTCCGCAAATCCGTGCAGGACGATCAGATCACCTGCCTGGAATGCGGCGGTACCTTCAAGTCGCTGAAGCGCCACCTGATGACGCATCACAGCCTGTCGCCGGAAGAATATCGCGAGAAGTGGGATCTGCCGACCGACTACCCGATGGTTGCTCCTGCCT
Organism: Ensifer sp. Root142; assembly: GCF_001426785.1. Classification (NCBI taxonomy): domain Bacteria; kingdom Pseudomonadati; phylum Pseudomonadota; class Alphaproteobacteria; order Hyphomicrobiales; family Rhizobiaceae; genus Ensifer; species Ensifer sp. Root142. The sequence continues at coordinate 851,762 of NZ_LMFK01000012.1, forward strand.
ATGCCGAAGCACGTTCGCGGCTCGCCAAGGAAATGGGTCTCGGCCAGCGTCGCAAGCGTCGCGGCAAGTAAGCTGACCTGCCGCCCATCGCCACGACCGCGCCCTGCGCCGGTCTGGTTCGAGGGGCGGAGCGTAACTGAACACACAAAGGCCGGGCTGTCGCCCGGCCTTTGTGTTTTTCAGCTTGGGAAAATGTGCCTATTCGCGACGCTACAGCGCCGCGCGTCTTATTAGACGCGCAAAGGTCGCTGTGGCACTTTGAATTGCTGCATGTTCTTATCCTTGAATCGGATACGATTTAAGGAAACATGCAGTAGGCTGTAGCTGCAACTGGACGCAAAAGGGGCGGGAAAGTGTGCAAAAAATTTCCTTATTCCCCTCCCGAGAAATGGATATATGAATTAATTCCTATTGAAGGGGTTTTCATATGTCCTTTATCGAAGCCGACGGCCGAAACGAATTTTCATCCGGGACGGTCCATCATCTCAAGACGGCCGCGTTGACGGCAGGGCAGGTTGCTGCAGTGAAGCGCGGGCAGGGCGGCGCGCGTGAGATGTCGACGCGGTTGACCTGCCGCCTCGTGCAAAATCTGACGGCCGAAGCGGTGCATCTTGCCGCAGACCGGATACCGCTTCTTCGTGATAGGAGACGCGCCAAATGCCATGTGCGCCAGATCGCCATGTATGTCTGCCATGTCGTCCTGCAAATATCGCAAGGCGATATCGCCAACGCTTTCGAGCGAGACCGGACGACCGTCCGGCATGCCTGCTCCGTCATCGAGGATCGACGGGATGCTGCCGATTTCGATGCGTTCATAGAGACGATCGAGCGCCTGGTGTCATCTGCGTTCACCGCACAAGCGGAGCGGGGTGAATAGCTGTTCGCCAGGCATTCGGCCGGTAGCGATTGGCCGGCACGGATCCTCAGGCATTGTCAGCGTCAAAATGGCTGCGTCGCGCAACGCTTGTGGTGCCGGGCGACGCTCACATTCGCGCAAGTTCGGCGATTGTGTGAATGCATGGGGACGGCCGCGATCTCAGGCGGCGAGGCGGGTCTCGGCTTCGTTCTTGATCCGCCGGATCATCGAGCGCAGGCCGTTCGCCCGTTGCGTCGACAGATGTTCGATCAGGCCGATCTTGCTGAAAGTAACGATGGCATCCAGCCTGGAAATCTCGGAGGCACGCTTGCCGGAATAGATCGTAAGCACAATGGCGACCAGTCCGCGCACGATGTGGGCGTCGGACTCGCCTTCGAAGAGCAATACCGGATCTTCCGGGTCGCCGGTCGCCTGGGTGGCGAGCCAGACCTGGCTGGCGCAGCCTTGCACCTTGTTCTCACTGGTGCGCTTGGCGTCCGGCATCTCGGGCAGGGCCTTGCCGAGTTCGATCACATAGCGGTAGCGATCCTCCCATTCGTCCAGGAAGGCGAAGTCGTCGATGATCTGGTCAAGCGTGGTCATGGTCCGGTCCGTTTGTCGACACCGTCAGGCGGCGCGCTTGTCCGCCCGAGGTCAGTGCCTCTGCTCCGATCCCCAGCAGTCCTTACGGTGCCGGGATCGTTGTGACCCTCATATAGGTGATGGTAGCACAGATGAGAACCGCGAATTGCCAACTCGGACGCATCAGAGTTCGATTCGGGCGAGGATCTACAGCGCCGCGCGTCTTATTAGACGCGCAAAGGTCGCTGTAGCACTTTGAATTGCTGCCTGTTGTTATCCTCAAATCGAATGGGATTTAAGGAAACATGCAGTAGCGCTAGATCGAAACGCTTGTAGGAATTGCGATGGCACCGGCAGCCGCGCCGACTGTTGAATCCAGAGATGCAATCGAGGTGGTGAGGGAGGCGCTTGCTTTCCTGGCGTCGTCCGCGTCGCTGCCAGCGCCCTCAGCGCGCAGATCCTGCTCCGCTTTCCTCAGCAATTGCTTGAGCTGTTCGGCAAGTGCCTTGAACTCTGCAACCGTCCTCGCATCGGAGTTTTCCTCCGAACTCCCGGAGCTGAATTCGCGGTAGGCGCGTTCGGCAAGGGACGATGGCTCTGTCTTGTCGGCGCTGTTGCCTTCTTCGCCGCCGGCATTCGCCATCTCGTCGGCATTCACTTCCATCGCCGCCGATGCAACCGTTGTTGCTGCGGATGCGGCACCGGCCGCCGTGTCGCCACCGGCCAGGCCGGACGAGCCGCCACCGGCGAATTGCTGTGCGGCCGCGCCAAGCTGCTGGGCCAACTGTTTTGCAAGCCTTGCAAGCGTCTCCGGGTCCGAGGCCCAGAACCGCAGCATCTGCATCTGCTCCTTCAACTCGTCCAATTTCTTCTTGGCAATGGCCTTGCGGTTGGCGGCGGTCTCATCGTCCGTACGCAAAAGATTGAGAAGGGAAGATCTGCTCTTTTGCTCCAGCGGCGCCACGTCGGTGCCCGCTTGCGATCCGGCCGCGGGGACACGCGTTGCGCTCGCATTTGAAAAGAACCCGTATATCTGCATCGGGGCAGTCTCCGCTGAATGTGCGGGGACCTAAACAGCCATGTCTTGTGCGGACCTGTTGCTGGACCGCCCCTCGGTTGCAAACCGAAAAAAGAAAACGCCGCGAGGGGATGGGATCCTCGCGGCGGCCGCAAGAAGGCGGCAAGTCAGGCAGTGTCAAAGGATGGCTCGGCGGCGGTCGCGCGGACCTGCTGCCACGGCAAGAAATGTTTACTTGGCGAGGGACGCCTTCGGGTCGAGGCGCTTTTCCGGAACCGGCGTACGCTTGAACACCGGAGCCGTCTCCGCAGCGGTCTGTTCGACCGGCGCCACCAGCGTGGCGGCAGCCTCGGTCGCCTGACCGACAGTGCCGGTCGTTACCTTGGCATCGGGCTTGATCGCATCGGTTTCGGCAAACTGGGTGTCAAGGAATTCATAGGCGATGCGGGCGCCTTCCCGGGCCCGATGGCCAAGTGCGACGAAGGTTTCAGCACCCTTCTCGCAGACCTCCGGCTTCTGGATGCAGATGGCGCTGATATACTGGAATGCCTCATTGGCGGCCGAGAAGGTATCGCCGAGCTCGACCTTCGGTCCGTGCTCCAGCTTCTGCGCGCTCGACGGATCGAGGAACGGCAGCAGCACCAGCACCATCGAAAACCAGAATGTCGCCTTGATGAGAAACCACATGTTCTGCCCATCCTATATTCGGCTGCCGCGCCCGCCGGTCTTCTAGCCGGTTTTACTGCTTTCGGCATCCTGGAGCGCCGCAGTATCCCCTGATACCCGTTCACGCCCGCCGTCGTTTGCATGAGGACCGCCGTCTTTCGTCGCCCGGCCCTTTGTTGAGACTGACATTAGGCAGGGAATCACAAGACCGCTTTTCAAAAACCCGCAGCATTTGTTTCGAATTTTAATGAAATTCCCGATTTTGAGGATTTGCCGGGCATTTGTGTCGCATTTTAGCTTTCGCCGTTAAGGTTCATGGCGGCGGGCCGCCGGCAAAGGCCGAAAGCGTGGGCAACGGCACCGGGGCGCCCTGCCCAAATCCTTAACGTGAGGCGGAAAATGCACGGAAATCCGTTGCTTACGCCCCGTTAACCACAAGAAATGAAGGTCGCCCGAATTGCCTCAAAACGGGATTTTTCAGGCATTTGGCGCCGTTCCGGGACAGTCCCGTTTATTCTTTCATTAAGCCGGGGATGCGAGATTCCGACATGTCACGAGGCAGTTCGAATGGCGGCCCGCATGAAGCGGAAATCGGTCACGCTCAGTCTCGCAAGAACAACAAATGTGGCAGGGTAAGGCGTGAGCGTATTGCGTGACATGGCTGGCAGATGGACGTCCCGCGTGGACGAGGCCGCTGCCCTGTGGTTGCCCCGCCGCGAGGCTGGCTCCGCCATTGGCCGTCGGGACCTCAAGCGTCTGCGTACGGTCGCTGCCGTCTCCCTGACAGCACTTCCGGCAGTACCGCTGGCGCTTGCGCTCGCCATGCCCGTTTCCTCCGCATTGCCGCTTGGGACCGCTCTTTGGGCGTCCGCCTCGCTGCTGGCCGCTGCTACCGCCATTGCTCGTGGACGCGGCAACCAGGCCTCGGAAACGCTCGAGCCGGCTGTACCAGATCTTCCGGATCTTTCGGCCGCCTACGACCTTTTTGCCGGTCTTGTCACCGTGCACGATCTGCGCGGCAATGTTCTCTCCATTCACGGCCGTGACTCGGCCGAGCATCTGACCCTGATGCGCGACCCGGGCGGCCGCGGCTTCATCGAGCAGATCCACGTCTCCGATCGCATCACCTTCCTGAGCGCGATCGATATTCTGCGCCAGGGCGGCGAGCGGGCGACCGTCAACATTCGCATCGAGCGCCGGTCGCTGCCGGCTGAAGGCGAACAATTCGTCCATATGTGCTGCGAACTCGCACCGCTTCTCGACCGCAACGGCGGTCTGACGGCGATCCTGGCACAGTCGCGCGATGTATCGCAGGAAGCACGGCTGCGCGTCGAAGCTGCGGCGAGAACCGCAGAAGCGGAATCGGCCAACGATGCCAAGACCCGTTTCCTTGCCGCCGTCAGCCATGAACTGCGCACGCCGCTCAACGCCATCCTCGGCTTCTCCGACGTGCTGACGGGCGAGTATTTCGGCAAGCTCGAAAACGACCGCCAGCGCGAATATGTCAGCCTGATCCACAAGTCGGGCGAGCACCTTCTGTCGGTCGTCAATACGATGCTCGACATGAGCAAGATCGAAGCGGGCCGCTACGAGCTGGTTCCCGAGCCCTTCCGCGTGGCCGAGGCGGTCGCGGCCTGCGAAGCGATGCTGTCGCATCAGGCCCAGGAAAAGGGCGTCAAGCTGGCGAGCCGCGTGACCCGCAGTGTCGGCGAGATCAATGCCGACCAACGCGCCTTCCAGCAGGTTCTGATCAACCTTGTCGGAAACGCCATCAAGTTCACCGACCACGGCGGCATGGTGACGATCGACGCCGAGCTTGACGGTCCGGCCTTGAAGCTGACCGTCAGCGACACCGGCATCGGCATCGCCGCCGACAAATTGCAGATGTTGGGGCAACCCTTCGTCCAGATCCAGAACGACTACACCCGCCGTTACGAGGGCACCGGTCTCGGTCTCTCGCTGGTCAAGGGCCTCGTGGCGCTTCACGGCGGCGAGGTCGCGATCCGCAGCCGCGAGCGCGAAGGCACAGTCATCACTGTTACGCTGCCCAGCGACGGGTCCGGCATCGTCGAGGCCAATCGCGAGGAACCGCGCTCGGCCGTGACCGTCGAATTTCCGCCGCGGCTGAGAGATAGTGACACGCAGGCGGTTGCCGATGGCGACCGATTCGAAAGGACGGGTTTGAACGAGGAACGGGGATATGGCGCCGCGCAAGCGAAAACAGCCTGATCGCAAGAAGGCGGCGCGTTCCGCGCCAGGCCTTGCCATGCGTGGGCTGGCTCTCGCCGGCCGCGGGGTTGCGCTTGCTGGACGGCTGGCGGCCCGGCACCCGTTGAGTGCCGGCGGTTCGGCTGCCTTTGTTGTGGTCTTCTCCTTCGTTGCTGCAAACGCCATGTGGTACCAGCATGGCGCCCATCCATCGCCGTTGCTTCGCACCCGCGTGCCGCTTGTCAGTCCAGAGACCGCCGAGCGCATCGCCGTCGCCAAGGGCGCCGAGATCGAGCCGCGCAACGTCACCACCTTCGTCATCAAGCGCGAGGACGACAAGGCGACGGAAAACGTCGAGGAGGTGATCGCGGCGGTCCCGTCTGAGGCGCCTGCCGAAAAGCCGTCGCCCGAACGTGTCGCCTCGGTGCCGGAGACGTCCGCGTCACCACTGGTCGCCGATATCCAGAAGGAACTGAACCGCATCGGCCTTTATGATGGCGTGCCGGATGGACGCACAGGCCCGCGCACGTCAGCCGCAATCCTGCGATTTGAGAAGCAGGCCGGACGCACCGAGACAGGCGCCGTGAGCGCCGAACTGCTGCGCGCCCTGCGCACGACATCTGGCCAGAAGATGGCCGCGGCACTGCCGGCAAGCCGGCCCTACGCCGATCCGAAACGTGCAGTTGCCGATGTCGACCCTGTCGCCGCAGCCATCCGCTCGGCCGAGACCGACAAGATGCTGATTCCGCGTGCCGAGATCCCGGTGTCGAGCGAGCTGGTCCTGGACATCCAGAAGGGCTTAAGCAACCTCGCCTATGCCGACATCGTCGTCGACGGCGTTGCGGGGGACCAGACGCGTGCAGCGATTCGCCATTTCGAGAAGCACTACCGGTTGCCGCAGACCGGTGAGCCCAATGCCAAAGTGCTGAAGAAGCTCAAGGAGATCGGCGCGCTTTGAGGGACCTTCTCACGGGCGCGTCTCCCATCCGTTGAACACATTCTTGTCGCGGCAGCCAATTTGCATGCCTGGCTCCGCCCGTGTACAGGCATGTCCATGCGTCTCAAATCCCACATTTTCGTCTCCGCGTTGCTGCGCCGCGCCTTTGCGCTCGGTGGGTACGCAGCTATCCTGCGCAAGGGGGCGGAGGACGCTGGCGCGATCTTTATTCGTCAACGCACGCGGATGGGTACCGAAACGCTGTTTGCACCGGCGCCGCAGAACTTCTTCGATGACGACGCCAATATCGGTCGCAAGTTCGAGATCCGCTTGAAGGATCGCGATGGCGACGCCGTGGATGATGCACTCTCCCGTGAAATCCGTTTCGATCCGGATTGCTGGATCGTCGAGATCGAGCTGGACGATCGCGCCGACCTGTTCGATGTCGTGCCGGAAGACGGCGCAAACCACTCTTGAACCATATGTGAGAGCTGGGCCGGCTCGGTCGTGACCAGGACTAGAGCATTTCCAGGAAAAGTGCGAAGCGGTTTTCCGTCAGGAAATGCGTAAAAACAAAGAGATAGAGCGTTTGTTCGGTTCCGTCTAAATCGGAAACGCTCTAACGGCGGCCGAACACCCGTTGCGGCTTGGCGCCGCCGGCGGCCCCGGCTACCTTGCGGACGGTCAGCTGGCACGCATCATTGGCATGGTCATCCGCAAGATAGGGCTGGTGCCGTGCCGCGGGCGCGTCCCGTTCCTCGGATTGCAGCCAGGCGTCAAGCTGTTCGCGGCTCGATGTCGGGTCCATGGCGCCGGTCAAGGCTTCAGCGCGCGTGGTGCCGCCGATGCGTTCGGCGAGGTGCGGATAAAGCGACTGCAGCACGAAGGTGAGATCGTCGGTCGGCAGCGATAGGGCGATCAGGCTCGTCGCCAGCTGTTGGCCGGAAACGTCGAGAAGAATGCGCTCGACCAGGTGCCCTCCGGCATCGAGCGCCGTCGCCAGCGCACGCGAAAACAGGATGATCTCGCCGCTGCGGGCAAAGCGCACCAGGAGGGCGCTTAGCGTAGTGCTGATCGGTATAATGGTAGATGCGGCGGCAGCCGCCTCGTGCGCCGCGACACGGGCAAGTGTCTTGATTTCGGTGCGCAAGGTTTCCTCGCGCGCGGCCCTTGCAGCATCGACATCCGGCTCGGCCAGCGTTGAAGGCGCAGCGACTGTCTGTTGCCGCACGTCCGGGCGGGCGGAAAGGCCGGCGGGGTTGTGGTGCTCGACCAGGGCATCGATCACGGAAGGCGACAGAGCGGTGCGGCGGGCGATTGCACCGGCGTGGGCCGCTCCCTGCTGGCGGATGATGCCGATAAGCGTTCGATCCGACAGGGCCTGCGAACGGGTCAGGAAAATGGCGGCGATCGAGATCGGCATGCTGCCGATCAGGGCTGCGACCGGCTCCGGAACATGGGGGCACTGCGACAGCGCGGCGGCGGCCTGACGGCGCGCTTCGCTGCTGGAGCCGAGGAACAGCGGCTCGAACAATTCGGAAAATTGCTTCATGTCGGACTTGCGAGGGATCCGCAGGCTTTCGAAACCGCTGACGGTTGCCATCAGGACGACGTCCTTCAAGCGGCCCGTCTGTGGCCTTTCCAACTCACGAAAGCGATCCGTCACGATAAATCCTTGCACGCAAAACATGATCGCCATTGCCGGCGATCCGGAACGGCACACGTCACTAAAAATAAAAGAAAAGCGTTAGCGTACTGTTAACTATGGACGTTGGGGCTTTATTCAGGCTTGCGGCGTGCGAGCGGCTGGTGATTTTGTGCGCTTTCTATCGCAAAGCCCTGCTTCCTGTGGGCTCGATCGTTTCCAGCCTTAAAAAATCCACAAGCGGCTTTAAGTGATCGCGGTGACGGTGAAGGGTTCCGGACGCCCGCCGACGCAAGAGGGCTTAGTGAAGAGGGGCCTTCCGATGGGAGAAAGCTTACTGTGAAGAAAATAGTGTTGCGCGCAGCGGCCATATGCGCGCTTTTCCTGGCGCCGGCGATTGCCGAGGCGGCAGAGGGGTTTGCAACCGCCAACGTCAATATGCGGTCCGGTCCGAGCACGCGCTATCCGGCAGTGTCGTTGATCCCGGCCGGAGAAGCCGTCGAAATCCACGGCTGTCTTGCCGATCTGCCCTGGTGTGACGTTTCCTTCTTTGGCGGCCGCGGCTGGGTCGCCGGACGCTATGTGCAGGCGGATTATCGTCGCAACAGGGTCTATGTCGAACCGCAATATTACCGCCCGCTCGGTATCCCGACGGTGGTCTTCCAATTCGATCGCTACTGGGACCGCAACTATCGCGGCCGTGACTTCTATCGCGACCGTGACCGGTGGCGTCGTGGGCCGGATTGGGTCGACGACAACCGTCGCCCGCGGGACTGGGAACGTCAGCGTGACCGCGATCGCCGCGAGTGGGAACGCGACCGCACCCGGCAGGACTGGGAGCGTAACCGCAGAGACGGCGAGCGCTGGGACGATCAGGCAGGCGGCGATGACCGCCGCGACTGGGAACGTCAACGGGACCGCGATGGCACCCGCGTGCGCGAGGACTTCGAAGATGGTTACGGCGGCGCTCGCCCGGTTCCATTGATTCGATGCCAGGCGATGGACCCATCCTGCGTGGAGTGATGCGAGTGGTGGGCGATGCGCCCAGCTTTCGGACGGGCGGCCCAAGGGCCGCCCGTTTTTCGTTGGCGTTCGGATTTTCGCTGCTCTCGGTCGGAACCATTGCCGTTGCGATGCGTTGAAAGCGGGCAAGAGAAGGAGCGTTGCAATGGTAGAAAAGAAACTGCAGGCGGTGCGTGACACGGTCGAGAGTGAAGTCGAAGCATCGGCTGCTCGCGTCGAGTTGGAAGCGCAGATTGCCGAGTTGCGCGCCGAGATTGCCCGGCTGACCGATAGCGTGTCGGCGATCGGGTCCGGTGCAAAAGCGGTTGTTCAGAGCGAAGCGGAGTTGATGACCGAGCGGGTGCGAGAGCGCGTCCGTGAAGAGCCGATTTCGACGCTTCTGACCGTTGCCGGCGTTTCCTTCCTGTTTGGACTGTTGTCCAGGCGCTAGCCATTCCCGTTCCGCCCGAAGCTGTTACCCCGGATACAGTGTTTTGTTTTTCCGGGGGACATACTCCCACAGGTTAGGGGTGCAGATGCGGCGTTAACCATCTGTTAACCAGCCTATGGCTCAATCGAAGCGGACCGTCTATGATTGGTCTGTACCACTTGAGCAAGCAGCAACCTCCGGGCGACCGGAAGAAGGAGAAGATGAGAAAAGCGCGCCTGTCCGGGCACTGCCCGGGAAAATGCGCTGGCCCCGAAAGGGCAGGGTGAAATCTGTACGGTAGTTCATCCGTCTCAAGCCTATATGGAGACGAGCATGGCAGACGTGATCAGAATGCAGGACCACAAGGTCCAAATGCCACCACGCAGACCTCCGGCCATATCGGGCGGAGCAAAAGTGCTTCTGTTTACCGGAATCCGCTACGAGCGTCTCGATGGCCGCGATCCGCAGCCAACCGCGCCCGACGGACGTCGGATCAAGAAGCAGTAGTTATATCCACCGCCCATGTGTCGGCTGCATCGGCCGGCCTGCGCACGGCTTTGCTTGTGCCAACAACGCTCCGCCCCTTGCGGTCGCGTTCATCTTCTCCACGACATCGAGATAGGAACGGCAAGGCTGAAGGCCGCGTACCCTGTCCGAGGGACTGCGCTGACTAACGACGGAACGGCTCGCAGCTTGATTCCGCCAGGAAGTTCCGGACCTGATCCTCGAAGCTGTCGAGCGGCGCCATGGCGCGCAGCACCGCATAGCCATCCTCTTCCTTCATCTCCACCATGATCGATTGTGCCAGAGCTTCCGGCGGCGTCTTGCGCAGTTCCACCAGCTGGATCGGCGTCGCAACCACGAGGTCGAGCCTGCCGTTGACGGCGGTGTGGTCGTTCATGCTGAAGACCTCATTCGATGCGCTGTCGAAAACCGCAAGCGACCAGAAAGGTACCGCGCCTCTGGCGAGGAACCGCGCCGGACCGTCGGTGATCGAAAAGCTGCAGACGGCCGTGCGGAGATAAGGGTCGTCGTTGCTGAGGCCGGTCGGTCCAGGGGTACTCGTCAAAGAAAAGAAGCTGTCCATCTCGAGAAGACCGAGAACGCGCGTATAGGCGTCGCGACCGGTAAATTGCGGCAGCACCAGCACGATGATGATATGCAGCAGTGCTGCGCCCACGAGACCAAGGATGGAAGCGAACAGAACACTACGCATCGCCGCATCCCGTTTTCACGATTTTCGGCATGGCGAGATCGATAAGGCCGGAGGAACCTGCCGTCGGGGTATCGAGCAGCGTCAGGACCAGCCGGAAGGTTCCGGAATGCCGTAACGCTACCCAGTTGTCCGGCTTGGCGTTCGGCGAGACATGGATGGTGAAGGAACTGTCTTCGGCGCGCAGCACCGTCCACGAGTTGATCGCCGAAGGCAGATCCGAGCCGGGGCGCAGCGGCACGCCATCGGCATTCGCTGCATAGAGCGTCCAGAATCGCGCCTGCGGCGTCAGCCCCGAGACATCGTAGGAGCAGGCGGCCGACAGCTTCTCGCCCCTGTCGTCGACCTGTGCCATGAACATCAGCCCTTCGGCGCCGCCATAGAGCAGTTCGCCGGCCCGGGCGCGATGTGCCTTGGCATAGGGGTCGGCATTCTCGGTCTGTGCTTCGGGGAAGGCGACCCACGGGCCGATCGAGATCGAGCCGAAACCGACCGTCGCCTTCAGCGCCCAGACGGCTGAAGCGATGCCGCCGCCGAAGGCGATGGCAAGGGCAAGGGCGACGAGGAGGGGAATTCGGAACAAGGGCGGCTCTATCGAATATGGTTATGCATAGGCGCAATGCGCCGCGCAGCCCATGTCTCGCCCAAACGGGCGCGCGACGCAACGGCGATCATCGCGCCGACCTGGCAACCGGTATCGATCCGGCCGTTCAATTCAAGGTTTCGAGCGCGTTCAATTGCTGGCGGCATTCGGGAGAGCCTGTTGGGAGGACCCGCCGTCGGCGGCGCCGAGTACGGCGACTTTGCCGCCGCTCCTTTCCGGCGCCTTCAAGGCGGGGGCCTTTTCGAAGGTATCGCCCACCGAACGCAGGAGCCGTGTCACGTCTGCCGATAGCGACCGCGGCCGCACCAGCGGCGGCAGGGCATTTTCATCCGGCTTGGCATTGGCGACCTCCGGTTGCTTGCTCGGTGCAGGCGCCGGGGACGTTATCCCCGGTATCTGGCGGTGCTCGATGCCCTGTTCGGCATAATCCATCAGCCGCTTGAAGGTCATTGCCGGCAGCGAACCGCCGGTCATGTTGTTGGTCGAAGTATAGTCGTCGTTTCCGAACCAGACCGCCGTCGTGTAGTCACCGGTAAAACCGACGAACCAGGCGTCGCGATAGGCCTGGGTGGTGCCGGTCTTGCCGCCGGTAACGATGCCGTTGTCGAGGGCCGCCTTGCGTGCCGTGCCGATCACCGGGATCTGCGTCAGCATCGAATTCATCGATGCGTTGGCCTGCTCGGAAAGGATGCGTCTGGCCGGCGGTTCGTCGCGGGAAAAGTCGTAGAGGATGTCGCCGTCATAATTCAGAATCTGGCTGATGCCGTGGCGGCGTGATTGTAGGCCGCCGGCTGGGAACACGGCATAGGCCGTCGCCTGGTCGAGTACCGTCACTTCGGAGGTGCCGAGCGGCATCGTCTTGTCGGTGCGCAGTGGCGTTTCGATGCCCATGTTCTTGGCGGTCTGCGCGATCAGCTCCGTGCCGAGCTTGTCCTTGGCGAGGCGCACCGGGATCGAGTTGATCGACCTAGCGATCGCCGTCAGGATGGTGATGCGGCCGGCATAGCTGCGGCCGTAATTCTGCGGTGACCATCCGCGCCAGGTGATCGGTGCGTCGACGACGATGGTCTCCGGCGTCATGCCTTTTTCCATGGCCGCCGCGTAGGTGTAGACCTTGAAGGAAGACCCCGGTTGGCGCAGCGCCCGCGTGGCGCGGTTGAACTGGCTCTCGCCATAGTCGCGGCCGCCGACCATCGCCCTGACAGGACCTCCGTTTTCGACCATCACCAGTGCGCCCTGCTTCACATGGAAGCTCTCGCCATATTGCCGAAGGCTGGACTCGACCGAATCCTCGGCCGCATTCTGCAGCCCCATGTCGATGGTGGTGCGCACGATGAGTGAATGCTGGGCAAATGGCCGGGCGATGCGCTGCACTTCGTCAAACGCCCAGTCGAGGAAGAAGTCGGGCGCCTTCACCTGGGCGCGATCGATGACGGTTGCCGGGTTGAGACGTGCCGCAATCACTTGGCCCTCAGTCATCAGCCCGCCCTGGACGAGGTTTGTCAAAACCTCGTTGGCGCGGCCGCGGGCGGCCGGCAGGTTGACGTGCGGGGCGTAGCGCGCCGGTGCCTTGAAGAGGCCGGCGAGCATGGCGGATTCCGCCAGGTTGACGTCGGTGATCGCCTTGCCGAAATAAAACTGCGCCGCTGCCGCAGCACCAAACGTCCCGCCGCCCATATAGGCGCGGTCGAGGTAGAGCCGCAGGATCTCTTTCTTCGAAAGGTTGGATTCGAGCCAGATGGCCAGAAACGCTTCCTTGATCTTGCGCTCGATCGTGCGCTCGTTCGACAGGAACAGGTTCTTGGCGAGCTGCTGCGTCAGCGTCGAGCCGCCCTGGACGACACCGCCGGCGCGTGCATTCTCGGTCATGGCGCGGGCGAGCCCGAGAAAATCGATGCCGTAGTGGTCGAAGAAGCGCCGGTCTTCCGTTGCGAGCACAGCCTTGATCAGATGATCCGGCAATTCGTCGATCGGCACGGAATCTTCGTGAATGATGCCGCGATGGCCGATTTCGTTGCCGTAGCGGTCAAGGAAGGTGACGGCGAAATCGCTTTGCGCCCGCCAGTTGCCCTTGGTCTCCTCGAAGGCCGGAAGAGCGAGAGCCAGCATCAGCACCGAGCCGGCCGTTCCCCAGGTCATACCTTCACCGAGGACCTCGAAGACCGCCTTCTTCCAGCCCGTGACGCGGAAGCGGCGGAAGAAAATAGTGGTATCTTCCCACCATTGTGAGAGTTTGAACCCGGCATTCCAGACCGTCGAATCGATCCAGGAATCGATTCTCAGAAAGATGTGCCGCTTTTTCGGCCGGTTATCGTCTTTCCTCGGTTCCCGCACGGTCTCAACGTCCTGAAGGCTTTTGGCATCATGCCGGTGCCGCGCGATATTTGCACGGCGTCAAATTCCAATCTACTTGCATATCGCGCCGGTGGCCTTAAAAAACCGGCAATTTTCTGCGAAATTTCTCTCCTGCATGTTTCCTTTGGTCGTCGCCGATTAAAGGACAAACCTGCAGCAACTCAAATCGCTACTGTGACCTTTGCACGTCTGATAAGACGTGCCGCGCAGTAGCGCGACCGATTTGACGAAAGTGTGATGGCGATGGGCGAAATGCCTTTCTGGAAGGCGAAGAGCCTTGACGAGATGAATGACGCGGAGTGGGAAAGCCTCTGCGACGGCTGCGGGCTCTGTTGCCTCAACAAGCTCGAGGATTGGGAAACGGCAGAGATCGCCTGGACCTCGATCCGCTGCACGCTGCTCGACGGCGAGAGCTGTCGGTGCAAGGACTATCCGAACCGTCAGGCAACGGTGCCGGATTGCATTCAGCTGACGCCGGACGCGGTGCGCGAGATTACCTGGCTGCCGCCGACCTGCGGCTATCGGCTGGTGGCGGAAGGCCGCGACCTCTATTGGTGGCATCCGCTGCTCTCGGGCGATGCCGAGACGGTGCACACCGCCGGCATTTCCGTGCGTGGCCGCACCGTTGCGGAAGACGGCATCGACATCGAGGACTACGAGGATTACCTCGTGACCTGGCCGCTGGAAGTCGGCGAGAAAAGTTTGGGTTAACAGCCTGTTAGCTGCCCTTGCGGAATCGGTTTTGGAACGGGGCGCCATTGCAGGCACTGCGGAGAGCAGCTAGAGATCGGTGGTATTCCATCGTTCTCAGGCATTCCGATGATCAGCACCGACCGCCTCATTCTCCGCAGACCGCAGCTGGAGGATTTCGAGCCCTATCAGCAGATGTGGTCGGATCCAGAGATCCTTCGTCATATCGCACCGGCCCCCTTTTCCGGCGAACAGATGTGGACGCGGTTTTTGCGTCAGGAGGGCGGCTGGCAGTTCTTTGGCTTCGGTTATTTCGTGATCGTAGAGAGAAGCTCCGGGCGCTTCGTCGGGCAGGTCGGCTTTCAGGAACTGCGCCGCGAGATTTCTCCCGCCCTGACCGGGACGATGGAGACCGGCTGGACGATCGCGCCTGAGGCGCAGGGACGCGGTTATGCCAGCGAAGCTGCGCATGCGGCTTTCGGCTGGGCGCGGGAACATCACGCCGGACGCCGCGTAACCGCTATCGTCAGCCCGGCCAATGCGGCATCGATCAGAATCGTGGAGAAACTCGGCATGCGGCCGTTCGCGCAGACGGAGTATCACGACAAGCCGGTCACGCTTTTCGACTATGTTCTCTGAGACGATTGCCTGCGGATAGAAGGTCGTCTGCAGACGGCTTTCGAAACGTCGATGCCGGCCGCGTCAATGACGGCCGTTCTTCTTCACCAGGCTTTTGGGGGCAACATTGCGCCACGCGGTTTCCATCGACTGGCGAACGAGATCCTCGTCGGCCTCGACAAAGTAGAGCGAGGTCCAGCCCTTGTTGCCCCAGCCACCGGGGACCGCAGCGCAGACGCCGGGTTCCATTTCCAGCAGCATGCGCTGCTGATCCGGTGTGAACTTGAAAACCGCCCGCCCTGCCTCGGGCAGAGACATGAAGATGCGCTTGCCCACACGGAAGTCCCGCGTGCCGAAATGGGCATTTTCTTCCGTTCCCGGCAGGCTCAGCGCCAGTTTTTCAATCTCGTCGGTCAGCATGGAAAAAGAGTAACACGGTTTTTCCGATTGGCCAAAAGGCAGGAAATCGCCACACGGCTGGCCATACGCGCGGCTCGATACGCCACCGCGGGAGGCGGGATTCACAGCGTTGTCAGCTTCTTTTGGGGCTGCGCGGGCGGGGGGAATACCAGCTGGATGCGACCGATCACCCCCGAGAACGAGAAGGCTCTTCAAGACACAAGGCGCTTTTAGAGCTGCATTAAGCCAAAAAGCGAAAGCCGCTCGCGGCGTTGACCGCGGGCGGCTTTAAGGTCGATGGGCATAGTCGTGTCGACAAGCCTATTCTCGCGCGCTAGCGCAGGCTTATTCAGCCGGCTGAACGGGCTTCGGTGTTGTCTGGGTGGCTGAGCGCATTTCGCGCCATTCGCTTTCGAAACGGTCCAGCAGCGACTGCGGTACCTTGGACTGCTGAGATGCCGGCTGGTTGTTTACGAGCGTCTGCATCCGATCCTCCCGGGCCTGTTGCAAATTCATGACTAGTTGACGGGCGGACAATTTCACATCGTAAACGCTTTGTAAATCAGTGGCTTAAATCATTTAAACGATTGAAAAATCTTTAAATCGATTAATTTTTCAATGATCCACAGTTGCATTCAGCCGACCGGGGACAGCGGGCCAATTTGGCGCTCGGTGAGTCGGGAGGGCGGTCTTTTGAGCAAGCGGCTTTGGCGATCAGGCGCTGTAGTGGGTTGATAGCGCGCGTGCGCGACGTCACCGCAAAGCGAGCAAGTTCAGTTGCGAACGGCGTTTCGATAATCGCGATCTGGCTGTGAGATGAGAGTATTTGACCCCATGAGGCGGCCTGAAGGCCCGACGTGCGCGCGGCAACACCAAACAATGCAGAGGCTTAGATGAGGGGTCGGACTCTTCGCCGGATCGCGCTCATTCAACCCCGCAAGAGCCGGACTCAACTTTGGAAGATGTGCGGCCAAGAGATTCAAAGGACTCGGGATTTCGAGCCCACTTCAAGTCTTGCCGTAAGCCGAGCGACGGAGGCTGCGGCCATCTGGTTCTCGACCGAGTACCCAACGATAGCAGGAAGGGCTTAACAAATGGCTGATCGTCAAGCCGGCGGCTCCGTCGCGGAATGCGCCTCGTTGATTGGCGGCTGGCACGGCGCTGCAGCGGATCGATGTTCGGCACGGACCGCTGTCAGGCGGAGGTTTTCTTCCGTCGAGTTTCACCGTCGAAGGAATCGTTGCAATCTGCGGTCGGGTCACTGTGGATACAGCCATTCACAGGTGGCTGTTCGCCCGGCTGGGCGGCCGACATTCATTTGCCATTCAGCCTCTATCGGTTATTGCTTTTGCCATGATGCTTCCCAAGTCGAAAGTGCGTTCATGTCTTCACCAGTGATCATAGCCGCGCTTGCCGCAGGCCTTGCGGGCTTTGCTCCGCCTGAGGTCAACGTGCCCACGGACTTTGTCGTCCGCGTGGCCGGCGATTGCAGCGCGGCTGCTCAGCAAGTCGTTTCGGAAACCGGCGGCGAACTGCTGTCGGCACAGCCGACGTCCGATGGCCAGTGCGTGATCACGGTGCTTGTGCCGGGCAATGGCGGGCGACCGAAAAAGGTGACCGTAAGGGTGCCGATGTAATTCGCCCGTGACGACGGTGCGAAAGAGGAAAAGTGGGTACGAATGCGCATTCTGATAGTCGAGGACGACGTCAACCTGAACCGGCAGCTCGCCGAAGTGCTGAAGGAGGCCGGCTACGTCGTCGATCAGGCCTATGACGGCGAAGAGGGTCACTATCTCGGCGATGCCGAGCCCTATGACGCCGTGATCCTCGATATCGGCCTGCCCGAGATGGACGGCATCACCGTTCTTGAAAAATGGCGCGGCGGCGGCAAGAGCATGCCGGTGCTGATCCTGACGGCGCGTGATCGCTGGAGCGACAAGGTGGCCGGCATCGATGCCGGTGCCGACGATTATGTCGCCAAGCCGTTCCATGTCGAGGAGGTGCTTGCCCGCATCCGCGCGCTGATCCGCCGGGCGGCCGGCCACGCAAGCTCGGAAATTGTCTGCGGCCCGGTGCGGCTCGACACAAAGGGGTCGAAGGCAACCGTCGACGGAACGGCGCTGAAGCTGACGTCGCACGAGTTCCGGCTGCTCTCCTACCTCATGCACCACATGGGCCAGGTCGTATCCCGGACGGAACTGGTCGAACACATGTACGATCAGGACTTCGACCGCGATTCCAACACGATCGAAGTTTTTGTCGGCCGTCTTCGCAAGAAGATCGGCAACGACCTGATCGAGACGGTGCGCGGCCTCGGATACCGCATGCAAGCGCCCGGCAATGGCAATTAGATCCCTTACGGCCCGCGTATTGGCGGTTTCGACCGTCTGGGCCGTCGTTGCCCTGGTGGTGATCGGGGTTGTCATCTCAGCCCTCTACCGGCAAGGATCGGAACGCGGCTTCAAGGACCTGCTGCGTGCCCAGCTTTTCAACGTCGTCAACTCGATTTCGGTCAATGAGAAGACGGTGCTTGCCGGCAGTCCCCAGCTCGGCGACCTGCGCTTCTCCCAGCCGCAGACCGGCTGGTACTGGATCGTCGATCCGATCGGCGAGTTCGACACGCCGCCGCTGATTTCTACCTCGCTCGGCAACGCGAAGCTGCCGATCGCGAGCGTCGACGAAGTCCCCTTCGATACCGGTTACGTCCGTTTCTACACCACCAAGGACCCGTTCGGAAACGAGGTCGAAGTGGCCGAGACCGAAGTCGTTCTCGACATTCAGGGCCACACCGCCCGTTTCCGCGTTGCCGGCAATCGTGACGTTCTAGAGGCGGACATCAACCGCTTTACCCGCAATCTGACCATCGCGCTCTCGATCTTCGGCCTCGGCGGGCTCGGCATGAACGCGCTGACCATTCTCTTCGGTCTCAGACCGCTCGACCAGGTCCGCCGCTCGCTGGAGAAGATCCGGGCCGGCGAAAGCGAAAGGCTCGATGGTGCCTTTCCGCGCGAGATCCAGCCACTTGCAAACGAAGTGAATGCGCTGATTGACAGCAACCGCCGCATCGTCGAGCGGGCGCGCATGCAGGTCGGCAACCTCGCGCACTCGTTGAAGACGCCGATCGCGGTCCTCCTCAACGAGGCCCGCGTGCTTGAGGCGTCGCATGGCGAACTCGTCAGAAACCAGGTCGATGCGATGCAGATGCAGGTTCAATCCTATCTGAGCCGCGCGCGGATCGCCGCCCAGCGCGAATCCATTCTCGCCCGCACAGAAGCGCAGCCGGCGCTGGAGCGGCTTGTGCGCGTGATGCGCAAGCTCAATCCGGAAAAAGAGGTTCATCTGTCGATCAACCCGCCGGGCCTGGTGCTAGCGATGGAGCTGCAGGATGTCGAGGAGACTGTCGGTAACCTGCTCGAAAACGCCGCTCGCCACGCCAAGGGCGAGGTCTGGCTGAATGTTCGTCCGGCTACAAACGAAGAGCACGCAAAGGAAACCGGTCGGCAATGGATCGTTCTCGACGTCGACGACGACGGAGCTGGCCTCGACCCGGATCAGATCGCGCTGGCGATGAAGCGCGGCAAGCGGCTGGATGAGAGCAAGCCGGGAACGGGCCTCGGTCTGTCGATCGTCAGTGAAATCGTACGGGAATATCAGGGCACGCTGACGCTGTCGCGCCGGGAAGAGGGCGGGCTGCGCGCCGAGCTCGTGCTGCCGGCTGCGGTTTAGGTGTCACACTGGCGCGCGAAAGTATCGCGTCGACTGCCCTTCCAGTTGCCTCTGCCAACAGGGAATGCCAAAAGAAAATCAAAGGGAAGTCTCCGCTCGGCCCCGCCGGTCGGCGCAGGCGGAGCCCCGCGTTAGAAAGTACATGTCGCGGATCATGAGGAACCAGGCAGAAATGACACGAACTATTGTCGTCAGCGGCAGGATCGCGTTGATCGCGTCGGCGGTGGCTCTTGCCGGCTGCAGCACCACCTCGGGCGGACAGACCGCGGCGGCCGGGTTGGGCACGACCGCGACCCGCAGCGTGTCTTCGACGACCTACATCACGGCCCTGCAGGGCGGCGTTATCGGCCGGCTCAGCAATCTCGATATCGGAACGTCGGACCGCCAGCGTGCGCTCGAGGCCGAGTACCGCGCCCTGGAGGCTGCTCCGGGCGGTCAGCCGGTCAACTGGCAGGGGCGTAGCGTCACCGGTTCGGTCGTCGCCGCCGCACCTTATCAGGTCGGTTCGCAGAACTGCCGCCAGTACAGCCACACCGTGACCGTCAAGGGACAACCGACGACGGCGCGTGGTGCGGCCTGCCGGAATTCCGACGGAAGCTGGACGCCGCTCAGCTGACCGGATTTCCGGTTGCGGCGAAACGCCTCAAATCTCTGTCATTGCAGGTTTTCGAGTTGGAATGGCATGGGTGCCATAGTATTGAGCATCCATGTTGTTCTGGATCCTCGTCGCCACGTTGACGGCGGCTGTAGCTGTCGTACTCATCCTCCCGCTCTTGCGGGCGGCAGCGCCCGCATCGTCTCCCCATAGTCATGATATCGAAGTTTATCGCGATCAGCTCGATGAACTGACGCGTGACCAGGAGAGCGGCCTGATCAGCGGCGACGATGCCGAACTCGCCCGCGCCGAGGTCGCCCGCCGGCTGCTTGCGGCTGGCGAGATCGACAATGCCGCCGAGCCGGCCGCAGCCACGCGCCGCGGCGTCAACATCGTGGCGCAGGCCTTCGTGCTTCTCTGTCTTCCCGCAATTGGGCTCTGTCTCTACATGTTCACTGGCAGCCCAGGGGTTCCGGCGCAGCCTTTGGCGGCGCGCCTTGCCGATCCCGGTGCCGATATCAACATTCTGATTGCGCGGGCGGAAAATCACCTGGCGCAGAACCCGAACGACGGTGCCGGCTGGGACGTGCTGGCGCCAATCTACATGCGCAACGGTCGCGTCGAGGAGGCGGTCGCCGCCTATGACAGCGCCGTGCGCCTGCTGGGGCCGACGCCGGCGCGGCTGGGTGGCTATGCCGAGGCGGTGATCACGCTGTCCGGCGGACTTGTGACCACCGAAGCGCAGTCGGCTCTCCGCAGATCCCTCGCCATCGACCCGAACGACCCGCGTTCCGAATTCTATCTTGCCCTTGGCCTGAAGCAGGAAGGCAAGAAGGACGAGGCGCTTGCAGCCTTCAACAGGCTGATCGCCAGTTCCCCGGCGGATGCGCCCTGGGTGCCGCTCGTCAAGCAGCACGTGGCCGAGCTTTCAGGTGGCGCTGCCGGCAATGTTGCGGGCGCTGCACCGGGAAATCCGAGCGCGGACGATATCGCCGCCGCACAGGACATGAACGCCGGCGACCGCCAGGAGATGATCCGCGGCATGGTCGAAAGCCTGGCGAGCCGGCTTAAGGAAGACCCCGCCAACGCCGAAGGCTGGGCGCGGCTGATCCGTTCGCATGTTGTGCTTGATCAAAGAGACCAGGCGGCGGCCGCCCTAAAGGAAAGCCTGAAAACCTTCCCGGCGGACGGCGAACAGGGAAAACAGCTGCTTGCGCTGGCCCGTGAACTCGGGATCAAGACGGACGGAGAGACGCAATGACGCGAAAACAGAAGCGACTGGCGATCATCGGCGGTGGCGTCGGCTTTCTGACGCTTGCCGTCCTCCTCGTAATGTTCGCCTTCAGCCAGGCGATCGCCTATTTCTACGTGCCGAGCGATCTCGCCAAGACCGACGTGCCGCCGGGAACCCGCATCCGTCTAGGCGGGCTGGTCGAGGCCGGTTCGGTCAAGCGCGGCGACGGCAAGACCGTGACCTTCACCGTTACCGATACGCTCGGCCAGGTGCCGGTGACCTATACCGGCATCCTGCCGGACCTGTTCCGTGAGGGGCAAGGCGTGGTCACCGAGGGCACGTTCGTTGCCGGCAGCTCGGTCTTCGTTGCAGACTCCGTGCTCGCCAAGCATGATGAGACCTATATGCCGAAGGATGTCGCCGACCGCTTGAAGGCGCAGGGTGTCGAACTCAGCGGGAAGGAAACCGTTCGATGATTATCGAACTTGGACATTATGCGCTGGTTCTGGCGCTTGCGACCGCCTTCGTGCAAGCGGCTTTGCCGATCCTTGGCGCCAGGCTCAACGATCGCGCCCTGATGGAGCTCGCCTCCAGCGCGGCGATTGCCTGTTTCCTGCTCGTCGCCTTCTCCTTCGCCGTGCTGACCTTCGCCTATGTCACGTCGGATTTTTCGGTCCGCAACGTCTGGGAGAACTCGCATTCGCTGAAGCCGCTGATCTACAAGATTTCCGGCGTCTGGGGGAACCATGAAGGATCAATGCTGCTCTGGCTCTTGATCCTGGTGTTCTTTTCGGCGCTGGTCGCCACATTTGGTCGTAATCTGCCGGAAACGCTGAAGGCGAATGTGCTCGCGGTGCAGGCCTGGATTGCCGTGGCTTTCACGCTGTTCATCCTGCTGACATCCAACCCTTTCGCCCGCCTTATCCCGGCACCGGGCGAAGGCAAGGACCTGAACCCGATCCTGCAGGACGTCGGTCTCGCCATTCACCCGCCCTTACTTTATCTGGGCTATGTCGGCTTTTCCGTCTGCTTCTCCTTTGCCATCGCCGCCCTGATCGAAGGGCGTATCGACGCTGCCTGGGCGCGCTGGGTGCGTCCCTGGACCCTTGCTGCCTGGACGTTCCTGACGGCCGGCATTTCGATGGGCTCCTATTGGGCCTATTACGAGCTTGGCTGGGGTGGCTGGTGGTTCTGGGATCCGGTCGAAAACGCCTCGTTCATGCCGTGGCTTGCCGGCACCGCGCTGCTGCATTCCGCTCTGGTCATGGAGAAGCGCGAAGCGCTGAAGATCTGGACCGTGCTGCTGGCGATCATGACCTTCTCGCTGTCGCTGCTTGGCACCTTCCTCGTTCGCTCTGGCGTGCTGACTTCGGTTCATGCCTTCGCGACCGACCCGACCCGCGGCATCTTCATCCTCGCCATCCTCGTTTTTTTCATCGGCGGCGCCTTTTCGCTGTTTGCCTACCGCGCATCGCGGCTGAAAGCCGGCGGCATCTTCGCGCCGGTTTCGAAGGAAGGCGCTCTTGTCTTCAACAACCTCATCCTGACGACCGCGGCCGCGACCGTGCTGACCGGCACGCTCTACCCTCTGGTGCTTGAAGCGCTGACCGGCGACAAGATTTCGGTCGGGCCGCCCTTCTTCAACATGACCTTCGGGCTGTTGATGCTGCCACTCCTGTTTGCGGTGCCCTTCGGTCCCCTGCTGGCCTGGAAGCGCGGAGATCTCATGGGCGTTGCCCAGCGGCTGTTTGCAGCGGTTGCCGTCGGCCTCGTCGTCGGCTGCGTCTATTACTACGCCATGAACGGCGGACCGATCCTCGCTTTGTTCGGCATTGCGCTGGGCGTCTATCTGATCGCCGGTTCGGTGACGGATCTGGCGCTGCGCTCGGGGCTCGGCAAGGTCGCGGGCAACGTCGCCTGGCGGCGGTTCTCCGGCCTGCCGCGCTCGGCCTTCGGCACCGCACTTGCGCATATCGGCCTCGGCGTCACGCTGATCGGCATCGTCGCCGTCACCGCCTTCGAAACCGAGACCGTCGTCGAGATGAAGCCGGGTATGACCGTGGACGCGGGAGGCTACACCCTGCGGTTCGACGGCATGCGCAACGGTAGCGGTCCGAATTATTCCGAGGAATCCGGCCATTTCACCATCAGCAGCGGTGGCGTCGTCGTCACCGACATCTGGTCGTCGAAGCGGCTCTATCAGGCGCGGCGCATGCCGACCACCGAAGCCGGTATCCGTACCTTCGGCCTGAGCCAGCTCTACGTTTCGCTCGGTGACCAGATCAGCGAAGGCGGCATCGTCGTGCGCATCTGGTGGAAGCCGATGATCCTGTGCATCTGGGGCGGCACGCTGTTGATGATGGCGGGAGGTTTCGTCTCGCTCAGCGATCGCCGCCTGCGCGTTGGCGCGCCGACGCGCGCCAAGCGGCCGAAGACGATCCCGGTGGGAGCGGCCGAATGAACCGATTGCTGCTGGCGTTCTTTCTGTTTCTGGCGTCGCTCGGCCCGACCTTCGCGGTCAATCCGGATGAGGTCTTGTCCGATCCGGCACTCGAAGCACGGGCGCGGGCGATCTCGGCCGAGCTCCGCTGCATGGTCTGCCAGAACCAGTCGATCGACGATTCCAACGCAGAGCTTGCCAAGGATCTCAGGGTTCTGGTGCGCGAGAGGTTGGCAAATGGCGACAGCGACGAGGCGGTGATCGACTATGTCGTCTCGCGCTATGGCGAGTTCGTGTTGCTGAAGCCGCGGTTCGAAACCAAGACGATGATCCTGTGGGGCATGCCGATCCTGCTTTTGCTGGTCGGCGCCGCGACGTTGCTGGTGGCGGCACTCAAACGCGGCCGGCAATCGCGCGGCACGCCGCTTTCCGACGACGAGAAGGAAAAGCTGAAGAAGCTGCTTCAGCCGTAGAGCATTTCCAGGAAAAGTGCGAAGCGGCTTTCCGCCAGGAAATGCGTAAAACAGAGAGATAGCGCGTTTCTGCGACTCCGCCTAAGGCGGAAACGCTCTCGATCCCACGGGCAATGCGCCGTTGCAGACGCCCGCCACCAACATTACCAAAAATTCATCCTCCGGACAGAACTCAGTAAGGTCCAATCCGTTACATCTTTCGTCATCGGCTGTTCCTCCAGTCAGCCAAGAGCGAAATCGCTACCCCCGCGGCGATCCTCGAAATCAAGATGCCGAAGCTGCTTCCAGCGGCTTCAAGGAAGAGAAAAGGCAAAACGGATGATTACGACCAAACTCCTGCGTCCCTCCCTCAAGACTGTTCTGAAGACCTCGACCGTTGCGGGTCTTGCGGCCGTCATGCTGACCTCCGGCCTGCCGGCCACGATTGCCCAGTCCTTCGCCGAACCCGTCAAGGTCGATGCGCCCCAGGTGCCGAGCTTTGCCAATGTCGTCGACGCGGTTTCCCCGGCCGTAGTCTCCGTCCGCGTCCAGTCGCGTGCTAATCCCGTTTCCGACGAGGGCAATGGCTTCACCTTCGATTTTGGCGGTCGCGGTCTGGATGAGCTTCCCGACGATCACCCGCTGAAGCGTTTCTTCAAGGAATTCGGCGGCCCGCGCGGCGATGACCGTGCCGAACGCGGCCCCGGCCGTCGTGGCCCGCACGGCGAAGGTCGCCTGCGCCCGACTTCGCAAGGCTCCGGCTTCTTCATCTCCGAAGACGGTTACCTCGTCACCAACAATCACGTCGTTTCCGATGGCTCTGCGTTCACGGTCATCCTCAATGACGGCACCGAGCTTGACGCCAAGTTGATCGGCAAGGACAGCCGCACCGATCTCGCCGTGCTCAAGGTCGATGACAATCGCAAGTTCACCTATGTCAGCTGGGCCGACGACAACAAGGTCCGCGTCGGCGACTGGGTCGTTGCCGTCGGCAACCCCTTCGGTCTCGGCGGCACGGTAACCTCCGGCATCATCTCGGCCCGTGGCCGCGATATCGGTTCGGGTCCCTATGACGACTATCTGCAGGTCGACGCAGCGGTGAACCGCGGCAACTCGGGTGGTCCGACCTTCAACCTTTCGGGCGAAGTGGTCGGCATCAACACCGCGATCTTCTCGCCGTCGGGCGGCAATGTCGGCATCGCCTTCGCCATTCCGGCATCCGTCGCCAAGGACGTCGTTGCCGACCTGATGAAGGACGGCTCGGTATCGCGCGGTTGGCTCGGTGTTCAGATCCAGCCGGTGAGCAAGGATATCGCCGAATCGCTCGGTCTGTCTGAGGCAGCCGGCGCACTCGTCGTCGAGCCGCAGGCCGGCTCGCCGGGCGACAAGGCCGGCATCAAGAAGGGCGACGTGGTCACTGCGCTCAACGGCGACACGATCAAGGATCCGCGCGATCTTGCCCGCAAGGTAGCCGGCATGCGCCCGGGCACCACGGTCGACGTTGCACTGTGGCGCAACGGCAAGTCGGAAACCGTCAAGCTCGAGATCGGCACGCTGCCGAAGGACGACAAGGAAGCGGCCACGGATCAGGGCAACCAGTCCGAGGAAACCCAGCCGTCGAGCGAGCAGGCCCTGGCCGACCTTGGCATGACGGTGACGCCGTCGGATGACGGCAAGGGCGTGACGATTGCCTCGGTGGACGAGGACTCGGACGCCAGCGACCGTGGCCTGAAGCAGGGCGAGAAGATCGTTTCCGTCAACAATCAGGAAGTGAAGTCGGCGGACGATATCCTCAAGGTGATCAACATCGCCAAGAAGGACGGTCGCAGCAAGGCGCTCTTCCAGATCGAGGCCGAGAACGGCAGCCGCTTCGTGGCGCTTCCCATCGATCAGGGTTGATCGCGGCTGCGAATGAATGACCAGGGCGCCGCGATATCCAAGCGATTTCGCGGCGCCGGCCGTTTGGGGCGAAGTGATCGCCATGCCGGTTGTCGGAAGAACCGAAACCGGTTGAGACAGACAGGGGTCCGGGACTATGGTCACGCGTATGAAGATTCTTATTATTGAAGACGATATCGAGGCAGCCGCCTATCTGGCAAAGGCGTTCCGGGAAGCCGGCATCGTCTGTGATCACGCGAGCGACGGCGAAAGCGGCCTCTTCATGGCCAGCGAAAACAGCTACGACGTTCTCGTGGTCGACCGCATGTTGCCGCGCCGCGATGGCCTGTCGGTGATTTCGGAGCTGCGTCGCAAGGAAGTCCATACGCCGGTGCTCATTCTGTCGGCGCTCGGCCAGGTCGATGATCGGGTGACGGGTCTGCGCGCCGGCGGCGACGACTACCTGCCGAAACCCTATGCCTTCAACGAGCTTCTCGCCCGCGTTGAAGTGCTCGGCCGCCGCAAGGGTACGCCGGAACAGGACATGGTCTACCGGGTCGGAGATCTCGAGCTCGACCGCCTGTCGCACTCGGTTCGCCGCCAGGGCAAGGAAATCCCGCTGCAGCCGCGCGAGTTCCGGCTGCTCGAGTACCTGATGAAAAATGCCGGCCAGGTCGTGACCCGCACGATGCTGCTCGAAAACGTCTGGGACTATCACTTCGATCCGCAGACCAATGTCATCGACGTGCACGTGTCGCGACTGCGTTCCAAGATCGAGAAGGACTTCGATCTGCCGCTGCTCCGAACCGTGCGCGGCGCCGGCTATATGATCAAGGATGACCGGACCGCCAGCGCATGAGCAAACTCGGCGTCCTGTTGAGGACAACCGCCGTCCGGTTGTCCGCGCTCTATCTGATCCTCTTCTCGCTCTGCGCCGCCTTTCTCGTCTTCTATGTCACCGGCATGTCCGAGCGTCTGCTACAGCAGCAGACGCGCGACGCAGTGACCGCAGAGGTGACCCAGATCGAGCAGGTCTATACCCGTGCGGGGATCAATGGGCTGCTGCGCTCATTGGAACGGCGCGCGCGCCAGCCTGGCGCCAATCTCTATGTGATCGCCGGGCCAAGCGGTGAAATCCTTGCTGGCAATGTGGCGAGCCTGGAGCCGGGCCTTCTCGATCGCGAAGGCTGGACGGAGAAACCCTTTGCCTACCAGCGCTATACCGACGAGACCCGCCAGGACAGCCATGTGGCACTTGCCCATGTGCTGATGCTCGACAACGGCCTGCGCATCCTTGTTGGCCGTGACCTGCAGGAGCCGCAGAAGTTTCGTGCGCTGGTGCGCCAGGCGCTGATGGTCGCCCTCGGCATCATGGGCCTCGGTGCGCTGATCATCTGGTTTGCCATCGGCCGCAATGCGCTGAAGCGCATCGACCGCATGTCCGAGGCGAGCACCAAGATCATGGCGGGCGACCTGTCGCAGCGTCTGCCGACCAGCGGTTCCGGCGACGAATTCGACCGGCTTTCCGAATCGCTGAACGCGATGCTCGGCCGCATCGAGAAGCTGAACGAGGGGCTGCGCCAGGTCTCCGACAACATCGCCCACGACCTGAAGACACCGTTGACGCGGCTGCGCAACAAGGCGGAAGCCGCACTTGCGCGCAAGGGTACAAGTCAGCGCGGCGCGCTGGAGGAAATCATCGGCGAGTCGGATCAGCTGATCCGCACCTTCAATGCGCTCCTGATGATTTCGCGCGTCGAAGCGGGTTCGGCTGCTGCCGAGATGAGCGAGATCGACCTTTCGCAGATTGTGTCGGATTGCGTCGAACTCTATGAACCAGTCGCCGAAGATGTCGGCCTGCGGCTGGAGGCGGATGTGGCGCCAGGCATGGTGATTTCGGGCAATCGCGAGCTTGTCGGCCAGGCGCTCGGCAATCTACTCGACAATGCGATCAAATATGCCGAAGGCGCCGCCGATCCGCTGATCAAGGTTTCGCTCGGCAGGCGCGACGGCAAAGTCGTTCTTTCGGTTGCCGACCACGGGCCGGGTGTTCCTAGGGAAAAGCGCGACGAAGTCGTCAAGCGCTTCGTTCGGCTGGATGAGAGCCGCTCCAAGCCCGGCACGGGTCTCGGCCTGTCGCTCGTCGAGGCAGTGATGGAGATGCATCATGGTGTGCTGGATCTGGCTGCAACCGATGCTGATGGCGCTGACAACTGCAAGGGACTGACGGTACACATGGTTTTCCCGGCGTCCGCGACCTGATAGACCGGTTTGCGGAGAACACGGGGGAACGGTATGCAGGACACGATGGCAGGGCACTGGTGGGGCATGGAGACGGCGCCGATCAAACCGGCAAGCCAGGCTGACGCCAAATCCGCGCTGTCGGTGCTGAAGGATATGGCCAAGGGCCATGACCAGATCAGCCGTCTGCTGGCATCCGAAACGCCGTTCAAGGCGTTCATCGTCGCTGCCTTTGCCCTGTCGCCATTCCTGCGCGACACCGGCGGCAGCCAGCCCGGCATACTCGAACAGCTCCTGTCGGAGCCGCTGCAGGAATTTCTCACCGAAAGGGTCCGGCGGGCGCGGGATGCCTGGGTATCGGCAGAGCCCGGCGTGGCACTGCCAGATACCGAGATCATGACGCGGCTTCGAAAGGCCAAGCGCGAGCTAGCCTTCGCCGTTGCGCTTGCGGACCTCTCACGACATTTCGACGGTCGCGAGACGACGCGCTGGCTGAGCGAATTTGCCGGCGCTGCCGTTTCGGCAACGATCGATCATCTGCTGCTGAGCGGTCACCAGGGCGGCAAGCTCGCGCTCAAGGACGTGACGGCCCCGAGCCGGGGGTCTGGCGTTGTCGTGCTCGGCATGGGCAAGCTCGGCGCCTTCGAGCTCAATTACTCCTCCGACATCGATCTCGTGGTCTTCTACGATCCGCAGTCCGGCATCATCATCGATCGCGACGATGCATCCGAGACCTTCGGCCGGCTTCTGCGCCGCCTCATCCGCATTCTCCAGGAGCGCAGCGGCGACGGCTACGTCTTTCGCACCGACTTGCGGCTGCGCCCGGATCCCGGCTCGACGCCACTCGCAATCCCCGTCGAGGCGGCGATGCTCTATTACGAGAGCAGGGGGCAGAACTGGGAGCGCGCAGCTTTCATCAAGGCGCGGCCCGTTGCCGGCGACATAGCTGCGGGCGATGCCTTCTTGAAGGAATTGACGCCGTTCGTCTTCCGCAAGTATCTCGACTATGCGGCAATCGCCGACATCCATTCGATCAAGCGGCAGATTCACGCCCACAAGGGCCATGGCGAGATTGCGGTCAAGGGACACAATATCAAGCTCGGCCGCGGCGGCATTCGTGAGATCGAGTTCTTCGTTCAGACCCAGCAGCTGATCGCCGGTGGACGCATGCCCGAACTGCGGCTGAAGGCGACGGAGCCGATGCTGCATGCGCTGGTAACGGCCGGCTGGATCGACGAGACGACCGCGGCCGAACTGGTCGAGGCCTACTGGTTCCTTCGCGATGTCGAGCACCGCATTCAGATGGTGCGTGACGAACAGACCCATGTGCTGCCGGAGACCGAGGCAGAGCTGAAGCGGATCGCCTTCATGCTCGGCTTCGAGGATACGGCTTCCTTCTCCAAGGCGCTGTCGAAGGTGCTGCGCACCGTCGAGCGCCGTTATGCCCAGCTCTTCGAGCAGGAGGCGAAGCTTTCGAGCGAGACGGGCAATCTGGTTTTCACCGGCCAGCGCGACGATCCCGATACGCTCGAGACCCTAAGAAAGCTCGGCTTCCAGCGGCCGTCGGACATCTCGCACACGATCCGCACCTGGCATTACGGCCGCTACCGCGCGACGCAGTCGGTCGAGGCGCGCGAGCGGCTGACGGAGCTGACGCCGCAGCTCCTGCGCGTCTTCGGCGAAAGCCGGCGCGCCGACGAGGCGCTCCTGCGTTTCGACCATTTCATCTCGGGCCTGCCGGCCGGCATCCAGCTGTTTTCGCTGCTCGGCAACAATCCGCGGCTCTTGTCATTGATCGTCAACATCATGTCCTCGGCACCAAGGCTGGCCGAGATCATCGCGGCGCGGCCGCATGTGTTCGACGGCATGCTCGACCCGGGCCTTCTGGCGGAGCTGCCGACCCGGGATTATCTGGCGCCGCGCATCGCCAACTTCGTTGCCGGCGCCCGCCACTATGAAGAGGTGCTCGACCGGCTGCGCATCATCGCCGCCGAACAGCGGTTCCTGATCGGCATCCGCCTGTTGACCGGCTCGATTTCGGGCGCGCAGGCCGGTCGCGCCTTTACCGATCTCGCCGACCTGATCATCGCTGCCGCAGTGGACGCGGTGCTCGCCGAGGTCCGTTCGGTCCATGGCGATTTTCCGGGTGGGCGCATTGTCGTCGTCGGCATGGGCAAGCTCGGCAGCCACGAGTTGACGGCGGGCTCCGACGTCGACCTGATCCTGCTCTACGACTATGACGACGCGGCCCCGGAATCGGATGGCGGCAAGCCGCTCGATCCGATGCGCTATTTTACCCGGTTGACGCAGAGGTTGATTGCAGCGCTCTCAGCGCCCACAGCCGAGGGCGTACTCTATGAGGTCGACATGCGGCTGCGGCCGTCCGGCAACAAGGGCCCGGTCGCCACCCGCATCAACGCCTTTGCCAAGTACCAGCGGGAAGAGGCCTGGACCTGGGAGCATCTGGCCCTGACGCGGGCGCGCTGCATCTGCGGCGACGACAGTCTGAAGGCGCAAGCCGATGCCATCTTCGCCGAAGTGCTCGGCCACACGCGTGATGTCGCCAAGGTCAGCACTGACGTGATCTCGATGCGCGAGATGATCGACAGCGAGAAGCCGCCAAGCGACATCTGGGATTTCAAGCTGATCCCCGGCGGCCTGGTCGATATCGAGTTCATTGCGCAGTACCTGGCGCTGATCGCTCCCGCCAAGGGCGTGCCGCCGCTTGAGGCCGGCGCCCACACGGCCGACGCCTTGAAGGTCCTCGGCGGTGCGATGATGAACCCCAATGATCTCGACACGACGATGGAGGCGCTGAGCCTCTTTACCGAGCTGTCGCAGATCGTGCGCCTGTGCATCGAAGGCGAGTTCGACCCGAAGGAGGCGCCTGCCGGTCTTGTCGATCTCGTCTGCCGGGCAGGGGACTATCCCGACCTGAAAACGCTGGAGGCGGATATCAGGCGGCTGTCGAAGGCCGTCCGGCGTATTTTTCAGTCGGTGGTTTCGGGATAGGGCTGCGGGTCGCTGTCGCGATCGGGCATGCGCAATGAAATGATGGTGCCGACATTTTCGGCGGAATGGATCTTCATCGTTCCGCCGTGAAGGCGCGTCAGCGACCGGGAGATGGCAAGCCCGAGGCCGGAGCCGCCCTTGCTCTTGGCATACTGGCTCTGCACCTGCTCGAAGGGCTGGCCGATCTTCTGCAGGGCATCACGCGGGATGCCGATGCCGGAGTCGGCGATCGTCAATGTCACAGCGCCCGTGACCTTGCGGGCGCGCAGCGAAATGCGCCCGCCTTCATTGGTGAACTTGACCGCGTTCGACAAGAGATTGAGCAGCACCTGCTTCATCGCCCGCCGATCCGCGACCACGGTCAGGCCCGAGGCGATTTGCTGCACCACATGGATGTTCTTCTGCTGCGCCGGGATCGTGGTGAAACGCAGCGTCTCCTCGATCAGCGGCGCGAGATCGATGGTCTCGCGGCTGATGCGCATATGGCCTGCTTCGATCTTCGACATGTCCAGGATGTCGTTGATGACGTTCAGCAGGTGTTTGCCGCTGTCGTGAATGTCGCGCGAGTATTCATCGTATTTCTCCGAGCCGAGCGGCCCGAACATCTGGGTCTGCAGGATCTCCGAAAAACCGAGAATGGCGTTGAGCGGTGTCCTCAGCTCATGGGACATATTGGCCAGGAATTCCGACTTGGCGTGGTTCGCCGCCTCGGCCCGTTCTTTTTCCGCCTGGTAGTTGGCGTTGGCGATCGACAGCTCGGTCTTCTGCCGCTCCAGGGTCATGCGCGAAGCCGAGAGATCGCCGATGGTCGCCATCAGCCGGCGCTCGGATTCGCGCAGCCGCACCTGGTGACGCTTGAGCAGCGTGATGTCGGTACCAACAGAAACGAGGCCGCCGTCGCGCGTGCGCCGCTCATTGATCTGCAGCCAACGCTCGTCGGCGAGCTGCACTTCGGTGGTCTGCGAATGGTTGCTACGGTCAGGATCCGCAATGCGGCGTTCCACTACCGGGCGTGCCGCAGCGGCGTGTACGGCGATGCGTTCGGTGCCTGGCACCAGAACGTGATCCGGCAGCTTGTAGGCTTCCTGGTAGTGCGTGTTGCACATGACCAAGCGGTCCTGCTTGTCCCAGAGGACGAAGGCCTCGGACGTACATTCGATGGCATCGGCCAGACGCTGATCAGCTTCGGCATAGCGCTGGGCGAGGCGGTGCTGCTCGGTGACATCCATGGCGATGCCGATGAGATGGGCGCGGCCTGAAACGGTGCGGATGATCTCGGCGCGGGCGCGCAGCCAGACATAATGGCCGTCCGCATGCCGCATGCGGAACACCTGGTCGATCTGTCGCGCATCGCCGCGGGCAATTGTCCGCGCCACGCCATAGATACCGCGATCGTCCGGATGCATCAGCCGTGCGGCGTCGCCGAAGGAAAGCACGCTGCTTTCGCCGGGCATGCCCAACATCTCATACATCGACCGCGACCAGAACAGCCGTCGGTTGGCAAGATCGAAATCCCAGAGGCCGCAGCGGCCGCGCGACAGGGCGGTTTCGACCCGCAGGTTCGATTCCGCAAACACCCCGTCGGCGTCGCGGGCGCGTTTGGCCTGGATGTAATAAGCGTAAAGCACCACCAGCAGGATCGCCGAGATGCCGGCAAACAGCGTCACATTCAGCGAAACCTCGTCGCGCCAGGCCGTTTCGAGCTGGGTCACCGGCGTTGCCGCCAGGACGACGCCGGCCGCTTCCGGCAACTGCGCCAAAGCGACGATATGGTCGACGCCGTTGATGGCCGTCTTCATGACGCTGGAATGCTCGCCGTAATACTGCAGCGTGGCGATATCGGGTGCAACCGAGGCAAGCGTCCGGCCGATCAGCGGCACACCATCAGGTGTGCTGGCGAAGATCCGTCCATCCTTGCGCACGGTCAAAAGAAACATGCCCGCGTCGAGCATGGTGTTGGGCAGGTATTGGGTCAGCCGCTGTTCGGCATCCCAACGCCGGCCCTCTTCGAACAGCGTCATGCCGTCAGCCTGGAACGCCGCGACCGCCGTTGCCGCGGCAAGCCCGACCGTCTGGCGCGAGTTGTCTTCCATCCGGGCGTGCTCGCCCATGATGCCGGACATGCGCGAAACGGCGACTATGATCAGGAATGCGATGATGAGGATGGGGATAGAGCGCTTGAGAATAGGTTCCGCGCTCGCAAGACGCTGCGACGTCGGCTCGGCGAAAATCTTCGCCTGCGAGATGAACTCGCGTTCCAGGCCGGAAAAGCCCGAAAACTTGAGTCGCAACCGCCCGTCGGCTGCGCTCGCTGGTCGCGCGTCCGCCATCTTACCCAATGTGAAACCCTCTGATGATTCGGCGCGCCGCTCGCCCGAATCTGACTCAATGAATCACAGGGCGATTCGCCTTGTCCAGAGGTAATGGTAAAGATTTCTTAACCATTTCTAATCGTTGGGAAATAATAGGCCGGGTCGAGCGAGCGACCCGGCCCTTGAAAAATGCCTGCATTCCCGGCCTTTTCAGGCCTTGAGCATGCGCTCGACGATGTCGCTGACATCGGCCGAAAGCTTGGTCGCGCCAGCGATTTCCTTCAGCGCATTGCGGGCATGATCGGCGCGCGTGTCTTCAAGCGAGCGCCAGGAGCGCATCGAAGTCAGGATGCGTGCCGCGAGCTGCGGATTGCGCGGATCGATATCGAGGATCTGCTTCGCGAGGAAACGGTAGCCCTCGCCATCGGCGCGGTTGAAGCCTGTCGGGTTGGCGAAGGCATAGCTGCCGACCAGAGACCGGACACGGTTCGGATTATTGCCATTGAATAGCGGCTCGGTCATCAGCGCCTTGACGCGATTGAGCGTCCCGGCCCCGGGGATTGTCGCCTGCACCGCGAACCACTTGTCGATGACGAGCGCGTTGTCGGCAAACCGTTTCCGGAAGGTTGCCAGTGCCTGAGCCGTCTCTGGCGCATCCGGGAACCGGTGCGCGAGCAATGCCAGTGCATGGCTGAGGTCGGTCATGTTGTCGGCGGCTGCGAAGACTTCTGCTGCCCGTTTCGGATCATCCTCGCCATGGACGAGATAGGTGAGTGCGGCGTTGCGCAGGGCTCGACGTCCCGCACTTTCCGCATCCGGACTGAAGGAACTCGTCGACGCCATTTCGTCGGCAAGCCGAAGGAAGGTTCCGCGGCCGGAAACCGCAATCGCCTTGAGGATCTGCTGCCGGGCGGTATGGATGGCATCGGGGTCGTTGTCGGCGCCGATCTCGCGGGCGATGTCGGCTTCGCTCGGCAGCGACAGCGCCTGCGACCGGAAAGCCGGCTCCAGTCCGTCGTCAGCCGCCGCGGCGACAAGGCCGTCGAGCAGCGCCTTTTCGCAGGTCACGGATTTGCCCGCACGGGCGTTGGCCGTCGCGGATACCAGATTGGCAAGTGCAATGGCGTTGAGTGCCTGCCAGCGTGCGAAGAGATCGCTTTCGTGCCGCGCGATCAGCGCCAGGTCGTCGTCGGTCTGCTCGATATGCAGGTTGATCGGAGCGGAAAAGCCGCGGTTGAATGAAGGCACCGGGCGCGAAGTAATGCCGGAGAAAACCACCGTCTGCTTGCGTTGGGTGAGGTGCAGCACGTCGCCGGTGATATCTGCGCTCGCCACGCTCGAAAGGTCGGCTTCCGCGCCGTTTCCAAGGAGCAGGCCCATGCGCAGCGGAATGTACATCGGCTCCTTGGCGCTTTGGCCCGGCGTCGGCGGCACGGTCTGTTCGAGCGACAGGGTGAAGGTCTGCTTGCCTGCGTCATAGGCGCCGGAGGCTGTCACCAGCGGCGTTCCCGCCTGATGGTACCAGAGCGAAAACTGGCTGAGATTGCGGCCGCTGACATCGGCGAAGCAGGCGACGAAATCCTCGATCGTCACAGCCTGGCCGTCGTGGCGTTCGAAGTAGAGATCCATGCCCTTCTTGAACAGGTCGCGGCCGAGAAGGGTCGCGATCATCCGGGTGACTTCGGAGCCCTTCTCATAGACCGTGGTCGTGTAGAAGTTGTTGATTTCACGGTATTTCGTCGGCCGGACCGGATGGGCAAGGGGGCCTGCATCCTCTGGGAACTGTTCTGATTTCAGGTGCCGGACTTCGGCGATGCGCTTGACGGCGCGCGAGCGCATGTCGGCGGAAAACTCGTGGTCGCGATAAACCGTCAGGCCTTCCTTGAGGCAGAGCTGGAACCAGTCGCGGCAGGTGATGCGGTTGCCGGTCCAGTTGTGGAAGTATTCGTGCGCGATGATCGCTTCGATATTGGCGTAGTCGGCGTCGGTGGCCGTTTCCGGATCGGCCAGCACGTACTTGTCGTTGAAGACATTGAGCCCCTTGTTCTCCATGGCGCCCATGTTGAAGTCGGAGACGGCGACGATCATGAAGATATCCAGATCGTATTCGCGGCCGAACGTCTCTTCGTCCCACTTCATCGAGCGCTTCAGCGCGTCCATGGCGTAGGCTGCGCGCGGCTCCTTGCCGTGTTCGACATAGATCTTCAGCGCGACCTCGCGGCCGGACATGGTGGTGAACGTGTCTTCGACCACGCCGAGATCGCCGGCAACCAGCGCGAAGAGATAGCTGGGCTTCAGGTGCGGATCGAACCAGGCGGCGAAATGCCGGCCATCGCCCATGTCGGCGCCGCCGAGATAGTTGCCGTTGGACAGCAGCAGCGGAGCGGATTTCTTGTCGGCGATGATGTTGACCGTATAGACGGCAAGTACATCAGGACGATCAGGGAAGTAGGTAATGCGGCGGAAGCCTTCCGCCTCGCACTGCGTGCAATAGACGCTGTTGGTGCGGTAGAGACCCATCAGCTTGGTGTTCGTCTCGGGCGAGAGCATCGTGGTGATGGTGACTTCGAACGGGGCGGTCTCGGGCAGGCCACGGATCGTCAGCGTGTCGTCGGTCACGTCGTAGAGCGCGGCTGCAAGCTCTTCCTGGTCGAGCAGCAGGCCGGTCATGACCAGCTCGTCGCCGTCAAGCACCAGCGGGGCCGATGCGTCCACGCCTTCCCGCCGATGCAGGATCAACCGCGCTTCGACCTTGGTTTCCTTCGGGTCAAGCTCGAAGGTCAGATCCACTCTTTCAAGTACGAAGTCGGTCGGCCGGTAGTCTTCCAGATGAATGATCTGGCCAGTATTTGTCCGCATGGTCAGTCCCGCTCGCGCCTTGCTACTGGTGGATTTGTAGAGGGCGCTTGTGATGGTGAAAAGGCCAAAGGGCGAAAAGCCGGATATGCCACACGATTGTGATGCCGGCGACCGCACTTCCGGCAGAAAAGACATGGTGTCCGGTATTCTTCCCGCTCCCTTATCGCCTTGACGTGTATCGAAGTGGCACTAACAAGAAATAAACCGGAAAGGTTTTTTTCGACCCCGCTAAAGAATTCTCGGCGATTGTCTTTGCTGCGATGAACTCATCAAGAAAAAAGTCGGTTCATCAAGAAGATTGATCCGACTTTCGCGGCCGGCGCAGCTAGAGTGACATCGTTCTCCGGTGAGCCTCTCACCCAAATCTCCCAAACTGTCGCCGCCGCGGTCCTCCGCTAAGGCTCGAAAAGCGTTTTCCATGGATGCCGAAGTCGAAAACCCGATGAAGGGGATCCTGCTCAAGGTCCTTTCGGTCGTCATCTTCGTTTGCATGTCGACCTTGATCAAGGCGGCCGGGAGCGAGATCGCCACCGGCCAGATCACCTTCTACCGCTCCGCCTTCGCCATGGTGCCGATCCTCGGCTATCTCGCCCTTCGCGGACAGTTGCGCGACGCTTTCAAGACGAAGGATATCGGCGCTCACATCGCACGCGGCTTCGTCGGCATCCTGGCGATGAGCTTCGGCTTTTACGGCCTCGTGCACTTGCCGCTCCCCGAAGCGATCGCCATTGGCTATGCGATGCCGTTGATCGCCGTTGCCTTTGCCGCGATTTTTCTCGGCGAAACCGTTCGGCTTTATCGCTGGTCGGCCGTCGTCATCGGTCTGGTCGGCGTCATGATCATCACCTGGCCGCGGCTGACGCTGTTTCGCGAAGGCGGTCTCGGGTCGTCCGAGGCGCTCGGGGCGGCGGCGGTCTTGCTGTCGGCGGCGCTCGGCGCGATCGCCATGGTGTTGGTGCGCAAGCTGGTGAGGGCCGAGCGCACCCACACGATCGTGCTCTATTTCTCGCTCTCGGCCTCGGTCTTTTCGCTCGCGACCCTGCCGTTCGGCTGGCCGAGCATCTCGCAGAAAGCCTTCCTGTTGCTGATGATCGCCGGCTTCTGCGGCGGCGTCGCGCAGCTCCTCTTGACCGAAAGCTACCGTCACGCCGACATGTCGACGATCGCACCGTTCGAATACACCTCGATCGTGCTGGGCCTGATCATCGGCTATTTTCTGTTCGAGGACATCCCGACGAGCACCATGCTGATCGGCACCGCCATCGTTGTCGGCGCCGGTATTTTCATCATCTTCCGCGAGCATCGGCTTGGATTGGAGCGCAGGGGTGCGCGCAAGCACGTCACGCCACAGGGCTGACGGCCCCTGTTTCATTCATTCCGGCTGTCGTTCCCAAGCAGGCACCGTGTCGTCCTCGATCAGGCCGTCCTGCGACGCCTGCTGGGCGGTCGGGCTGGTAACGTCGGGTCCGGGTGTCGGCAGCACCGTGGTCGCCTGGAAGTCGGTCTTGGCGACGAGACCCTCGTGCTGCTCCCGCCGCAGGATGCGCCAGGCGGCGTAGCCTGCATAGAGTGCGAAATAGACGGCAAGCACGATGAACAGCGCCGCCGGCCCGAACCGATCCATGACCGGGCCGACCATCAACGGGCCGGAGATCGTGCCAAGCCCGTAGGTGATCATCAGGCCCGAGGAGATCTCGACATATTCGTCCGGCTTGGCGAGGTCGTTGGCATGGGCGACGTTCAGCGCATAGATCGGGAACAGGACCGAGCCGACGAGGGCGGCGACGATATAGAGCACCGTCGGGCTGCTGCCGATCGACGCGGACATGACCAGGCAGGAGATCACGCCGACAATGCCGCAGCCGACCATGACGATACGCCGGTCGATGCGGTCGGAGGCGCGGCCGATCGGGATCTGCGAGAGGGCGCTGCCGGTCAGGAGCGATGCGAGCAATGTTGCGCCTTCGCCGGTCGACAGGCCGATCTTCTGCGTGAACACGCCGCCGAGGTTCAGCCAGGCGCCCGAGAGCGCGCCTGCGAGAAAGCCGCCGACCACGGCAACCGGAGAGCGGCGAAACAGGCCTGGAATGTCGAATCGCGCCTGCGCCGGCGGTGCCGGCATCGGCGAGGAAGAAAGCGCCGTGGGCAGTAGTG
This sequence comes from Ensifer sp. Root142, assembly GCF_001426785.1. Classification (NCBI taxonomy): domain Bacteria; kingdom Pseudomonadati; phylum Pseudomonadota; class Alphaproteobacteria; order Hyphomicrobiales; family Rhizobiaceae; genus Ensifer; species Ensifer sp. Root142. The sequence goes on from NZ_LMFK01000012.1 coordinate 889,888, forward strand.
CCAGCGAAAACAGCACGCCGCAAAGGATGAAGAGCGATGTGTTGGTCGGGTCTCCCAGCGGCACCATGTATTGCCCGCCGATGGTGCCGACCATCGTGGTGATGAGGTAGAGCGAGAACAGCATGCCGCGGTTCTCGTTGGTCACCCGTTCGTTGAGCCAGCTCTCGATGACGAGATAACTGCCGGAGATCGCGAAACCGGATATGGCGCGAAAGGCGATCCAGGCACGCCAGTCGACGACCAGCCCGCAAAGCAGGATGGCGATCGAAAGCAGGGTTATGAGTGCGGTGAAGACGCGGACATGGCCAACGCGCAACACGAATTTCGGCGTGATGATGCAGGAGAGGGTGAAGCCGACCGTGTAGCCGGTGGCAATGACCGAGACCGTCAGCGTCGACCAGTTCTCGGCGACGGAGCGAACCGGGATGACGTAGCTCTGAAGCCCGAAGGCCACCATCATCAACAAAGTGGACAGCATCAGGCTGAGGACGGAAGCGAGACTGGCCAGCATCGGCGCTCCTGAAAACAAAGACGCGCCGACTTGACCAACCGGGTGGCTGGCAACGAAGGCGCGATGCGGAGCGAGGGCAGTCAGACGGGGTTGCCGGAGTGACCGATCGCTTCGAACTCGAAATGAGTGTGGCTCTATCCAGTTTTCGAGGCGCTGTCGATTGCGACAGCCGATAGCAAAAAGACGGTAACGGTCCGTCCTCGGGCGCTATCAGTTCGGCAGCAGTGGTCTGATCGCCGAGCGATGGGCGCGGCGGGCGTCCTTGGTGGTGCTGAGCGCGGTGTATTCGCGCGAGGCACGTACGGCAGTGCCGATATCGGCGATCGAATCGAACAGGACCTTGAGGCTTGCAATGGGCTTGGTCATGATCTTGTTCCTTGTCTTACGTCGTCTCTTTCGCGCGACACGCCTTTTGGCGCATCGCGTGGGGATCAGCGCTGGATGAAGTCGGCGAAGAGCTGCGACGGACGGGTGGTCCGGGCAAGGCCGATTGCAGTCATCTGCTCGTTGGCTGCCGAGCCGAAGCGGTTGAACGGCGTCCGCCGGGCAGCGTCCGTATGACGGAGCGTCTCAAAGCTGCTGTGGATCGGGCGAAAGCGGGCAGTCATGGTTCTTGTTCCTTATTCCATTCCTCCCGTGTTGATATATTGCGCTGCAACATGGATTTTGCAATGCACTAGAACGCTGCGCAGATATGCGCAAACCGCATGGCTTTCTTCACACTTTGTTCATGAAACGGGCAGGCGGCCGTCAGCCGTTGATGCGGGCCTTGAAGGCAAGCATATCCTGCCAGGCAAAGCGCTTGTTGATCGGCGCTGTCACCAGGTCCTGCGGGTGCAGGGTCGCAAGGGTCTGGACGCTGTGTCCGCCCATCTGAAGGTCACGCCATTCGCCGCGCAGCTGGTGGATTGTGTCGCTGCCGCCGAAGAAGAAGCGCGCCGTAAAATTGCCGAGCAACAACAGGTGCTTGGGCTCGGCCAAAGCGACCTGGCGCTCGATGAAGGGGCGGCAGATATCGGCCTCGCGGGCGGTCGGCACGCGGTTGCCCGGCGGGCGCCACGGCACGACATTGCTGAGCAGAACGCCCTCGCGCGATAGTCCGATGCCGGCGAGCATGCGGTTGAGCATGTCGCCCAGCCTGCCCGAGAAAGGCTGCCCGTCGCGATCGTCATCCGCATAGGGCATCGGGCCGACGATCATGATGCCGTTTGACGGATCGCCTTCGGCAAAGACCAGATTGCGGGCGCTGTTTCTGAGATTGCAACCGACGAAGCCTTCCATTGCCAACCGCAGCTCGGCGAGCGACCGCGCCGATTCGGCGGCAAACTGCGCCTCCTTGACGGCCTGGGCGTCGGGGATGGCCACAGCAGGGGCGTTGACGGCAGGTGCTGGCGCGCGCGTTTCGCGAGCTTGGCCACCGGCCGAGCTGGCCGGCTGCCGCGTAGCAGGCGAGGCCTCCGGGCGCGCAACCGGCTGGCTTGCGCTCGTCTGTGGGCGCGAATCGGCCTGTTGGCGCACGTCGGAACGCGCCGCCTTCATCGCTTCGAACTCGGCGAGGCGATCGACAGGCTCCTCCTCCATCAGCCACTCGACACCCGCATCCGCGTGGAATGCGAGCAGGGCGGCGAGTTGGCCGGGGGAGAGGTTGTCGGCAGAAGTCATGGGCGCCAACCTAGCACGTCAGAAAATGTGGTCCAATGGCTTCATGCGGCATTCGCGGTCCAGTGGCCGATATCCTCATGTTCTCCGATCAGCGCCAGGCCGTGGGCGATGGACAGCAGTTCGCCGCCGCTTTCGATCCGGTCCTTTTCGAAGCGCCGCTCGAACAGGTTGCGCACCGCCGGCACGAACGAGGTGCCGCCGGTGAGGAAGACCTTGTCGATGCTTTCGGGCGGCGTTTCCGTTGTCTGTAACACCTCGTCGAGCGCGTCTTCGATGCGCGCAAGTTCAGGCGCAATCCAGCTTTCGAAGTCGGCGCGGCGCACCGTGCGGCGCGACATCTCGCCAAGCGGCGAGAAGTAGAACTCGGTTTCCTCCTCCTGCGACAGGCGCATCTTCGTCGCCGAGATCGCCTGGTAGAGCGGATAACCCTCGTCATGCTCGATCAGGTCGACGAAGGCCTCGAGCTTTTCCGGCTCCAGGCTCTGGCGCACCAGCTTCTTCAGATCCGTGAAATCTTTCAACGTCTTGAAGATCGAAAGCTGATTCCAGCGGCCGAAATTCGCATAGTAGTTCGACGGGACTTCAAGCAGCTTGTCGAAGCTCTTGAACAGACTCCCCTTTCCGATGAGGGGCGAGATCACATTGTCGATGATGCGGAAGTCGAAATGGTCGCCGGCGATGCCGACGCCCGAATGGCCGATTGGCGTTGCCGTCAGACGTCCCGCCTTGGTCTCAAAACGGATCAGCGAATAGTCGGTGGTGCCGCCGCCGAAGTCGGCGACCAGCACCGTGGCGTCGCGCTTGAGGTTCTGGGCAAAGTAGAATGCGGCCGCCACCGGCTCGTAGACATAGTGGATCTCGGGAAAGCCGAATTCGGAAAGGGCGGCGCTGTAGCGCTCGAGCGCCAGTGCCGGATCGGGGCTGGAGCCGGCAAAGCGAACGGGCCTTCCGACGACGATGCGGCTGTATTGGCTCGCCCAGTCGTCGCCGGCATAGTCCTTCAGCTTGGAGAGGAACACCCGCATCAGGTCTTCGAAACTATGGCGCTTGGCATAGATCTGCGTGCCCTGGAACAGCGGGCTTGCGGCGAAGGTCTTGATCGACTGCAGGAAACGACAGTCGCCGGGATTGTCGATGAACGAGCGGATTGCCGCCTGTCCGGCTTCCACCTTCAGGGCGGACGCGCCGAGGTTGGAATCCTTCATGAAGGAGAGTGCCGTGCGCATCGCATCGGTGCTGCCAGCCATGCTGTCGAAGTTCATCGAATGGGTGGTGTCGCCTGCCGAAACCGCGAGGACCGAGTTGGTGGTGCCGAAATCGAAGCCCAGTGCTCTGGCCATATGATGTCTCCTGACGCCTGTGTTTTGGTGTCGCTTCGCGACGCGCCCTTCCGGGGCTTGCGAAGGCGACACGGCTCTGTTCCGCACGCCGCCTTCTGGGCCGGTGCCGGGAAGGTCGGCGGAGCCCGGAATGAAGCGAAAGGCATGCCGTTCCGGCGCCGTAGGGCGCCTTGCCGAATGCTGGTTGCGGATGGGATTGCCGGCGTCTTCCGCCGGAAAATGAATGCCCGGCCTCCTGACATGGCTATTCGGCAAAAGCAAGGCTGCAAGGCGGCGGCCCACAAGGACATGGGTGAAATCACGTATTTACGTTTACGTTCACGTCATATAGACATTTGTGCTAAACTCATGACCTCATGCGCAAAAGCGGGCATCGACTGTCGCATCCCGGCTCGACAAGCCAAACTGCATTTGCCATGACGAGATGATATGGCCTGGGAACTGAGCTGGCAGAAGACCGGCGAGACTGGAGAGACGGTATGAGCGAGGCGATGGATCTACCCGAGCGCGAGAGTATGGAGTTCGACGTGGTGATCGTCGGCGCGGGGCCTGCGGGGCTTTCGGCTGCGATCCGGTTKAAGCAGGTCAATCCCGAGCTTTCGGTGGTGGTGCTGGAAAAGGGCGCCGAAGTCGGCGCGCATATCCTGTCGGGTGCCGTCGTCGACCCCATCGGCATGCTGCCGGGCTGGCGCGACGAGGCCGACCATCCGTTCAAGACCGAGGTTACCGACGATCATTTCCTCTTGCTCGGTCCCGCCGGCTCGATCCGCCTGCCGAACTTCGCCATGCCGCCGTTGATGAACAATCACGGCAACTACATCGTCTCACTCGGCAATGTCTGCCGCTGGCTTGCCGGCCATGCCGAAGCGCTCGGCGTCGAGATCTATCCGGGCTTTGCCGCAACCGAGGTGCTCTATAACGACGAAGGCGCCGTCATCGGTGTCGCCACCGGCGACATGGGCATCGAGCGCAACGGCGAGCCGGGCCCGAACTTTGCCCGCGGCATGGAACTGCTCGGCAAGTACGTGCTGATCGGCGAGGGCGTGCGCGGCTCGCTCGCCAARSARCTGATTTCAAAATTCGATCTCTCYAGGGATCGCGACGTCCAGAAATTCGGCATCGGTCTCAAGGAACTGTGGCAGGTCAAGCCCGAGAACCACAGGCCCGGTCTGGTGCAGCACTCGTTCGGCTGGCCGCTCGGCATGAAGACCGGCGGCGGTTCGTTCCTCTACCACCTCGAAGACAACATGGTCGCCGTCGGCTTCGTCGTGCACCTCAACTACAAGAACCCCTATCTCTTCCCGTTCGAGGAGTTCCAGCGGTTCAAGACCCATCCGGCCATTCGCGGCACCTTCGAGGGCGGCAAGCGGCTGTCCTATGGCGCCCGGGCGATCACCGAAGGCGGCTACCAGTCGGTGCCGAAACTGTCGTTCCCCGGCGGCGCGCTGATCGGCTGTTCGGCCGGTTTCGTCAACGTGCCGCGCATCAAGGGCAGCCACAATGCGGTGCTGTCGGGCATTCTGGCGGCTGAGAAGCTGGCGGCGGCAATCGCCAGCGGTCGCGCCAATGACGAGCCGATCGAAATCGAGCGTGGTTGGCGCGACAGCGCCATCGGCCAGGACCTGAAGCGGGTCAGGAACGTCAAGCCGCTGTGGTCGAAGTTCGGCACGGCGGTCGGCGTAGCGCTCGGCGGTCTCGACATGTGGACCAACCAGCTGTTCGGCTTCTCGTTCTTCGGCACGCTGAAACACGGCAAGACCGACGCGCAGAGCCTCGAACCGGCCGCCCAGCRCAAAAAGATCGACTATCCCAAGCCCGACGGTGTTTTGACCTTCGATCGGCTGTCCTCGGTGTTCCTGTCGAACACCAACCACGAGGAAGACCAGCCGATCCACCTGCAGGTGAAGAATCCGGAGCTGCAGCGCACGTCGGAGCTCGACGTCTTTGCCGGTCCGTCGACGCGCTACTGTCCCGCCGGGGTCTATGAATGGGTGGAAAAGGACGGCCAGCCGGTCTTCGTCATCAACGCGCAGAACTGCGTGCACTGCAAGACCTGCGACATCAAGGACCCGAACCAGAACATCAACTGGGTGCCGCCGCAGGGCGGCGAGGGACCGGTCTATCCCAACATGTGAG
>NZ_LMFK01000013.1:0-20084 GCF_001426785.1 Ensifer sp. Root142
AAACTGTCCGGGATTTAGCGGAATCACTGTCCGGGAATTACTGAAAACGGTGTCCGGAGATTACCGGAAACCCTGTCCGGACTTTGCCGAAACCCGCATTTGCGACCTGCCACCAGGTCATGTGTGTGCGTGGATGTCCGTGGAGCAGCACTAGGGGCGGACCAGAACCCCCGTGACGCACACGCAAGGTCCCATTCGACACGGTGATCATCTCAAGCGAAAAGTTCTCAAACACCGTCTCATCCATAAGTTCGTTTTCTGCAAAGCCGCTGTTGGGCCGCATGCGGCTGCTTACCGCTCACGTCCGCTGACGGCCCTACAAATCGAGGAGCGCATAAGCTTTTCCGGTCGGTTTTTCGACGTGAGATGCGACATTGTAAACTGGCGCGCCTCCTGGGGTTTTACCAGAGTACTTTCCGCGATGGGCGTGACCGTGAACGACTGCAGAGACGGGAAATCGGTCGATGGTCTCAGCAAGGCGGGACGATCCGAGAAAGGGATAAATCTCAATTGGCTCGCCCTCCACTGTTTCAACGATGGGAGCATAGTGAAGCACGACCATCGCCCGCTCCGATCGGATCTGGCGAAGGGCGTTTTCGAGCCGCATCGACTCTTCAACGCTTTCGGCCACCATGGCTTTGATTGCGGGCTCGCCGAAAGAGCTTAGCATGAACCGACCAAACCCCCCTGCAAAGCCTTTGACCCCGGCGAAGCCGACGCCATTTAGGTCCACCGCTTGTCCTTCGAGAAGATGCATCCCCGAGCTTTTGATGATCGCCCTGACTTCCTCCACATGGCCACATTCATAGTCGTGATTTCCCAAAACGCCGACCACCGGAATGGAGCAGGATCGCAGATCGGCAACAAGAAGCTCAGCCTCGCGCGGTTTGCCGAGATCCGTAAGATCTCCGGTCAAGACGAGTATGTCGGCCTCCTGAGAGACCTCGCTGAACAACTCCTTATAAGACGGGGAGTCCTGCTCTTTCACATGCAGGTCACCCATCGCGGCTATGCGAACCTTGGCAGAGGTCAAGGTTCTATCGGCTTGGCTCATTTCCGTCACACCGCATCTCCTTGTGCTGTCTCGTCTTTCATATCCCGCAATTCCCCTTCTCCACCCACGTCAGCAAATCCCCATTCTTTGACATCGATTTCGAAGTCGACCCGGCTATACATCCTGCCCCGACAAACCTTCATTTGCGGCAGTGGCATCTTGCGCTGTGCACTCAATCGGTCGAGTAACTCTTCCAGCAACCATTCAGGAACCTTGTCGCGCTCGGTTGGATAAACCCAGCGATAAGGAGAACCTCCCAGTGGACTTCCATGTGACTGAGAAGCCGATGCCAATCAATTTCATCGCTGGCGCGCAGGATCATGTGAACCACGTCGCCGCCGTCGTAGCGATGGCGGACCTGAATGAAGCATTTGGACCATATGAGTTCCGTAGGCGCTATGATCCGGATCTTGTGCCCGTTCATCTCAATCTGACGCGCGTTCTCAAACCATGAATCGCTGATAGGCATCGTGCCGTTTGAAGCTGCGAAGATGACGTCGAAGAAGTGTCGGCCCTTCCGGACCTTGCCTAGCCAACGGTCGTCCTCTACCTCGATCGTGTAGCCCTTGTCCCTGAAGTGAGCGAGGATTCGGGCGTAGTCTCCAGCCTTGCAGAAGATATCAAGATCCTTCGTCTGCCGGGTAATACCGGTATAGGCGCTCATCGCAAAGGTGCCGGCTAAGAGGAACGGGATCGAACAATTGGCAAGTTCCTGAACAGCTTCGGCCACGAACGCCTCCGCATCCGCATCGGCCATTGTCGGCGAGGCCTTCACCTCCATGCCGGGCATGGCCTCAACCGGGTGGGCGGCCGTTTCCGCTGGCGTATTCGCGCCAGCTTGGGGGTCATTGGGATCTGCGTTCATCAAAATCTCCCATCCCGTTCTCTTTGAATGAAACATTCAACAAAACCGGATGTTCCCCTCAATTCGCACGGCAGGGATGCCAAACTCATGCTACGGCCCTCAATGACTTGCAAGTGAAGGCTGCCTGCCCGTGGCCAAAGACATTCGCAGCGTCGGTGAACATCCCCTCCAAGACCTAGAACGCGTGTCTGGTATTGCTTCAGCATTCTGCTGCCAACAATCAATTGCGAACGCACTCGCTGGTTCACTCATCAAACTGAGACAGTTTTTCGTTCGATGGAGGAACTTTGACCCCGCCCCGACGTTCGGCCCTCGTCATCCCTCGAACGCGATCGGAGCTGTGATGCTTACGGGAGAAACCCTCGATCCCTTTCAAGACACCCACGAGGACATCTGTTTAGTTGAAAAGAACGTCTTGAGGGATCGGCCAAGAACAGCGCACCCCGCCCTGGCTGAGAACCGCAGGGGAAGTTTCCTCCAGCACCGCGGCAAAACTGAAGGCCGGGTGGAACTCCTGGTCGAGATCTTTGGCAAGCCGGCGCGCTACAACCTTCTGATCTCAGAGGCGGCACGGTCAAAGCTCGGCGATCGATCGGCCAATCCAAGAGGCTTCCGCAAGAAAACAAGCTAGTTACAACGGGGCCGACACTTCCCTCGGAAACGACCCCTTGCTTCTGATCGCCAGCAACAATCCAAACCCGAGTTTTCCAGGAGCTATCCAATGGCAAAGAAGACGACAAGCGTTCCGTCAGCACAACAAGCGACAATCGCAGAAATACACGATCAAAAACTGCGACGCGGCCAGGGCGGCGAACTTCACCAGATCGCTGAAAACGACACACCCGTCCTTACGACCGCTCAAGGCGGCCCGGTCGCTGACGACCAAAATACGCTGCGGGTCGGCGCACGCGGACCAGCGCTGATCGAAGACTTCCATTTCCGCGAGAAGATTTTCCACTTCGACCATGAACGAATTCCCGAGCGCGTCGTGCACGCCCGCGGCTATGGCGCCCACGGATTTTTTGAAACATACGAATCTCTCGCGGCTTACACTAGAGCAGATCTGTTCCAGCGACCCGGTGAGAAGACGCCCGCCTTTGTTCGCTTTTCAACGGTCGCCGGCAACAAAGGCTCGGCTGACCTCGCGCGTGACGTTCGCGGTTTCGCGGTCAAGCTATACACTCAGGAAGGGAACTGGGACCTCGTTGGCAACAATATTCCAGTGTTCTTCATTCAGGACGCGATCAAGTTTCCTGATGTGATCCATGCTGCCAAGCAGGAGCCGGACAGAGCATTTCCGCAGGCTCAAACCGCACACGATAATTTCTGGGACTTTATTAGCCTAACACCGGAAAGCATGCACATGGTCATGTGGGTCATGTCTGATCGTGCTATCCCGCGCTCATTCCGTTTCATGGAAGGCTTCGGAGTCCATACGTTCCGTTTGATCAATGCCAAGGACGAGTCCACGTTCGTCAAGTTTCACTGGAAACCCAAGCTGGGATTGCAGTCGGTCGCCTGGAACGAAGCCGTCAAGATCAACGGCGCTGATCCGGACTTTCACCGTCGGGATCTTTGGCAATCGATCAAGTCGGGGAATTTTCCCGAATGGGAGCTGAGTGTTCAGCTTTTCGATCAGGAGTTCGCCGACCGCTTCGATTTCGATGTGCTTGATCCGACAAAGATCATTCCGGAGGAGATCCTTCCCGTCAAGGCGATCGGTCGCCTCGTGCTTGATAGAATGCCCGATAACTTCTTCGCGGAAACCGAGCAGGTAGCGTTCATGACGCAGAACGTTCCGCCAGGCATCGACTTCAGTAACGATCCGCTGTTGCAAGGCCGGAACTTCTCCTACCTTGATACGCAGTTGAAGCGACTTGGCAGCACGAACTTCACGCACCTGCCGATCAATGCTCCAAAGTGTCCCTTTGCCCATTTCCAACAGGACGGGCATATGGCCATGCGCAATCCCGTGGGGCGGACGAACTACCAGCCCAATTCTCACGGGGAGGGACCGAGGGAGTCTCCGCTGCGTGGATATCGGCATTTCCCTGCCGAAGAGCAAGGCCAAAAAGTTCGCCTTCGCGCTGAAAGCTTTGCTGACCACTACAGCCAGGCCCGGCAATTCTACATCAGCCAGACCCCGCCGGAGCAGCGGCATATTGCAATGGCGCTGACATTCGAGCTCAGTAAGGTCGAAACACCCGTCATTCGCGAGCGCATGGTGGCTCATCTTCTCAATATCGATGAGACCCTTGCGACCACCGTTGCCGAAAAACTAGGTCTTCAGACCATGCCAAAGCCCGCCGACGCAGCTGTGCCGACCCGCCAGGATCTGCCGCCGTCGCCCGCGTTGAGTATTATAGAACGCGGGCCGAAACGTTTTGAAGGCCGCAAGCTGGGCATTCTTGTATCCGATGGCGTTAACGCCAAGCTCTTGAAGGAACTGACCGGGGCAATCATTGAGGAGAAAGCAACGGTCGAACTGATCGCTCCAAAGGTCGGTGGGGTCACTGCATCCGACGGTACGTGGGTCGAAGCCCACCATATGATCGATGGCGGCCCATCAGTTCTGTTTGATGCTGTCGCCCTTTTGACTTCAGAAGCCGCGATGGATGACTTGCTGAGAGAGGCAACGGTTCGCGATTTTGTCGCCGATGCGTTTCAGCACTGCAAGTTCATCGGCTACGATCAATCTGCTCTCCCTCTGCTGGAAAAAGCGGGCATCGCCGAAGCGGTCGATGAAGGCGTTATTGCCCTTCCTGGCGACGAAGGGCTTCCAAGCTTTGTATCAGAGCTCGGCAAGCTTCGCGTGTGGGGACGTGAGCCATCGATAAAGCTCGGCAAAGCCTCTTCGCCGCCAATCAAATAGGAGCACGCACCGGCACGGCTGTGAAGCCGTGCCGGTTAATGCTCGGTGACCTCCTGCGGTGTTTTGATCGCCGCACCGTTGCTCATGTCTCCATATAATCCTGCGCAACGCCATGCGTTAGGCAAACCCTTCCCAATCACTGCGGCAGGTTCCGGAAGAAGCCACTGGCTAGATTGCGTCGCGGAAAGCGCCGCGAAGGCGACGTTGTCGGCGACGCGACGCCCTTTCAAATCCGGAACATGATAATCATTGCCGTCTCGCTCAATAAGGCGAGACACACGCCTGCCGCGGGCCATAGTAGGGCTGGAACGTGTTGTCGTAGGCCCTGTAGGAGCGGTATCGTCCATAGCACCAACGCGTATGTGCATTTCCGCCGTAATAGACTTGGCGTTGGTAACGCGGCGCATAATAGCGCGGAGCGTAGTAGCTCCGGCCGTAATAGTTGCGTGGATAATAGCCTGGCCGGTAATATCTCGGTCCGTAGTATCCCGACCCGTAGTATCCCGGCCCATAGGGCTGATAATATCGGGGCTGCGCCAGGAGGCCCCCGATAACTGCGCCGGCGGCAAGCCCACCTAGTGCCCAGGCCCACTCATCACCACCATTATTATGGTATCCACCATAGTACCCGCCGCCGCGATATCGTGCGGATTGAACCAATTGCGCTTGCCCCGCGTCGATCTTCGGCGTCGCTATTGTGGGAAACGCCATGGCAGGCGTAATGCCTGTAACTATCATCACCAGCGACAGGGAAACGATTGCAAACCTTTTCATTGGCTTACCCTTCCTTTGCGGCGCAGAGCGTCGAAGTCGGCGCGTCACCCGCAGCCTTTTTTAAGGACGCATAATTTTACACCAAAATCGCTTTTTACAGGCGAAATTCTGCGTAACCGGGGGAGCAGCTTTATTCCAAAGGTTATGTTGAGATGCGCCCTATGCGAAGCCTGGTGTCGTGTCAGCTTCCTGCCTGGTCTGCGATCGTAACATCGCCCCTGCCAGCATTTAAGGCAACGGCCGCCCATGCCTAATCAGGGATTGGACAAATTGCCGTCCGGCTGCATTCTGCTGTCCATCCGCCCGATCACTTCATCATCGCAGGCGACAATTGAGCCCGCCGGAGATCGACGAGGAGCCAGACGCGGGACTGGCCAAATCGCATAGGCTGTTGGGCTCGGGCTCACGACCGGTCAAAACGCTCCAGCATTTTTCTGAGGTGGAGATTCTGCAGATGGAGCTTTTCGGCCAACAGGGTTCTCAGTTGCTGAATTTCGTCGTCCAAATCCGCCACTTCCTCGAAAAATGCTTCCCGGGTTGATAACTGTGCGCCGGGATCCGTGTTCGCTTTCGAAGGGAACTTCCTAACGTTCCCGGTTCCGGACTTCTTAGCGCGCGCTTGAATTTGTGGCGCCTTAGGAGATTGCTTGCTTTTAGGCAACGAGGCTGACTCTTTTGGAGGCAGTTCGCCAATTCGCTGATTTTCAGGCGTAGGTGCCTCTTCAACGGCGGCGTCTGTAGAGACGGCTTGGGCGTTATCATCCTGGTGTTCGGTCAGATCCGAAGATGCAGCCTCCTTGAGTTCATCCGATCCATTCTCACGATCCTGAAATGCACCGGTTGGATCCGTTGAACTCAACTGAGCGCCGCGGACTTGTTGTTCTTGCGTGTCATTTGCTCGACTGGCGGCGTCGTGCTCATTCGAAATCTCGCGTGGTTCTGCCGACCGTCCCCGCGATGTCAGTCGAGCAAATAGGTTCCATGGTGATTTCATCGATCGTCAGCCTCGAGCGATCCGAACTCTCACGTGAGCTCGGTGAATGTCTGTCCTACGAGGAATGTAGGGGCCAAGGTCGATCTCGCAACCGGCCCCTGCTGTCGGTCACGGTCAATCAAGTCCTAACCGCTTGCGCAGTTCCGAATTTTCCGCCCGTAACTTGGTGGCCAGTTCCTTGCGGAGCCTTTTATTCTCTTCTTCAAGCTGGATGAGCTCGGCCATTTCATCGATCGCCGAGACGGACGACGAAGCCTTTGGTCCGTCGAGCTTCGACGTCTTCTTGCTTCCGGTCTTGAGGGCGGAAGTCGTCTTTTCAGCAACTTGCTTTTTGACGGGCGCAAGCTCTGCGACTACGCCCTCGTCGGTGCGCTTCCTGCGCTCTCTCGGCGTCTTCGCAACCGTTGTGGTGCCCGTTGCTTCTGCAGTTGCTTTCGTGCGCCGCGGCGCTCGCTGCTTTTTCGGTACCGGCGTCTTTGCCGGCGCGTCGGTCTCTACAGCTTCGATTGTGGTACCCGTATTGCTTTCATCAGCCATCAGTTTTCTCCCTCTGCAGCCAAGAATCGTTTTCCGCTGAGTGAAACGCGGAGTCAACCATGACGTTGTTGGATTGACAGAAGGAAGATCGTGCGGGAACGAAGGTCTGAATCGAGTCATCGTCATTTCGCCAGCTGCTGGTTGAGCCGAAGTGACGGCGGCGGGCCCAGGAGGATGAATGTGATCGCGAAACCAAACGGGCTGCCCACTGGAACTTTTGGCAACAGAGGCAGTTGGCTTATCGAACAGGTCACTCAGGCGGCCCCGCAAAGTAGCGTCCAGATGAGGCGACGACGATGCATCACGAAAATACCAGAACAGGATTCGGCAAGCGCATTAATGATTGGAACACGCGGTATGACCTAGATGAATTCATCCGAGCTCATGGGCATCAACCGCGAGCAGCACGCGAACTGTTCGAAAAGTTTGGGCCCTACAAAACTGATCTTGATAGCAAGATTGCCGAACTTCGGGCGAACGGAAAAATCGACCGTAATCACTGAACACGGTCAACGGATGTCTGCCTTGTGAATTTGATTAGGCGGCTGCCGGAAATTCGCCGCATAAGCAGTCGCTCTCTGGCCCAGTTCCAGGGGTATTGACCGGATCTGATATTCCAAGCTCGACATCAACGCTGTGCTTACTCCGCCCGATTGGACGCCGCCATGATTTCGGCGAGCTTTTCAATCACCTGAGACGGATCGATTGGCTTGGCTAAAAGCGGAATCTGACCATACCGGCGGGGCAGATCCTCAAGTCCGTATCCTGTCGTGAAGACAAACGGAATGTGGTTGGCGCGCAGCAGGTCGGCGATCGAGAAGCTCAATTCACCCCCAAGGTTCAGGTCCAGTACGGCTCCGTCGAGCTGCGCACCGTTCTCGATGGCGGCCGTAGCCTGGCGAATGCCGGCAAAAGGGCCAACAACAGTCGCCCCTTGCAACTCCAATGCGCACACGAGCTCCATGGCGATCATTGGTTCGTCTTCCACCACCAACACGTGGCCTAACGCCGATGTCATGGCCTTTTTCTCTTCCTATCAATAGCTTAGACCAACATGACCGTCCCATGTTCCGGTGGCGATTAAATATTGCCAAATATAAGCTTCCGTCCTAACTCTAGTCCATAGGGGGACCGCGCATTCGGTCTAAAAGGAGCGGCCCTGTTGACGCGATTAGAGCCCAATTTTCCCGTGGTTGGCATTGGCGCCTCGGCGGGTGGGATTCCGGCGCTGGAGGGATTTTTTAGTGGCCTTCCGGAACGCTGTGGCATGGCGTTCGTCATCGTCACCCATCTCAACCCTGCGCTCGAAAGCCACCTTCATGAGATCATCGCGCGCTTCACTGACATGCAGGTGGTCCTTGCCTCTGGAGACGTCAAAATCCGGCCGGATGTGGTCTACGTCATGCCGCAGAATGTGGTTCTGACGATTGAAAACGGCGTCCTTGCCAGCAAGAAACTTGAAAATCACATCCGTGAACGCAAGCCAATCGATATATTTTTCGGCGCGCTCGCTAAGGATCAGGGAGAATATTCGGTCGGGGTTGTTCTCTCTGGCGGAGACGGCGACGGCACCCTCGGTGTAAAGGCGATCAAGGAATATGGTGGCCTTACGATGGCGCAGATTGCCGACGGCTCTGGTCCCCGCAATCCGGATATGCCGCAAAGCGCAATCTCGATCGGTCTGATCGATCTTGCATTGCCTGCCCAGGAGATGGGCGAAAAGCTCCTGGCTTTCGCACGGAGCTTCGACCTACTCTCGGATCTCGGCGACAATGACGAAGCGAAGAAGGCGAGTGATCTTAAACACGCTCGCAATCAGATCTATGCCATTCTGCGAAAGCAGACTAGCCACGACTTTTCAGGTTATAAGCCGAAGACCTTCCTAAGGCGCGTCAGGCGTCGAATGCAGGTCAGACAATTCGATACGATCGAAGCTTATGTGGGGTGTCTGGAACAGGATCCCGAAGAGGTTTTGCGGCTTTTCAGCGACCTGCTGATCAACGTCACAAACTTTTTCCGCGATGCTGACGCATTCGCGACCCTTGCCAAAACGATCATCCCTCAACTCTTTGCCGGCAAGTCAGCAGCCGATACCGTTCGGGTATGGGTGCCGGGCTGCGCTACCGGCGAGGAGGTTTACTCGATCGCGATCCTGATGCGCGAGTTTATGGAAAATATGGCGAGCGTGCCGCGAGTGCAGATATTCGCCACCGATATCGATGATCACGCACTGCAGATCGCGAGGACCGCGCGCTATCCAGAAGCGCTGCTCGAAGGCGTTTCGGAGGAACGGCGAAAGAAGTTCTTCAGCTCTGAAGGAGCAAGCTATATCGTTGCCGGTAGCGTGCGCGAACTGTGCATCTTCTCACCCCATAGCGTTATCCGCGAGCCGCCTTTTTCGCGAATGGACCTCGTCTCGTGTCGCAACCTTCTCATCTACCTAGGTTCTGAGGTTCAGAACCGTGTCATTCCGACGTTTCACTACGCATTGCGGCCTCAAGGATACCTGTTTCTCGGCACATCCGAGGGTATCGGCCAACATGGAGACCTCTTCACAACGATTGACAAGAAGAACCGCATTTTTCAAGCGCGCGGCCATGCAACGCCCTACCGACCTCAGATACTGGGGCGCGACGAGCAGTACACAATTCCCAACTTGGCAAAACTCGAAGCACGGGGACTTGGCGGTTCGCAGTTGCGGCAAGTGGTGGAAACACACGTGCTTGAGAGCTTCGCCCCGGCCCACGTCGTCGTCAATGCCGACGGTGATGTCGTTTACACCTCCGGCAAGACCGCTAAGTTTCTCGAAGTGCCTCAAGGCAGTCCAAGCCGCCAGCTCCTCAATATGGCTAAGCGGGATCTTCGCCTCGATTTGAGAGCGGCCTTGCGCGAGTGTACGTCGTCGCGAAATCGCGTGATCAAGGATAACCTTCTCGTCGACGCGGATGACGACCGTGTACAGCATGTGACGATTACAGTTGAGCCTTTGAACGGGCGAACGACCGGTGAACCGTTGTTCATCGTTCTCTTCCATTCGGTTGGCCCGTTGCGGGCACGCTCGGGGCCAGGGCGCGTACAGCGCGATGTCGACGGCACCGCCGAACTCGAGCGCGAATTGCGCGAAACTCGCGAGCGTCTCCAGTCGACAATCGAGGAGTACGAGACCGCGCTTGAGGAACTCAAGTCGTCCAACGAGGAGCTCGTTTCCGTCAACGAGGAAGCCCAGTCGTCCAACGAGGAACTGGAGGCCTCGAAGGAAGAGATGCAGTCGCTGAACGAGGAGCTCAATACGATAAACGCCGAACTCAATGGAAAAGTGGAGGAGCTCGACCGGGCGAACAACGACCTTAGGAACCTGTTCGATGCAACCGAGATTGCCACTGTGTTCCTTGATCGAAACCTGGTGATCCGCAATTTTACACCGGCTGCATCCAAGTTCTTCAAGGTGCGGCCGGCGGATGTCGGACGACCGCTCACCGAATTGTCCAGCGAGATCCATTATCCGGACCTGAAAGCCCATATTTCCGAAGTTTTTTCCACCGGTGAAAGTCGCGACAATCATCTTTCGCGCGACAACCAGGGGAGACATTTCCTTGCGCGGCTCATACCCTATCGAGGTGAAAACAACAGGATTGACGGGGTTATTGTCACACTCATCGACGTCACAACTCTTGCGGAAGCCGAAGACCACCAGAAAGTTCTGATCTCG
Source organism: Ensifer sp. Root142 (assembly GCF_001426785.1). Taxonomy (NCBI): domain Bacteria; kingdom Pseudomonadati; phylum Pseudomonadota; class Alphaproteobacteria; order Hyphomicrobiales; family Rhizobiaceae; genus Ensifer; species Ensifer sp. Root142. Next base: position 10,806 of record NZ_LMFK01000013.1, read on the forward strand.
GAACTCAATCACCGGGTCAAGAATATGCTGGCGGTCACGATCAGCATTGCTGCCCAAACGATGGAATCTTCGTCATCACCGGAAGCATTCTACACAGCCTATGTCGGACGGCTGAAAGCCATGTCTCGCGCATACGCCCTGCTGTCGCGCGACAACTGGAAAGATGTATCCATCCTGGAGCTCGTCTCTCAAGAGCTCTCGCCCTTTGGCGGCGACCGGGTCACCCTGGACGGACGGGACATCAAACTCGATCCTCAGCGCGGGCTTGCCTTGGGAATGGTCATCCACGAACTCGCGACGAATGCTGCCAAATATGGAGCGCTTACCAGTTCCGATGGCCGCGTGCTCGTTCACTGGAAAGCCGATGACAACCTTCTCACTTTGAAATGGATGGAGCGGAGAGGTCCCTCCATAACTGCACCCCCCAAGGACGGCTTTGGAATGAAGTTATTGCGGGGAGAAATCGGTTACCGGCTTGGAGGCGAGGTCGAAACAAAGTTCGAGCCCGAGGGTTTGACTGTTTTTCTGTCATTTCCCTTAAACTGAATGGTCAGCAAGCGTACCGCTCGCGCCTTTCCAGTCCGGCGAAGTAGGGGCCCGGCAGGCCGCGCACGCTGTCCGTGTGAACGGGCGGGCTTCGTCGAGCCCATCATGAAGTCTCACATAGCTAAATCGCCCCTTGAATCCTGTGCCCCGTAAACGGTGTGTCGGCGTAGCCTTGCTGGGCACGGCAACTATGCGCCATTAAGAGGCATTGTGTTGTGCGACCTAACGTTATTTTCGCGGTCTATGCCGGAAAGCATCGACGAACGCCGAGAAGGCTGGCGAGTGATTTCGACGGCTCGGTAGCAAGTCCTCGATAACCGGCGCGTGGCGCATGACGTCGTTGCAGGTCAGCGACGCGAGCGGCGATCGGACAGAAATCCCCTATTCCGGCCAGGTTATCTCCTCCACTGGCGGAACGCTCTCCGTCCAGGCGATGAATCCGGACGCCTGCAGCGCAACCGACGCCCTACACGGCAAATGGCTACGAGGCCTATTATGGCCCGGTTGAAGTCGACGAGGCCAAAGAGACATTCGCCATCACCGTGGAATCGTCCCTCGTCCGCAATCTCATTGGCCAGCGCATGGAACGCAAGGTTCAAGGTTGACGCCGACCAACTGACGATCACGCCCGCTGATCCCAAGGAAGGCTGGCGCGTCACCTACGAGCGGCTCTGAACGCAAAATTCGGAACCTCCGGCGGTAGTTGCGGTTTGATAGTCATGATTTCGTTCCGGTTCAATTCGATGACCCATTGGTTACGCATTGTCAGCCTCGTTCTTGCATCTTTGGCCTTGGTGCCAGCGGGTGCGCACTTGTTTTCTCTCGCCAGCAAGATGCGCCTGTCGGGCGAAGATTATCTTGCTGCGCAACGCGCATACGATGGATGGAACCTCTTCGCGTTCATTGTCGTTGGCGCGATAGCTGCGCTCCTCTGGCTTTCGATGGCTCTCTATCGAGCGGGGGAACCGGCGATCCCCGCCATAGCCGCTCTTGCGTGCATTGTTGCTACGCAAGCCATATTCTGGACTTTTACCTTCCCGGCAAATCAGGCGACCGACAACTGGACTCTGCTTCCAGAAAACTGGACGCAGTTGCGCCGTGGATGGGAATATTCTCATGCAATCAGCGCGGTGTTTAATTTTTTTGCGGTGTGCCTTTTGGCCATCGGGAACGCAAAATAGGGTCAAGTCTGACGCGTAAGGTTGGAGCGCCTAGCATTATTTTGCGAAGGAGCCTGAATATGGCAAAGAAGAAGAAATGGTCGCAAAAGGTGACCGAAAACAGTGACGCACTGGACCTCAAGGAAGGAATTTTCAATCAACGGAGCGCCAAAAAAATAGCGGACTCGCTCAAGGAGTCGGCAGAGAGAAGCAACAGACGCAAATCAAGCCCGTTGCGTTCGGCCATGTCCATGCTGACCTTCTATATCAATCGCGCTGGCATCCTGCTTTCCAAAGGGCGCCGCCAGACCCTCGAAAAGGCAAAGGACGAATTGCGCAAGGATTTTGGCAAGGCACCGAAACATGGCAAATGAGTTGAGGATCAGACAACCGGAAACGCTTTTCTTAACGCCAAGCGACTGGGTACCCAATCATCCCTCTCTGCCCGTACTCTTCTACCGCAACATCCTCGCACCCGCGCCAACGGACTGCGCTCCTGTTTTCGAACGGCTTTTCTCCGACGCGGGATGGCAGGGGCTCTGGCGCAATGGAATTTTCTCCTACCAGCACTATCATGTCAGGGCACATGAGGTGCTCGGCATCGCTAAAGGCACGGCCGAGATTTTGATCGGTGGACCGGGCGGCTCCGTTCTTCATGTCAGCGCTGGGGATTGCTTGGTTCTGCCTTCCGGCACTGGGCACATGTGCAACTCTGCCAGTGACGATTTCCTTGTCGTCGGCGCCTATCCTGCCGGCCAGCATGCCGATATCGAAACGGCTGCCGCAACGCCAGGCGATTTGAAAATCATCGCCACATTGCCCATTCCCCAAAGTGACCCGATCTACGGTCCGGGCGGCCCGCTGCGTGCCCTGTGGGGTGATCTGTAAAAGCGGCTTCGGTGGCCAAGATGCCGACGGCAACACCTGATGCTGCCTTTTCGTCCAGTGACAAATGCCGGGCTGCGGTTTGGCTGGATGTCGTGCCCAGGGCACTGGAGACGCCGGGACGTAGCCCGCCGCTGCATTCGAGCTCAAGCAGCGATGCAACTGATGAAACCATACCCACGCCATTGTTTGCAGAAACTGCGCTCCATACGCCGGTTCACGAGAAGCGTTCCGTGCTCGGAACATTTCGCCATCGCCATTGTTGGAGGAACACACCCGAAAAGCCGCGAGGAAACCGATGCTTGTACGTGAAATGATGAATAGCCATCCTGATGTACACGGGCGTTCGGCAGACGCGCTGATGCGCTGCATAGAGGATTGCTACAGCTGCGCTCAAGTTTGCGCGAGTTGCGCAGACGCCTGCCTTGGCGAGACGAACGTCGGTGAACTCGTTCAGTGCATTAGGCTCAATCTCGACTGCGCCGACATCTGCATTGCAACCGGGTCGGTTGCCACCCGCAGGACCGGCACCAACATGGATGTCGCCCACAATCTCGTTTCGACCTGTGCTGATGCCTGTCGGGCGTGCGCTGCGGAATGCGCGAAGCATGTTGAGATGCACGAGCATTGCCAAATTTGCGCCCGCGCGTGCGAAGCTTGCGCGCAAAGCTGCGGCGAAGCTCTCCCTCTGTTTCACTGAACGTGTCAGCCGCCCCTACGCACCCAGCCGGGTCGCTCTCGTCCTCGCGCTAGGTCTCACACAGGAGAACACAATGTCTGATTATCCCAAGCCTCCCTTTCCCGCCCAAAAACAGCCGATGCCTGGCCTCACGAGAAAGATGAATCCGGTTCCCGACCACGGGGAACAGTCATACAAGGGGTCGGGACGTCTCGCCGGCAAGATGGCCGTAATCACCGGGGCAGACAGCGGTATTGGACGCGCGGTGGCGATAGCATTTGCTCGTGAAGGTGCTGACATTCTGATCTCCTACCTCGAAGAAGACGAGGACGCCCGGGAGACAGCACAGCATGTCGAGGAGGCCGGCCGAAAGGCCGTTCTCGTCAAAGGCGACATTCAATCGGCCGACCACTGCCGGAACATCATCGACCGTGCCATCACCGATCTCGGCGGTATCGATATCCTTGTCAATAACGCCGCTCATCAGTCGACGTTTAAGGAGATAGGCGACATCCCCGACGAAGAATGGGAGCTGACTTTCAGGGTCAACATCCATGCAATGTTCTATCTATCCAAGGCAGCCGTCAAACACATGAAGGACGGTGCCGCGATCATCAACACCGCATCGGTTAACTCGGACATGCCTAATCCAACGCTGCTTGCCTACGCCACAACGAAGGGGGCAATTCAGAATTTTACCGCCGGACTTGCCCAAATGCTCGCCGAAAAGGGAATCCGTGTGAACGCGGTGGCACCCGGTCCGATCTGGACTCCGCTCATTCCATCGACCATGCCCGAGGAAGCCGTCTCAAGTTTCGGTAAGCAGGTTCCGATGAAACGCCCGGGGCAACCGGCCGAACTCGCCACCGCTTACGTCATGTTGGCCGATCCGCTCTCAAGCTATGTATCGGGCACCATGATCGGGGTGACCGGTGGCAAGCCGATCCTGTGAATAACTACACCGCAGATAAGGGAAGGAAATCTGGATATCGCAATGCAGTCAATTGCACCATCAATCGAAATCCGCTGACGGCAACGGCGAGCAAATAGGCGATTTTGCTCGGCACCTATTTTGATCCGAGCCGAGACGGCCCATGCCTTGCCTCGGCACTCAGTCTGGAGCGGCATTGCTCCTACTGTGTCACCTGTTTTTCTCGGAACATTGTCGGGCCGAGCGGGTTCGAAGGGCACAAACCCGATCGATTAAACCTTACGGAGAGACCAAGCCAGCTCCTGATATCGGCAAGACTCCGTTTATTCGTCCTCATGAGATCCCTGAGGATCAGAATGCGAAGTAATCAACCGGAAAATCGATTGGAAATGTCAGCGGAGTCGCCCGAATAGAAAGACCGCGAAGGTAAGGAGATTGGAAATGGTGTCGCGCGATCTGATTGGAGAACCGATGGAGGCCAAGGCAGTTGGTGCCATCATCGACGAATTGGAAAGGCAAGCGATGCAGCAGCCGCAAAAACTCACGGTTGTGCGCAAGGGCGACGGTGTCGACGTGCGGGGAGAGATCGACGTGGATGCTCTGGTCATGGTCGTTGTCGGATGTATGGCCGGAGGGCCGTAGCGAGCGAAGCTCGCTGATCTAATCCGAACTTTCGAACGCCACTCTCGGTAGTACTGGAACATTGCATCTTTGCGATAGTTGGGGTCGTGACCTACGTCGGTAACTAAAGGAGAGGGAAATGCCCAAGGGCGATAAGGCTGAACCCGCACCTAAGGACAAAAAACACGGAAACATGGTGGAAATCGCAGCAGGGCGGCGAAAGACGCTGGGAAAAGCGAGAAAAGCAGTCAAGCAGCAGGCAAGGATCCCCATCGTGGCGAGAGATAGCAGACGAGCCCCAAAGGGACAGCCTTGGTTTCCGTAATCCAACGCTGGGGCACCTCCGGTCGGTGCAGCCCAGCGAGGATCTTACGATGTTTGATTTTGACTACGCTCGGCAAATGATGGTCGATCGGCAATTGGCCAGGCGCGGCATCGATGACGCACGCGTACTCCAGGCAATGCAGGCGGTGCCGCGCGAAGACTTCATCGACGAGGGCTTCGAGGAATTCGCTTACGAGGATGTGCCGCTGCCGATCGGTGAAGGCCAGACGATTTCGCAACCCTATATAGTCGCCCGCATGGCCGAAGCTGCCAGACTGAAACCCGCGGACAATGTGTTGGAAGTTGGCGCCGGTTCCGGTTACGCAGCGGCCGTCCTCAGCCACATCGTGAGCCAAGTTTCGGCACTCGAACGGCATGCCTCGCTCGCAAAAAAAGCGGCCGATCGGATCTCTCGATTGGGCCGAGGAAACGTGCAAGTTCGCACCGGCGATGGCACGAGGGGATGGCCGGAAAAAGCCCCGTTCGATGCGATCCTTGTGTCGGCCGGTGGTCCGGCGGCACCGGTCGCACTCAAGGAACAACTGGAAATCGGGGGACGGCTGATTATTCCAATTGGGCGCCGAGAGCGATCGCAGCGATTGCTACGCATTACCCGACTTGCGAACAATCGATATAAGGAAGAAGACCTCGGTGGCGTCATGTTCGTGCCGCTGATCGGCGAACAAGGATGGAGTGAGCATCAGAGACAGGCGAGCGTACATCTGCGCAAGCATCTGCCCGATCTGATTGCCACTGCGGGAGAGGATCTCCCCAATATCGATGAACCGGGATTTGCTGATGTCTTGGAACGGTTCGCTGACCGGCGCGTGGTGCTCCTTGGCGAAGCAAGCCATGGCACCTCGGAATTCTATGCAGCGCGTTCGGCTATTACGAAAAGGCTTATCGAACAGCACGGCTTTACAATGATCGCAGTGGAAGCAGACTGGCCTGACGCTGCGGCGATCAACCGTTTCGTTCGTGGGCAGGAACAGGGGGATGCAGCGCCACCCTTCCTCCGCTTCCCGCGGTGGATGTGGCGGAACGCGGAGGTCGACAGCTTCGTCACCTGGCTGCGATCCCACAATGCCCACAAGCCTGCTGGCGAGCAGGCCGGTTTCTACGGACTGGACCTCTACAATATGGCCGGTTCGATCGCTGCCGTGCTTTCCTATCTCGATGAAGTCGACCCGGGGGCTGCTGCCGTGGCTCGTGAGCGATACGGTTGCCTGACGCCATGGCAGAATGCGCCCGATAGCTATGGCAGAGCCGTGCTGACCACTGGCTACCGCGATTGCGAGGACGAGGTGGTACGACAGTGCCGGGAGCTTCTGGGGTCGGAATTGAACAGATCGGGATCAGACGACCAGGCCCTGTTCGACGCCACGCAAAACGCCCGCCTCGTCGCATCTGCGGAAAAGTACTATCGCATCATGTACTATGGTGGTGCGCGCGCCTGGAACCTGCGCGACCGGCACATGTTCGAAACGCTCGACAACTTGCTGGGCCAGGATAGCGGCACTGACCGCAAAGTGGTCGTCTGGGCCCATAATTCCCACATCGGTGACGCCCGGCACACTGACATGGGCAAGACCAGAGGCGAGCTCAATCTTGGTCAATTGTGTCGCGAGAAATACGGTCCTGAAGCAGCGCTGATCGGTTTCGGTACCCACCACGGCACGGTTGCCGCCGCGACGGACTGGGATGGTAACATGGAGATAAAAACGGTTCGGCCGTCGCACGAGGATAGCTTCGAATATTGCTTCCATCTGTCGGGCAGAGATCGGGCTCTTATCGACTTTAGCAGACATCCAGAGGCTGCGGACGCCTTGTCCGTCGAGCGGTTGGAGCGCTTTATTGGCGTAATCTATCGGCCAGAGAGCGAATTGCTAAGCCACTACACCTATGCAGTGCTTTCAAAACAGTTTGACGCTTATGTCTGGTTCGATCAGACCAGTGCCGTAAGGCCTCTGGCGGAAGAAGGAGCGACAGGCCGGGTGCCCGACACCTTCCCCTTTGGACTTTGAAGCGCCCGCCGCATCGCCATTCCCTGGGGGTCTCGGTCGGGCTCCTCGCCTCTTGAATTTGAGTGCAGGTCGTTCGGGGAACTCTGCCTCTCTTTGAGATCCGTCAACCCGTCAGGTAGGGCTATTGTTAGGAAGGAAGGGGCTTTGGACCCGATCTCAATTCATGTTCCGTCAGCGAGCCGCAACGCCACGCGCACCAGCGTCACGAAAGACCTCCTCGGCTTTGATGAGTTCTTCATTCGTAACATCAGCCGATACCTCGATCTCGCCATGAAGTGGGGCATCCGTCCGATTTTCGGTGCCGTGGGCACGATCGCCGCCTGATGGCGAGATCCCGGTGGTGTTGTCCTTTGCGGATGCCTGAACGAAGATATTGGCGCGCTCGACACCGCATTTCTGGACAAGATGTTCAATCGCGCGGTCTGCAGCCTCCCGGGTCTCGAATTTTGCCGAAATTGTTTTCACGCTATCGTCCGCCATAAACTGTCTCCTCATCAAGCTCGAGATTACGCCAGGAAGAGACGGGTCTATCCTCTCTTCTCCCTTGCGAAATTGCGGCGTTCCACGTCACCAACAACACGCCAACGGGCCTCGCGGTTCCGTTTAAGGGCCGCTGGCAAGCACTTTAGCCAACTTCGAGACAATGGCGCGCGCTCAGTCGACACCGCTGACCAGCTCGGCCCGGTCGACAAGCAGATCGCCTTCAATTGTTGCAGGGTGCCCTCGCTCCCGGCGTTTCCGGCATGGTTTAGGATGTTCAGAATGAGCGATGCCGGCCACCACAGCGAATGGCCGAACACAACTTCGATTCCCGATTCGATCAGCTACTCGATCAGCACCTCCGCCGCATTGACGAAGGTCGATGTGACGGTGGAGCAAAAGACCGAAATCACTCAGATTATCAAAGAAGAGAAGGTCGATCCGGTTGACGTCGACGTCGACCTTTCGGTGGGCGTGATCGTGCCGCAGACTGTCAAGGTAAAGCTGAAGCAACTACCGCCACGCATCGTCGAGATCGTGCCGGGATACGAGGGCTATCTATTCTTCGTTCTCGCAGATGGACGAATTGTTATTGTTGAACCGTCAACGCTTAAGATCGTTGTTATTTTGGCCTAGGACGCCTTAAGGGCGGGTGCGCGCCCGAGGTTGCAAGGCGGCCTGCAATGCCTTCGGCCATTTCTCAAACGTGCGCCGGTAGACGTCCATTCAATTTAGAATGCCCAGTCGCCTGCGGCCGGCACTCTCTTGGCAAGCAGCGCAAGCCAGGGCTCGACACGTCAGGCATGGGATCGAGAGACAGGCGGGGTTGATCTGGGTCCCGGGTTGGCGGGGTCGCCCGCTTATCACAACGTCGGTCACTGCGTTAAAGAGTCACCGGGACCTTGACGCGATTTTTGCGATTAAGCAGCCGTCACCTGTTGCGAAACAGCCGACGTCGAGACTACGGCCATGCAACATGAACACACCAGACAACAGCACCGGCGCTGGCGGGCGCCTTTCACGACATGCGGCTTGTCAAAACCTCGATCGAGGAAGAAAGCGCGTCTGGGAAACAGCCGGTCATTATAGATACGCTCGGAAAACTGCTGGATGACGGCTATCAGTTTAATCTCTGGTGCTTGGACTGCAGCCGCGGCGGGATCAGCTCGATCGAGCCGTTTGTGAAGAAGCTCGGGCGCGACCATCCGATCTATATCAGAGGCCACGCTAAGTGTGCCAAGTGCGGCCGCAAGAATGTCGAGGTGCGGATACAGGCGCCGGCTGGTGGCGTGCGCCCGGTTCAGGGATGACGCCGANAGAGGCCACGCTAAGTGTGCCAAGTGCGGCCGCAAGAATGTCGAGGTGCGGATACAGGCGCCGGCTGGTGGCGTGCGCCCGGTTCAGGGATGACGCCGGTCGGCGCCAGAGATAATCGCCGTGGCGCTACTCGGTGCCAAGCATCGAGGGGTGCTCTCCGCCACCGCTCGAAGCGCCTGTCTACCCACAGATCTGCGAGTTGTGATGCCAGATTGTCTTGTTCCATATAGGCCCGAGTTTCAGAAGCGGAGTGCGTATACATGGCCAAGATGAACGAAACCTCGATGGCGCTTTCCCTGCAAATTGGTGAGC